>CALEFI010000065.1 GCA_937876905.1 uncultured Treponema sp.
CATCCCGCATGATGGAGTGCCGGCAGGACGGCTACCAGGAGGGCATCTCAATCGGGCTGGAGCGTGGTGCCTACCAGAAGGCGCTGGAGACAGCCAAATCTATGCTTTGCAATGGAATCAATATTTCCCTTATAGTTGATTGTACCGGCCTGCCCCTGGAAACAGTGCTGGATCTGAGACAAGAGCAGTGACCAACTGCCTAGACCAAATTTCCTGCCCAAACCAACCACATGTTCGTTGGATTTTATGCCGGGGTACGGGAATTCTCATACAAGAAAATGCCCCCGTACACTTGCCTTATTCCGGGCGTATGGATATATTAAGGACATAGGGGCGTGTTCAGCCCAGAATACAGCACATTCGATTTATGTCGATTATAACCAGTTGGCTATAACCACCTAAATCTGGGAGGCAATCATGCAGGGTATAGCTCGTGCCGAGTTCATCATTGACGGCAACTATACGAGGAAGGGCTTCGCCCATTTGGCGGGGCATGGCATTGAGGAACGGTTCTACTCGATGGATTTTGTCGCATTGGCAGACTATCTGGCCTCGGTCGTCGAGGCTGGGACTGGGCTCCGTTGCGTATACACCGCCAAAAAGGTGTATATGGGATCCAATGCCCAGCTGGACGTGATGAACCAGCCCTACTACCGGGCCCTGGACGAGGCCGGGTTCACCCGCTCCACCTTCAACCTCCGTTCCTTTGACAGCCACAGCCCCTATCCCGCCCTGAAAGAGGAGGCGGTGGACACCACCATAGCCTTTGAGCTGGCCAAGAGCTTTTTCAGCAAACCAAGTGACGAGCGCTTCAATGTCCTGGTATTGTACGCCGGTGACGGTGATTTGGTTCCGGTGGTCAAGGGACTGCAGGCAGAAGGTGTCCGGGTATTTGTCATCTACTATGACTTCAAGACCGCCACCGCCACCACCCGGGCATCCCAAGCGCTGCTGGAGGCGGCCGACAAGGTGGTCAGCATTTCCAGCCTGCTGGACGAGCGGGTGTCAAAGCAAATCAAGTCCATCTTCCGCCTGACGGAAGCGCCCTCCATTTCTGAGCCGACTTCCCAAGCCAGGGGGCAGGACATGCGGCAGCAGCAGGCTGTGGCCAGCCTGCCATTCCTCCTGTCCAGGAAGTTGCTGGAGGAGAGCATAGCGACCTGCCAGCAAGACAAGGATGGATGGGTGCTGGGCGCACAGCTGGGCAAGGAGCTGGAAGGCCGGCTTGGCCACAAGCTTCCCGTCAGGCTCCGCCCAGAGCTGGAGAAATATCCCGCCGCATTTGAAACCAAGGATTCCCCCGCCTTCAGCGTCCGCATACGGAACAGCGAAGCCAAAGCCACGGGAATACCAAGGGTGAGGGATGGCGGGAAACTGACGGAGGGTTGGCCTATGAACGGATGAGTCCGGGCAATCCGGCTGGGAGCCGCCAGAACAACGGCCGGCCTAGGGGAATCGGGTATAGGATATGGCTATACGCCTTCTCCTGTCGGAATACATATCGTGCAGGGCAGCACTAGCTGTGCGAGTCCCTGGAGCCAGATTAAACTAGAGCATGAGGTATGCAAGCTATGTTAATCGCAATTTTATTTAAATCACTAGGAGTTACCTATGAACTTAAATAATCTTCTGTCAACTAATCCAGAATACAAGGAGGGAAATCTTCCCATCGCCTTGTACAAGAACAACATGCGGGTCGCCAGGGACAATACTGAAACTTACTACGCCCGCATCATTTCCAGGGGCACCTGCACCCTGGAGCATCTTGCCGCCGACCTTGCCCTGTCTGGCAATGACTTCGGCCTGTCTCCGGCCAAGCTGGCGGAGATAGCGAGGGCATTCAATGCGGCAAAGCTGGCAAGAATCAGCGAGGGCTTCACGGTGGATGACGGCATCGCACGAACGAGCGCCAAGGTGGAGGGTGCGTTCCTTTCCGAAAACGACACCTTTACGCCGGGACGGCATGTGGTGGGGCTCTCTACAACTCCTGTGCCGGCAGCCAAGGAGCAGCTTTCAAAGCTCAAGCCGGTCATTCGCCAGGGGAATTCCAGCCGCCCCACCATCACACAGGTCCATGACCTGGAAAGCCACGGCGGAGAAACCTTGAGCAAGGGAGGCTTCCTGGAGGTGACCGGCACCAAGATCATGGTGGCAGGAGACCACGGGGATGTGGGACTGTACTTCGAGAATGTGGACGACCCGGACAAGACGGTGAAGCTGACTGCCGACAAGATGGGAACAAACACCTCCACCCGCCTTGCCTGCGTCATCCCAAGCACATTGGAGGCAGGAAGCTACAGGATACGGATAACCACCCAGTTCCTTCGCTCGAAGAGGCTGAGAAAGGAGCCGCAAAGCTCTACCTTTGAGACAGTGTACACGGTGGCCTAAGCCATCGTGCAGCCAACCAGCGGCTGGCACTCCCCGGAGGGCCAGCCTTTTTTTTCC
>CALEFI010000066.1 GCA_937876905.1 uncultured Treponema sp.
TATTTTGCACGAGCGTCCAGGATGGCTTGGGCCGTTCGCTCGATTTTTGCCTTTTGCTCGTCTGTTGGATTTGGCCAAGGGAAGTTGTTGTAGACGATGTCATTTGAATAACGATAATCGCTTTTCAGGCGGCCACAGACAACACGCATCCAGATATTATGAAGGCTGCTGGTAAGGATTCCAAATTCATAAAGCGTGGCATCGGGAACCACTTGTGTCGCATCGCTGGCAATGATGTCCGACGAGAGGAAGCCGATGGGAACATATTTTCTTCGTTCTGACGAAACCCGTGGAATCAAAAGGTAGTTCCCCGATTCCGGCTGCCTGTTCTCGGTAAAGAGATAGGGATAGGCAGCCCAGTTCCTTGTGGATTCCTTGGGACTTTTCAGTCTCATCGTCTTCACCGCTTCTATCCTCTTGGCAACCAGAGGCATTTTCCTGAGTTCTGAAGGACTTGCACCCACAAGCCACAGGCAATATCGTTTCTTGTTGTTTATGAATTCCTCCGCACCAATGAATTCCCGAACAAATTTTACTGCATTGGGTTCCCTTGCAATAAAATCATCGTAATCCTTCCCCTCTATAATCAAATTACCGCCGTCAGTAGGTTGGCTTCCCTTGTTTATCTTTGACACCGCACACAAGGGCGTTTTCCTCTTCTCAATGAAAATATCTGGGGCATCAATCAGATAGGGGTTGATGTGTGCTGCAATCCTCCTGTTCCCGACTGAGTCGAAAATGACCTTTTCTTTTTCACGCCCAGAGAATGCAGAAAAGCCGATTATCACGCAGTGCACCGCCGCCATGTGCTTCTTGTCAAGGGTCTCGTTGCTCCATCGGAACGTCTGGTAGGCAAAGTCAAAATGGATGTCGAACCGCTGGAAGATTGGCTTCCAGACGCTTGCAACCTGCTCGCCCTGGGTGATGGAGTTGGTGGAGACAAAGGCGCAGCGTGTCTTTTTGCCGAAAATTGTTTGCGCCGCCTTGAAATACCAGTTGGAAACATAGTCGATTTTTCCTGCGGTCTTGTAGGGCTTTCCGTCTTCGTCGCAATACGTAAGGAGAGTGTCCTCCTTTTGCCGTGGCGATTGCAGACCATACCCCACGAAGGGCGGGTTCCCGATGATGTAGTCGTACTCGACGGAAACTGTCTGCGGTGCCTGCAAGTCCTCAATATTCTTGAACTCAACCTCCTTTGTGACGATATTCACCTCGCCATATTTTGCAGGCGGCTCAGAAAGTATGAGCGGACTTCCTGAGTCGATTTTGTAGATGTTTGTTTTGTCTGCGTACATTACATTTGCACCTTCTGGAAGGACTTCAAATGTCTCCCAGTCCATCCGAAGGGCATTGCCCTCCACGATGAGTGCGCCGGTGGACAGAGGCAGAAAATCCAGGCCCACGCCCACAATCCGCTCCGTCTCCGCCATCATCTGGCTCTCGGCAATCCACAGGGCGGTCTTGGCCACGGTGACGGCGAAGTCGTTTATCTCGATGCCGTGGAACTGGCTGATCTTCACCTTGATGAACTCGTCGAAGCCCAGGACCTTCTCGCCCTTGTTCAAAATGCTGATGACCCTGTTCTCCAGCCGCCGCAGGCTCAGGTAGGTTTCGGTGAGGAAGTTGCCGCTGCCGCAGGCCGGGTCCAGGAACTTGAGGCTCCCCAGCCTTTCCTGGAAGGCGTGGAGCTTGTCAGACTTTGCCTTTGCAGCCTTTGTTGAGCAGATTTCTTCAAATTCAGCCTCCAGCCCCTCCAGAAACAGCGGGTCGATTACCTTGTGGATGTTCTCGATGCTGGTGTAGTGCATCCCTCCCGTCCGGCGTGTGTCGGGATTCAGGGTGGACTCAAATACAGCACCAAAAATCGTGGGGCTGATCTCCGCCCAGTTGAAGGGGGCGCAGTCCTTCACCAGCACGTCAACGATTTCCTGGGTGAAGCCGGGAATCTCGATGTCCTCGGCGGCAAAGAGCCCTCCGTTCACATAGGGAAAGGCTCTCAGGCTGGTGTCGTACTTGTCCCGATTCTCAAGCTCCGTGTCCAGGCCCTTGAACAGCTTGATGAATGCGTCCCGCAGGCTCGGCAGGCTGAAGGACTTGATGTAGTCCTCAAAGCTTGTCCGAGTCTCGAAGAGCCCCGCATCCTCGGCGTAGAAGCAGAACACCAGGCGGACGCAGAGGATGTTGAGGGAGCGGAAGCTGCCTTCATCCGGCTCAATGTATTGCTTGATGAGGGCGTCGTAGAGCCTGCCCACCAAAATGCCGGCCTGCAGGCTGATCTCTTCCTCACGGCGGATTTGTTCGTTTTTTGTGTCCACCAAAAATTGCAGGCGATACAATTCCTTCTCCAGGCTCTCCAGCAGGATGACCTCCGGCTCCGCGTGGGGCTGGTTCATGTCATGGACGTGGATTTCCGCAAAATTGCTCACCACAATCCAGCGGGGGCGCAAATCGTAGGGCAGCTCGTCGGCGTAGCGCTTGGCCTGCTGGTAGGGCGTGAGCGCCGCCCCGTCGGACTGCTCCTGGGGCTTGGCCAGGTCGATCCTTGCACCCTTCTGCTCAATCAAAACCTTTGTGCTGGAAATGTATGCGTCGATGAAGCCGGTGTGCCTGAGCTTCACGGGCTTTTCAAATTCAATGTAACGGGCAGGGCTTACGATTCCCAGCACATCGCCCAGAAGCTCAATCCAAAATCGGGAGGTCTCCTGCTTTTCGTCTCCCCTGTCCTTCCAGAATGCCGCAAATTCCTTTGCCGCCTGCCGCTGCCGTGCCTGTGTCATGGACTCAGTATAGCACGGGCCGCGAGCAGTGAGAAGGGAGGAATGAGGAAGAAGGTGTGAGGAGTGAGGAGTGAGTTTTCAATTTTCAATTTTCAACTTTCAACTTTCAATTTTCATACATGACTCTCCAGTGTATCGTCCTCCAAAAAAAGCAATTTTTTTTCTTTTTTTTCGTAACCTTCCTGTACCCCGTTGGTTTGGTTTACAGATTGCAAGAGCAACAACAATCACCGCAGTTTCTTTAGAAGTCTGCAGCCGCACACACTGCATGTTCTAGTTTTCTGCATCCTCCTCTCCTTTTTGTGGGGTCCGGTACGTTGTATCGGGCCCCTTTTTTTCCTTGTCAAGAAGTTTTGCTCTCCTGCCGATAAAATAATGAAGAATTGTGGATTCAGGGAGGATGCCCTTATGGACAAGAATGTGGCTGCGGACCTGTTGGCAACCCTCACTTCCCAGAACCAGTTGCTGGACTCCATCATCGGGATGCAGAAGCTGGTCCGCACGGCAGTGACGGAAAAGCAGTGGGTTGACTTGGAGACAAACCTGTTCAAGCTCAACGAGCTGACAGACACCTTTGCCCAGCTGGAGGTGCGGAGGGAGACTCTGTGCTGCCAGATTTGCGGCGTCTCTGGTGACCAGAAGGTGCCTGACATGCATCAGGTGTCCACGATGCTTCCTGACGATTTGCGTCCGGCGGTGAAGGATGTGCTTCATCAGGTGCGGCGGAAATTGTCAGCCTCCAAGGTTGAGAATGATGCCTTGAACGATTACATACGGATTACCAAGGAATTTTTGCAGGAAGTGTTCGACTCGGTGATCCCCAAGAATCGCAACACCGTGTATTCCAGCACTGGCTCCGTGGTGAAGCCGGTGCCGGAGAATCTGCTGATTAACACCGTATTATAGTCAAAGGAGTATAGGATGGCTTCTTCATTTGCAGGAATTGAGATTGGCAAGCGCAGCCTCATGGCTCAGACCACTTCCATCGAGACGGCTGGACACAACATCGCCAATGCGGACACGGAGGGATATTCCCGCCAGCGGGTGCATCTGCGTCAGTTTGACGCCCTGTACCGCCCGGATTTGACCCGTGCCGAGCGTCCCGGACAGATTGGTCAGGGGGTATCCGTGGAAAGCATCGCCCGGGTGCGGGACGAGCTGCTGGAATCCCGCATTGTCGCCCAGACAAACCAGGAGTCCTACTGGGCAACCCGTGAGAAATACTACGTCATGCTGGAGCAGATTTACAACGAGCCCCAGGATGTTTCCATCCGCTCCAATATGGACAGCTTCTGGCAGGCGTGGCAGGAGCTGTCCCTGTATCCTGAGTCCCAGGCCGCCCGCCAGTCAATCGTGTCCCGTGGCGAAACCCTGGTGAACTCCATCCGCCAGAGGGAAAACAGCCTGGCAGGAATCGGAACCCTTTTGAATGGCGACATCGAGGGCACCGTCCAGCAGGTGAACAGCTACACCAAGCAGATTGCCGAGCTGAACAAGGAGATTGTCCGGGTAAAGGCCATGGGCGACAATCCCAACGACCTGCTGGACCGCCGCGACCTGATGGTGGAAAAGCTTTCCTCCTTGGTGAACATCACCACTGACCAGCGTGACCCCGATGAGTTCATGGTTCACCTTGACGGCCAGGTGCTGGTGCAGGGCGGTGTGGCCCGCAGCTTTGACACCATTTCCCCCACGGACAACAATACCTACAGCCAGGTGGTTTGGGCGGACACGGGCAATCTTGCCCAGATTTCCGGTGGCTCCCTGGGCGCCCTCATCGAGCTGCGGGACGTGGACGTGCGCAACGAGCTCCAGGAGCTCAACACCATGACCATGAACTTTGCCGACCTGGTGAACGACGTGCACCGTAACGCCGTGGGCGCCAACAGCGTCAGCGGACTGGACTTCTTTGTGCAGCAGCCCTTTGTCACCAACGTGGTGGGCAACTACGACAGCGACGGCGACGGTGCGGAGGACTCCTCCTATATCTTCCGGCTTACCGGCACCCACGCATTGAATCCCCAGGAGCAGGTGGGTCTTGAGGGAACCATCACCATTGCCGGAAAAGACGGCAATATCGACGTGCCCTACTATCCCACCGACACCGTGGAGTCCGTCATCGCCCGCATCAACGACTCTGACGGGGAGGTAAAGGCCTATCTCGACCGCAACAACCATCTGGTGCTGAAGGCCACCACCGCCCAGGATCCGGCCAACCCTGACTTTGTGATTCGCCACGTGGAGGATTCCGGCCACTTCCTTGCCGGCTACTCCGGCATCCTGGCTGGCTCCGGCCCTGACAATGCCTACGACTACGGCCAGCCCAATGCCGTTGACCTGCTTGCTGGTGCGGGCACCGAGAACGGGGCCCAGTTCGCTGTCTCCCCGGTGCACAATCCTTCCGCCTACATCGCCGTGAACCCCGCCATAGTCAGTGACGTGCTCTCCGTGGCCTCCTCCTTTCCCGCAGGCTCCGGCTATGGAGAGAGCGGCGACAGCAGTGCCGCCGCGGAGATTGCCTCCATCCGCAACTCCCAGGTGATGATTGGTCGCTACCGCACCTTGGACGATTATTTTGCCGAATCCGTCACCAATGTGGGACTCAAGGGTGAGCAGGCCGAAATCAATCTGATGAGCCAGAACACGGTTATGGCCGACCTGCGGACCCTGCGGGACTCCATCTCCGGCGTCAACATCGACGAGGAGCTGGCAAACATCATCAAGTTCCAGCACGGCTACAATGCCTCCGCCCGCTTTATCACGGTGATTGACGAGCTGCTGGATACCGTCATCAATAGACTTGGAGTATAATCGGGGACTGCCCCAAAGGAAGTGAGATATGAGAAGAGTGAGCAGCGCAATGATGAACAATGACCTGCAGGGCAGCCTGCGTATGCAGGAGTCCCGGAAGGCTCAGGCCAGCAACCAGCTCAGCAGCCAGCAGCGGCTCCAGTCCCTGCGGGAGGATCCCCTTGCTGCAGGCCACCTGGTCCGCTACCAGTCCTACCTTGGCCGGGTGCAGACCTTTGAGAAAAATGCCCAGGTGCTGACTGACCGTCTGGCTTTGACAGAGGGCTACATGGACCAGTCGCTGGAGATTATGCATCGCATCCGGGAGCTGGCCATCACCGGAGCCCACGGAACCTACACCCCGGAGGACATGCAGAACATGGCCACCGAGGTGGACGAGCTTTTGGAGGAGCTGGTGCAGAATGCCAATGCCACCGGTCCCGACGGCAACTCCCTGTTTGCCGGGACACGGACAAACCGCACCGCCTTTGACATCGAGATGGCTACCGTCCCCGGTGCCTCCGAACCCAAGATTGCCGCCGTCCGCTACAACGGAAATGTGGAGGGCAACAAGGTCGAGGTGGACGAGCTGGCCTATCTGGAGACCTCCTCCGCTGGAAACAGGGTGTTCTGGTCCCAGCCCCAGGAGTTGTACTCAAGTCGTGACGCATCCGCCTTCCGGGTGCCTGCTGACGGAGTGATTTCCGTTGATGGCCAGGAGATAAGCCTCACCGCTGGTGACAATGTGTATGCCATCGTCGCCAAGATCAACGACTCTGGTGCCGCTGTCAAGGCTTCCGTTGACCCCATTACCTTCGGCTTGAACCTTCAGACCACCGACTCCCGCCAGCTGTGGCTTCAGGACCTGTCCGGCACTGTACTGAGGGATTTGGGCCTCATCCAGGATGCCAGCCAGCAGCCGCCCTACAACCTGGGGGACAGCGTTCGTGTCTCCGGTGGCTCCCTCTTTGACAGCGTCATTGCCCTGCGGGATGCCCTGCTCACCGGCGACCAGGAGGCTATCGGCGGCCGTGTCCTTGGCGGAATCGACGGTTCTGTGAACAACCTGGTGGCTCGCATCGCCCAGTCTGGCTCCGAGTACGAGCGTGCCATGCAGAACGTCAGCCGCAACTCTCTGACTGCCCTGAATGTCACCTCCATGATCAGTCGGGAGGGGGACTTGGACTTTACCAAGGCGGTTACTGACATGAAGATGATGGAGTACGTCCATCAGGCCACGCTGAGCAACGCCGCCAAGCTGTACTCAAGCACCTTGCTGAACTATCTCAGGTAGGAAGGGGAGATGGAAGTAGACACAAAGGCCAAGGGCATTATCACGGTGGATGAAAAGCAGCGGCTTACATTTCCGGAGGGCTTGTTCGGGTTCGAGGACTTTACGGACTACGTGCTGTTCGAGTCCGAGTACGAGCCCTTCCTGTGGCTTCAGTCCACGGAAAAGAAGGCCCTGGCCTTTCTGGTGGTTGACCCCTTCCTGATTTGTGACGACTATGAGCTGGATGTGGATGACCGGGTTCTCTCAAGAATCCAGGTGTCCTCCCCCTCCGATGTCTTTGTCCTTGCCATTCTGACGGTTCCCGCCGAGGGAAATCCTGTCACCATGAACCTGCAAGGACCGCTCATCGTAAACAAACAAAACAACAAGTGCCTGCAGGTGGTGATTTCCGACCCCAAGTGGGGCACCAAGCACGACCTTTTGGCCGAGATGAAGAAGCGGGGAAACCTATGCTGATACTCTCCCGAAAGATGAACCAGAAGATACGGATTGGCGAGGAGATTACCGTCACTATCATAGAGATTCGTGGTGACCAGGTGAAGATTGGCGTGGAGGCCCCCAAGAATGTGAAGGTCTTCCGCCAAGAAATCTTCAACGCCATCCAGACGGAAAACCAGGCCGCAGTCTCGCCGGAGAACATCGGAGTGCTGTCGCATTTATTTGGATAGGAGCAGAGGAATGGGGTGCAGGATAGTCAAGGGCAGGCCCCTTGAGGTCAAATTCCAGTAAGGAGCACGTTCCAATTATTCTCCCTCGGCTTTGATTCCGTGGCGACGCTGCTGGAATCTTTTGAGCATGGCCACGCCATTGCGTCTTTCGTTGTACACAAAGCCTCCGTCCCAGTACTCAAGGGCCGCAAAGAGTGCGTTTCCCCCGTCATGCTCGTCACTGCGGCTGGTTCGGAAGGACACGTAGTTTGCCAGTTCCTCGAAATCCTGACTGTACAGACATTCCAGTCGCCTGCGGTTGAATTCGTTCCATTTTTCCAGGTCCTTGAATCCCTTGCCATCGTCCTCCACGATGAGGTGGGCGTGGGTGGGACTGAAGGAGTACCAGACCCGCACCTTCTTTCTGATGTCGCACTGGTTTCCGTGCTTTACCGCATTCTTGATGATTTCGCTGATCTGCTGCTCCAACAGGTTGATTCCCTTGATTTCCAGCGGAGCGGCCTGCACGATGAGGAGGGTAAAGTACCTGATTTGGCGATAGTCCGAGGGAAACTCCTTGTACAGCATTCCGGTCCTGTCGAAAAGCAGATTATTTTCGTCTGAGCGCAGCTCCTTGATTTTTTCCATCTCCCACTCCTTACTCGCTCATTTCCTGCAGGGCTTCCTCCACGCTGCTGGTCATGGGGAGGTAGCCTGTCAGCTTGGTCAACTCGATGACCCGCCGTACCGAGCCATGGACATTGCAGATGGAGAGCTTGAGGTTCATCTTCTTGATGGTGGAGCAGATGAAGATGAGGGCTCCGATGCCGGAGGAGTCGATGTAGTGCACCTGCTCCAGGTTGATGATGAAGAGCCGCACGTCCTTTTCGAGCATCTTCATTACCAGCTCCTTCAGCCTGTATGAATTGTACAGGTCCATCTCCCCGTCAACATCGATGATGTAGATCTCGCCACTCTTGCGCATCTTCAGTTCCATGGGGCCCTCCTTACTATTTGATTTTGATGACCATCAATGTTTGGTCGTCATGCTGATGGCTGCCTTCGCTGAATTCGATGAGGTCGGTCTTTACGCAGTTGGCAATCTCCCTGGCGGAGCGGTGGATGTGCTTGGAGACCACCTTCAGGAGCCTGCTCTTGGAGTACTGGCTGCCCCGGCCTCCGGGGGCTTCTATCAGTCCGTCCGTATAGGCTATGAGTATGTCGCCGGGACTGACCGGGAGCTCCTTGTCCTGGTACTCGCTCCATTTTTCCACGCCCAGGGGCTCGCTTGTGGAGGAGATTGTCTTGAATTTCTCCGTGGCGGCACGGTACAGGATGACGGGAATGGTGCCGCCGGTGGCAATCTGAACCATGCGGCGCTCCGAGTCGTAGTTGATGAGGGCGACGCTGGCAAAGTGGTCCATGCTGGTCTCTCCGGCAATTCCCCTGTTGACCCAGGAGAGGATGGTGGCCGCACTCTGGGTGGTGTTCACCGTCAGCCTGAGCATGGAGCGCAGCATCACCATGATCAGCAGGGAGGTCATTCCCCTGCCTGCAACATCGCCCAGGATGAAGGAAATTCTGTCCTTTCTGGAGGGGATGATGTCGTAGTAGTCGCCGCAGATTCCTTTGGCGAGCTGCTGGAAGACTCCAAGGGAAAGTCCCGGAACGGCAGGAAGGGACTTGGGGTGCAGTGTCTCCTGGAGCCTGTTGGCGATGGCCGACTCCTTGAGGAGGCTTGTGCGCTCCATTGCCTCCTGATAGGAGTACACGGTCTTTATGGCAGCGCTGGCAAGGGTGCAGAGCATGTCCGTTGTGTCGTAATCCTTCTGGGTGAATGCCGGAGTACCAAAGCGGCGGGCGAGGGCGGCCACTCCAATGACCATGCCCTGGATTTTCAGGGGCAGGAGGAGGTAGGAGCCGCATCTGAGAAATTCCTCTGGACCGTTTTGGACAATCCTGCTGTCCGAAAGGGGCTCGGCAATCAGCTCGCCCTGCCCACTGCTGGCCACTGCTCCGAATATTGTTTCGGCAAGGGGGAATTGTGCAAAGCGGAAATTCGTCTCGATGCGTATCACCTTGTGGGGCAGGTCTTCGGGCAGCTGGTAGGGCGGGGGAAAGTCCCCTGCAAAGGCCCTGACTGCCAGGGCCTCCTGGAATTCGTCCACCAGGAGGATGGCTCCGCCACTGGCGCCAGTCTCCCTGATGAGGGTGTCGTTGACCAAATCCAGCAGGGGGCTGAGGTCGCAGTCCCTGGAAAGAATCTGCGATGCTGTCAGAATAAAGCTTCTGCTTGCATCCATGAGCTCCGCCGCATCACCCGTAGCAGGGGGCGCAGCAGGCTCCTGGGGCTCTGCCTCTTCTTGGACAGCCGGCTGATTAGGATTTTCCGACGACTTGCGCACCCGTGCAAGGCGGTTGATGATAGCTGCCAGCAGCATGAGGAGCGTGGAGAGGGCCAGGGCTGTGGCCAGGGGAAACAGCATGGGATTGAGAATGGTGTAGCCCGCCGCAGCCGCCACAAGGAGGGCACTGGCAATGTAAAGGAAGAGGCCGGCCGGCCGGTAGCGCTCCCGATCCGCTGCAAGGATGATGATGACGATGAGGGCTGTCGCAGCTGCTACAAGAAGAGGCAAATATGCAAAACTGTCATTCAACATAAACTCAAGGCTCCAGAGGATGCAATGTCCCATCAGTCTACCATTGAAATCCGTATACCGTCAAGGATTCTTGGGCGGGCAGGGTGGGACGCTCCGCCTTTCTTGTCCTGCTGTCGAGGGAAGACCTTGCGAGGCAAGATGCCTGGTCGCAGTGTCTGGGACGGACAGTCGGCTTGGAATAAACGCCGCTTTCAGCTATAGTTAGGATATGACTCATGTTTTCCGACAAAAATGCCTTCCTGCGCTCGCCCTGATGCTGGCGCTCCTATCCTGCAGCGGCAGGGAAGGCGACGGTGCTTCCCTGCCAGTGGCCGCTTCCCAGGAGGCTGCCGCTCAGTCCAAAGCTGAGGAGCTGGCCCTCATGGGGCGACAAAAGCAGGAGGAAGCAGCCCTCTCTTCCTTTGTCCAGTCCCTTGACCCGGTGGACCGGTATAGCCAGCTGTTTCTGGTGAACCTTGAGGGAAACAGCCGCTTTTCTCCCGTCGAGTCCTTCCAATGGGCAGACCTTCCTGAGCAGGAGCTGCTGCCCGGCGGGTATCTATTCTTTTCATACAATGTTGCGGCCACCCCCGCCCAGGTGGCGGAATTCACCTCCTCCATCCAGACCTGGAGCCGCCAGCGGGGTATGGTTGCGCCCCTGCTGGCGGTGGACCAAGAGGGAGGAGACGTTGCCCGCCTACGTTCCATTACCTCCCCCTTGCCCTCTGCCCGGAGGGTGGCCCAGACCCTCTCCGCCAGCCAGTCCCGCAGCCTCTACGCCGCCCAGTCCACCCAGATGCGCTTGCTGGGCTTCCAGATGAACCTTGCTCCGGTGTCAGAGGCGGAGAGTCAGCACAACAGTGCCTTTCTGGAGGGCCGCAGCTTTGGTGCCCTTGGAGTCATGGAGGAATTTGCCGTGGCCGCCATCGATGGTTTTCAGAGTCAGGGACTCATAGCGGTGGCCAAGCACTTTCCCGGCAACACCAATGATGACCCCCACTCAGGCCTGCCCGAAATTGCTCTGGGCCATCAGGAGCTGGAGCGACTCTATCTGGAGCCCTTCCGCCGTGTCCTTCAGACTTCGCAGCCCTGGGCGGTCCTCATGTCCCACGCCAGAACCGCCGCCCATGACCCGGACACGCCTGCCTGCCTCTCGCATTTTTGGGTGACGCAGACACTGCGGGAGGACTTTGGCTACCAGGGCTTGATTCTCTCCGACGATATTTTTATGGCGGCCCTGGAGCAGAATGGCTTTCCCCCACAGCGGGCAGTGATGCTTGCGCTGGAGGCAGGCATCGATGTGATTATGCTTTCAGAAAAGCGATTCGGTTCAGTGCTGCGCCTGATTTTGGAGCGGGCCCAGACCGAGCCGGAATTTGCTGCTGTGCTGGACAGGGCTGTGGAGCGGGTGATAGCTGCCAAGGTAAAGGCGGGGCTTCTAACCTTTCAAGCTGTCAACGCTGGGGCTGAAGGACAGGGAGAAGGTGGGCTGGTGCTCCTGAATGCCGGAGTGAGGCCGTGGAGCCAGGAAGAGTGGGATGCAGCCTACCAGCAGGGAATGGAGCTGTACCGGTTGGGCTTTGGTGGTGGGCAATGAGTGATGCCGCAAACAGCTTTTCTGATGATATTGTATTTCTGGACAATGACTTGGCCGTCGTGGTAAAACGGATGGGGGAGGTCTGTCAGGATAATTCCTGGCAGTCCCTCTCTAGGAGGATGCGCCCTGCAATCGAGTCTGCCCTGGGGCATGGTGTGGAATGCTGTCAGTGTGTCCATCGGCTTGACCGGCCGGTCAGCGGACTGTGCATCCTTGCCCTGACGGAAAAATCCCTATCCGCCCTGTCAGAGAGCTTTGCCCGTGGAGCCGTCCAAAAGACCTACTGTGCTGTAACAGAGCGAGTGCGCCAGAGCAGTGCCCCTGGCGAGGCCCTTTGGGAAAATACTGGGATGGAGCCAGGCTCCTGGCGACAGCTGGACTGCCTCATGGTCTTTGACTCAAAGCGGCGACGGGCTCGGATTGTGGGCCCAGGATACAAGGGGGCAAAAAGGGCCCGGCTGCGGTATCAGGTGGTGGGGCAGGGGGAGAACTACGACTTTCTGCTGGTGGAGCCGATGAGTGGTCGAAGCCACCAGATTCGCTGTCAGCTTGCCGCAGACGGCCGACCCATCAAGGGAGACTTGAAATACGGTGCCAGACGCTCGGAGCGTGGCGGCGGGATACGGCTCCACGCCTACAAGCTGGAATTTACCCACCCGGTTATTGGGGAACGACTGGCTTTTACCTGCCATCCTCCTCAAATGGATGCCCTGTGGCGGGCCAGCACATGGGCCTTATGCTGATTTTATCTGGGCATACACTGATTATGTCGGCCTTTTATGCCGATAATCGGTATATTTGTGTCGTTTGTTCTTCAAGAACCAAAGTTCTTCAAGAACAAAGGTTCTTCAAGAACTGAGGATGAAAAGGGAATGACATGGGAAAGCGGGAAAAGGACAGGCTTCACGGAGAGGTTGGATTCCAGTCATATTACAGCCAGCTGTACGGCCAGCGGTGGCCTGCCCTTTGCCAAGCCCTGATGAAGGAGGCGGAGCCAGTGGCCTGGCAGACAGAGGCAGGCCGTCCGGCCTATTATCTGGATAGTGCCAGCATTCGTGCCGCTGTCAGTCTGCCCGTGGTGGGAGCCTCCTTCCTGCTGGATCTTTGCGCCGCTCCCGGTGGAAAGACACTGGTTTTGTCCTCCCTCATGGATGCTGATGCCAGCCTCCTTTCAAACGAGCGTTCCAAGGAGCGGCTTTCCCGGTTGGTACGGGTGGCGGACCAGCACATGACGGATTCGGTGCGTCGGCGGGTTTCTATCTGTGGCAAGGACGGTGCCACCCTCTGCCGAAATCCTGCAAACGTCTTTGACCGGATCCTGTTGGATGCCCCCTGCTCCTCGGAGCGGCACGTGCTGGCTTCCCCCCGCCATCTGGCGCAGTGGTCTCCCGCCCGAATCAAGAGCCTGGCCGTTGTCCAATGGGCCTTGCTGTCCTCGGCCTATCGGATGCTGAGCCCCGGTGGATTCCTGCTCTATGCCACCTGCGCCCTGTCTGCGGAGGAAAATGACAGGGTGGTAGCCCGGCTGGAAGGCAAATTCGCCGATGTGGAGCTTGTCAGGGAGCTGCCATCGGTACCGGAGTCCGTTGCCCGATTTTGTAGCGCCACCCTGCCGGAGCCAGAGCTGACGGAGCGGGGCTTCCATGTTCTGCCTGACACTGCAGGCGGTTGTGGTCCCCTGTACTTTTCCCTGATTTACAAGAAAATGCAAGAGGAAACTGAGTAATGGCCAAAAAGAAGAAGCCCAAGGTTACATTGAAGAGAGGGCAGGTGATTGTACTTGCCACCAGCATCGTGGCCGTTTGCGCCTGTATGCTGACAGTGGCCGTCCTCACTTCGCCCCGGTCAGTGGCTCCCAACTCTCCGTCATCCGCCTCGCAAGGGAGCCTGTCGGCAGCTCTGCCCCTGTCTCAGGACGTAGGCGTTGCCCAGGTGGTGGCCCAGCTGGAGGCAGCCGAACGGCGTGCCTTGGAGTCGGAAAGGCGGAGGACTGTGGCGGCGCAGTCAGCCTCTAGGAAAGGGGCTGTAGCAGACCGGCTGGTTGGGGAAGGAGCCGGTGGGGAAAAGGGGGGCACAGAAAATTCTTCTGCCGGCAGCAAGGCTTCTACTACCATACATCTTGCCGCAGGGAGCAAGGACAGTTCCTTCGGAAACATCCTTCCCGACCAGCCATCTACAGGGGAAAGCGTTCCAGTAGGTAAGGACTACACCTTTCCCGCTGCCCGTCCCGGTGCCACCCTGGTGTTTGTCCTTGATGATGGTGGCCAGAATCTTTCTGACCTCCAGCACTACCTGAATCTTCCCTTTCCTGTGGCGGTGGCGGTTCTTCCCCAGCTGGCCTATTCCGTGGAGTCCGCCCGCCGTGTCCGTGCCTCCGGCCGCCACGAGCTGCTGCTCCACCAGCCCATGCAGGCCGTCAACCTCTCGGTGAACCCAGGTCCGGGGGCCATTACCCCTGAAATGACCACTACGGAGATTGATGCCATTGTGCATAGGAATCTGCTGGAGATAGGGCCGGTGGCGGGCATGAACAACCACGAGGGCTCCCTCATCACTGAGTCTAAGGTCAAGATTGGCAAGGTAATAGAAATCTGCCAGAAGCAGGGCATCTTCTTCCTGGATTCCCGTACTACCGCCGCTACTGCTGCCCCCCAAGCAGCTCTGGAGCTGGGGGCCCAAATTTGGGAGCGGGATGTCTTTTTGGACAACACCCAGAATCGTGCCGACATCTTGGAGCAGCTCCAGCGGGGAGTCGAGGTGGCTAACAGAAAGGGCTATGCCATCATGATCGGCCACGTGTGGTCGGGAGGCAATCTTGCGCAAATTATGGAAGAATTGTATCCTGTGTTAAAAGCTCAAGGCTATTCCTTTTCAACGGTGGGAGGTTTGTATGAAAATTTTGGGGGTTGAGTCTTCCTGCGACGAGACGGCTGCGGCAATTGTGGAGGACGGCAGGACCATCCTTAGCAATGTGGTGGCCACCCAGATTCCCTTCCACCAGCAGTTCAATGGGGTGGTGCCGGAGATTGCCAGCCGCAAGCACGCTGAGTGGATTATGCCGGTGGTGCAGCAGGCCCTTGACGAGGCGAGTCTCACCCTCGATGATATTGACGGTATTGCCGCCACCAATCGGCCCGGTCTCATGGGTTCCCTGCTGGTGGGCCTCACCTTTGCCAAAACCCTGGCCTGGTCCCGGAACAAGCCCTTCATCGCGGTGAATCACATGCTGGCCCACCTCTATGCCGCCCACCTTTTCCAAGACATTTCCTATCCCTACCTGGGACTGCTGGTTTCTGGCGGCCACTGCATCATCTGCAGGGTGGCTGGCTTTGACGACATCACCGTTCTGGGTACCACCGTGGACGACGCTCCCGGTGAGGCCTTCGACAAGGTGGCAAAATTCTACGGTCTTGGCTATCCCGGCGGCCTCATCATCGACAAGCTGGCCAAGGAGGGGAATCCCAAGGCCGCAAGCTTTCCTATTCCCTCCCTCCACAAGGGGGAGCACCGCTACGATGTGTCCTATTCCGGCCTCAAGACCGCCGTCATCAACCAGATTGACCAGTTCTGGAACCCCGACTTTCCCAAGACACCGGAGAACATTGCGGCGGCCTTCCAGGAGACGGCGGTACGGATTCTTGTCACACGGATTCTTCGGGCGGTGGAGGACACGGGTCTCACCACCATTGTGGCCGGCGGCGGGGTGGCAGCCAACTCACGGCTTCGGGAGATGCTTGCTGCCCGCAGCGGGCTCACCTGCATCTTTCCGCCCCTGAAGCTCTGTACCGACAACGGGGCCATGATTGCGGGCCTGGGCTACCAATATTTGAGGCAGGGGGAGACCAGCCCCTGGAGCACCACTGCCTCTGCCCGAATTCCCCAGTTCAAGCGGGGCCTCAAGGCCAGACGGTAGGCTGTGGAGCGGGCAAGAATGAGTGAAAAGGTTCCTGCATGTGTGACATTCCTGTTTTCAGAGTGTTCTGGTTTGCCTGCAATTCGGAAAACTCTGTTGACAGGTGTTTTTTTCTGCTCTAGAATATAACATTATGGATTCCTACTCATCTTTTGATCGTATGGTAGTATCCCTCACACCGGCGGAGCGCGCGGCGATGCTGGAGAAGGTGCAGGCCATTGTCAATCCAGAAAGCCAGTCCCTTGCCTCCGCCGAGATGAAGGGGCCGAAGGTCGTCCCAGACATAGAGCTGCAGTTGAAGGGCGAGTCCTTTCTCACCCGGATTCTTCTGAGAATCAAGTCCATCTTCACCAACACGGACATAAAGACCCTGTACAATGCCCATATACTCATGCGGAAGGGGCACGAGATTGAGAGGAAGGAGCCGGGACTCATCGATATGAACAAGCGCATCTTCCAGAAGGTGTTTTATGACCAGATGGAGCAGCTTTCCAAGTGCGCTGGATTCTTCAGGAACGGCATAGAGATTTACGACGCCGACCAGGGCGGGTTCTATGTGTTCCTCTCTTCCCTCATCGCTCCGGAGGTGAACGGAAAGATAGACGAGGAGATCAATCCCCAGAAACTGCCCTTCGACCGGGAGGTCACCAGCGAGCTGCGCCTTTCCATGGTGCGCAACCTTGAGTCCACCGTCCAGTCCATGCCGTCAATCAACCGGGCAGCCCTGTACAGTGCGGTCTGCAATACGGAGTGGATACGGCAGTTTGTCCACCTGCCGTTTGACCGGGTGCTCTCCTCCTTTGCGGAGGAGAATGGCCAGATGGTGTGTCCCTTCGACAATATCAAGAGCGAGATCGCCCAGTTTGCGAAGGTGCTGTGCCATGGCAAGACCATCCAGTCTGAGGTGCTGGAGGCGTTCTTCGTCCTCTCTTTCAACATGACGGAGGCCAACCGGGACGAGTTCGCCGGGAGGATGTCCCGGTATATGGAGGAGGCCGCCTCCAACATCTCCCTCATCAAGATGTTCATCTCCTCCGTCCCCTTGCGGGCCATTGGAGCTTTGGCGTGGTTCGACGCCTTCTGGGTTCCGGACAAGCCGGAGGGAAGCGAGGACTGGTTTGTTAAGTACAAGGCGGCGTGGCGCAGGAATTTCGACCGGCAATGGGACCAGTGGATCTCCGACAGGAAGAAGCATCTGGCGGAGGATGTCATGCGCAGGACCTTCGGCTTTAAGTCGCTGCCTGTCCTGCCACACAGGCCCTGGGGGCAGATTCTCGGCGGCATCTCCTTTATGTACGACTATGTGCTGGGCTTTATCTCCGCCTTCTACGATGAGGTGTATCCCAACTATGCGAAGCTCCTGAAGATTCTGATGGTGGAGGGTGTCTTCTATCAAAAAGAGAATCTGGTGGAGTTGACCGACGTCTGCACCGAGCTCGACAGGCAACGGGCCTCGCTCAACAAGTTCAAGGCGAACATTGCCCCTGACGGTGAGGGCGGCCTGATGTTCGAGAATTTAGTAAAGGAAAATCTGCTGAATCCAAAGGACAAGGCGAAGCTGGACTCCCTGCTGAAGTCACTGGAGACTGATGCCGCCCTAATCTTGGCCCAGTGGTGCGCTGCCGCCCGTTCCGTGGAGCAGATTCTCAAGGGTGTCATCACCGGGGCCAGGAATTCCCGCTACGACACCCTGTCCAACCTGTCGTCAATCCAGGGCCAGCACAACGAGAAATTCCGCAAAAAGCTGGATGACATGCAGTTGGGCTTCGAGCAGGCTCTAAAGATTGTCAAGGATTTAGAGACAATCCGGTAGCTTGTGGTGATACAAGGTTCCGCCTTCATCCTATCCAATTCCGACAGGGATGATTTGCTGTCCCTGCCATTTTTTTTCCAAGGTCAGCCTCTGGATGAGTCTCATCCCCGCTGTTATCTCACCACGGTGGCGGCAGGCTCCATGCGCTTCCGCTGGAGCGAGGAGAATTCCCGGCGCAGGGATTTCTTTATGCAGGAAGGGATTGTATCGCCTGCTAGTGGAGCAGGTGCCTCCTCTTCGGGCTTTTCTTTGGGGCAGCCTGTTTCCGTGCCGGTGGAGCTGATTCATTCTCAGGTGGTGTTTGCTGTGGAGGAGGATGAGACGGGACTACCGAAGCTGTTGGAGCGGGCTGGCAGCCATCCCGAGGCCGAGGACCTGCGGCGGGGTGATGGGCTTATTACCAGATGTAGTGGGCTTGTCCCGGTGGTGACGGTGGCGGACTGCCTGCCGATTTACTTGTATCACCAGGCAACTGGCTGCCGTGGTGTGGTGCATTCCGGCTGGAAGGGAACCGGCGTTGCGGCTCAGGCCATCAAGCTGGCAGGCCGCTTGTACGGAGCCAGGCCGGAGGGCTTTTCCGTGGTGATTGGCCCCCATGTCCAGTCCTGCTGCTACCAGGTTGAGCCGGAGAGAATTCAGTATTTTGCCGCCAATTTTGGCTCCTCCTGCATCATCTCTCCCGACCGCCTTTCCCTGGCCCAGGCGAACATGAACCTGCTGCAGGATTTGGGCGTGCTGGAGGAAAACATTCTGTGCTGTAGCGACTGTACCTGCTGCAATCCTCGTTTGGGCTCCTTCCGTCGCCAGACTGCCCATTTGCCAGAAGACATGGCCCTGGAGGAAAGGCTCCGGCACTTTACCACCATGATGGCCTTTGTCCGGTAGCCCATCTGCCGACTGATTTGAAAGTGGCAGCTCGGTAATGAGCATGTTATAGAATAAAATCCCATTTTTTGATAGTATATTCCCTCCAAGTTTATTTTTAGGATGGTAGTATGGCTGACTTGAAGGAGCAATGCCGGCTTTTGGTGGCGGATGCATTGAATGCATTTGGCAGGGAATTGGGAGTGGGGGAGGTGACTACAGCGGAGGCACTGGTGCTGGAGACACCACCGAATCCCGACATGGGCGACATAGGGATTCCCCTGTTTCCCTTTGCCAAGTCCTTCCGACAGGCTCCCCCTGCCATCGCTGCGAAGGTGGTGACCTTGGTGCAGCAGCAGGAACAGGCAGCTGAGGTTGGCTCCTTTGCTGCCGTAGGTCCCTACGTCAATGTAAAGCTGAACAAGGCGGCGGCTATCGCTGCAATCCTGGACAAGATTGCCAGACAGAGGGAACAGTACGGTTCCTTGGTGGAGGGTGAGTCTGCTGCGGGCAAAACTGCCGACAGAAAGCCCTTAGAGGGGCGTCGGGTTATGGTGGAATTCTCCAGTCCCAACACCAACAAGCCCCTGCATCTGGGCCACCTGCGGAACGACGCCCTGGGAGAAAGCATTTCTCGCATCCTCAAGGCAGCCGGTGCGGAGGTCTTCAAGGTGAACATCATCAACAACCGTGGCGTCCACATCTGCAAGTCCATGCTGGCCTACCAGACATTCCACCAGGAAAAGGGGGAGACCCCGGAAAGTCTCGGTCTCAAGAGTGACCGCTTTGTAGGCGATTGTTACGTTGAGTTTGACAAGTGGCACAAGGAGGATTCTTCTGCCGAAAAGCTGGCCCAGGAGCTCTTGGTGAAGTGGGAGCAGGGGGACCAGGAGGTGCATAAACTCTGGAAGCAGATGAACGACTGGGCTATTCAGGGCATCACCCAGACCTACCAGCGGACAGGTATCACCTTTGACAAGCTATACTACGAGAGCGAGACCTACCTGAAGGGCAGGGACGAGATTCTCAAGGGGCTGGAGGACGGAATCTTCTATAAAGAGACGGATGGTTCTGTCTGGGTTGACCTGGAAGAAATCAATCTTGATAAGAAGGTGCTGCTGCGGAAGGACGGCACCGCCCTCTACATGACCCAGGACATTGGCACTGCCATCTACCGCCACGGTGACTGGCCCTTTAACCAGCTGGTCTACGTGGTGGGAAGTGAACAGCAGTATCATTTTAAGGTGCTGTTCTATGTGCTGAAAAAATTGGGCTATCAGTGGGCGGACCAGCTGTACCACCTGTCCTACGGCATGGTGAACCTGCCGGAGGGCAAGATGAAAAGTCGAGAGGGAACAGTGGTGGACGCTGACGACCTTATCAACAGTCTCAGGGACGGCGCCTTGGAGGAGATTTCTGCCAAGGGCCGTGAGGAGGCAGTAGGAGACCCTGCCGCAGTAGCGGAGAGGATTGCCCTGGGAGCCCTCCATTACTACCTGCTGAAGGCAACCCCCACCAAGGACATGCTGTTCAATCCCACGGAGTCCCTCTCCTTCAATGGTGATACCGGCCCCTACCTTCAGTACATGGGGGCGAGAATTTGCTCCATTTTGAAAAAGGCCCAAGAGATGGGATTGGAAGCCTTGTCTGCCGGGGACTCTGCCCCCCTTCTTGTTCACGAGGCTGAATGGGAGCTGGTAAAGGTGCTGGAGCAGTATCCGGCTGTTCTGCTGAAGGCGGCCCGGAACCTTGACCCCTCCCAGCTGGCTGGCTATCTCTATGAGGTGGCCAAGGCCTTTAGCCGCTTTTACCACGAGTGTCCGGCCCTTGCCCTGGTCCAAGAGAACAGGGAGCTGGCGAGAGCCCGCCTTTTGCTGGTCACTTGTACTCGCCGGGTGCTGGAGAGCGGCTTGGAGCTGATTCTGGTTCCCTTTTTGGAGGCAATGTAGCTGGAAGTCATTATCGGATTTAAAACTATATGGTTTAGAAATTTTACCCTTGACTATATTGTGTTAAGTTCGATATAATGATTTCCAATCATTAATACGATTTCGGTATGTCCCGTTAGTACCGGAGCGTTGGTGGGATACTTTGTCCCAGAAAATAGAAATGCAGAGGTAGTAGATGTACGCACTTGTAGAGTATAAGGGCAAGCAGTATAAGGCAGAGAAGGACGCTCTGATTCAGGTTGACAAAATTGATGCCGAAAAGGGAGCCAGCATCGAGATAGACACCGTTCTGTTGGTGAGCAATGATGGCTCTGTCAGTGTGGGCGCTCCCTATGTCAAGGGAGCCAAGGTGAAGGCCGTGGTGGAGGATTCGTTCCGGGACAAGAAAGTGATTGTATACAAGTACAAGAGCAAGAAGGACTACCACCGGACCATCGGTCATCGCCAGGAGTATACCACCATTCGTGTACAGGAGATTGTGGTAGCCTAATGATGGAAGTGGGCCTGACCTGTGGTAGGGACGGTCGGTTCCGTTCCTGTTGCGGGAAGGGCCATGCAGGATATGCTCCGGCTGGCTGTGACATTGTGTGTGCTGCCGCTACCCTTTTGCTGCGGACAGCATTGCAGGTTTTGCTGGATACTTACGGAGCGTTAGTTGTGGTAAATGCTCCTGAGCCGGGTATCTTGGAGTTCCAGGTGCAGGACGGGGTTAGTGATGAATCCCGGTTGATATATACAGCGGATTTTTTGCGGGCGGGACTTGGATCCTTGCAGGCTGAGTATCCGCAGTATGTGGCCTTTACGGAAATAATTGCTGAATAAAGCGGAGGAATACTATGGGACGAAAGAAGGGTGGTAGCGGTGCGAAAAATGGCCGTGACTCAAATCCTAAATATCTTGGTGTAAAGGTGTATGGCGGACAATTTGTTTCTGCCGGTTCAATTTTGGTTCGCCAGCGGGGTACAAAGATTCATCCCGGTGAGAATGTAGGAAGGGGAAAGGATGACACCCTCTTTGCTACAGCCACAGGAACGGTGGTGTACCACGAGCGCAAGGGGCGCAAGCTTGCTTCCATTGCACCGGTTGAGGCATAAGTCATAACACTTTTGTTTGCCGACTACGTACCCGAAGCAGGTTTTACCCTTCTTCGGGTATTTTTATAGGTGGAATTGTGATTCAATTTGCAGATGAGGCGGTAATCGAGGTGCGGTCCGGCAAGGGGGGCAATGGCTGTGTTGCCTTCCGGCGGGAAAAGTATGTTCCCATGGGCGGGCCTGCCGGCGGGGATGGTGGCAAGGGCGGCAGCGTGGTGTTCCATGTCAAGCGTAACCTGCGGACCCTGGCCCATATGCGGTACAAGCAGGTCTTCAAGGCCCGCAACGGAGGTGACGGCGAGGGGGCAAACCGCTTCGGAAAGGATGGCGACGACGTGGTGATTCCCGTGCCTCCGGGAACCTCCCTCTTTGACTATGACACTGGCGAGCTTATCCGTGAGTTTACCACGGAGGCAGAGGACGAGTTCTTTGTCTTTCTAGAAGGCGGCAACGGCGGCTGGGGAAATACCCACTTCAAGTCGTCCACCAACCAGGCTCCCCGTCATGCCAACGAGGGTCAGCCCGGTGAGGTGCGCCGCCTTCGGGTGGAGCTGAGCATTATGGCCGACGTGGGACTGGTGGGATTCCCCAATGCGGGAAAGTCATCCCTGCTGGACCTGTTCACCAATGCCCGCCCCAAAATCGCCCCCTATCCCTTTACTACAAAGATACCCAATCTGGGTGTCCTTCACGCCGATGCGGAGCGTGACATCATCATCGCTGACATTCCAGGCATCATCGAGGGGGCATCCCAAGGGGCAGGATTGGGAATCCGATTCCTGAAGCATATTTCCCGGACAGCTGGCCTTTTGTTTATGATTGACTGCTCCGACGATGATTGCCTCACTGCCTATGATACCCTGCAAGCCGAGCTTGAGGGCTTTTCCAAGGAGCTGGCACAGAAGCCCCGCCTGATTCTGTGCAACAAGATGGACACTGAGGGAGCCCCAGAGCGGGCCAGAATGATTGCGGAGGCCATCCAGCAGAAGGAGCCGGGGCAGGTGGTGATTCCCCTGTCAATCTTTGCTCGCAGTGGACTTGACCAGGTGCGGCGGGAGATTCTGGCGCTGGTGCAGCGGATGGAGGAGGCCGGCTACAAGGGTACCACCACAGGAAGGGCGGCTGCTGAGGAAAAGGATGCCAAGTCAGACTTTATGAGGAGCCGCTCCGTCTGCGATGTGGAGCCCGTCCAGTATCCGGGTGACGATTATCAGGAGGACTGAACATGCGGCTTGCCATGCTGGGGGGAAGCTTTAACCCCATCCACATCGGACATCTTCTGCTGGCAGACGAGGTGTGCCACCGTTTGGGCTACGACAAGATTCTCTTTGTGCCGGTGAACCTTCCCCCCCACAAGGAGCTGGCAACCGGAGCCACCTGCGAGCAACGGCTGGAGATGGTGCGGCTTGCCATTGCGGGAAACCGTCGCTTTGAGGTGGACACCTGCGAGCTGGAGCGGGGAGGCATCTCCTATACCTATGATACAATTGCTTGTCTGACAGAAAAATATGCTGGCCGGCTGGAAGGCAGACTGGGCCTCATCATGGGAGATGACTTGGTGGAGGGCTTCGAGGACTGGGGCCATTATCAGGAGCTGCCGGAAATGGCGGACATCATCCTTGCCCGTCGTGTCTGCTGGGACGGCAGTGAGCGCAAGGACTTTCCCTACCGACATATTGAGCTGGACAATGGTGTTCTGCCGGTCTCCTCCAGCCAGATTCGCGCCGCAGGCTCTGCTGGGTCCGGTTCCTGGCGGTATCTTGTTCCAGAGTCGGTTTTTCGATATATTATCGAGGGAAATTTGTATGGATGCACAGACAACTGAACTTGTACGGAAATATGCCCTGAGTATGGTGTCAAATGCCCGCTATGAACACTCGGTGCGGGTGGCACAAATGGCAGAAAAGCTTTGTCAGATTCACGGCCTTGATCCCCAACGTGGCTATTTTGCTGGACTCGCCCATGACATCTGCAAGGAGATGAAGGGAGAGTTGCTAATTTCCCTGGCTACCTTGGATGGAGAGCCGGTGGGAAAGCTTGAGCGGGATAAGCCAGGATTGCTTCATGGGAGGGCAGCTGCCTCGGTTCTGCGCAATGACTTTGCTGTGGAGGAGGAGGACATCCTGGAGGCCGTCCGTCTCCACACCTTCGGCGCTCCAGGCATGGGAAATCTGGCAAAGGTCTTGTATGTGGCAGACAAGGTAGAGCCGGGTAGAGATTATGTTACCCAAGGGTATCTGGAAAGAGTTTATGCTATGGCTCTGGACGAGGCCTTGCTTTTTGTATTAGAGGAAAATGTCAGGGATCTGAGGGAAAGGGGCAAGAAGATTGCACCCGCCTCTCTGCAGATGCTTTCCTTTCTGAAGGAAAAGGAAAAATGAGAAAAAGACGTGGCGGTAAGATCGAGAAGAGCATGATTTTCTTGTTTCTCGTATTCCTTATCATCATCATCACCTCCATTGTGGTTGTGACTGCCCTGCAGGTAAATCCGGTGGCGGAGATAATCGAGAACGAGGAGCCCATAAAGATTCTCTTTGTGCTGGAGGACCACGAGAAGGTTTTGTTCACTGATGTGTTCATCTATTATCCGGTGTCAGGGCGGGGTGCCCTCTTTAACATTCCAGGGAACACCGGCGCCATCTACCGAAGTTTGGGCAGGGTAGACCGTATCGACGCCATCTACCACGAGAAGGGAATTGATGCCTACCGTCAGGAGATAGAGGCTCTGTCTGGACAGACCATCCCCTTTTCCATCGTCTGTTCCGTGGATGATTTCAGTGTCTTGACTGACCTCCTGGGGGGTATGAGAATCTTTGTCCCCTATCCGGTGGACCTTGTGGCAGCTGACGGCAGTCGCTGGCTTTTGCCCTCCGGCTTTACCAACCTGGACGGTGACAAGGTGCTCACCTATCTGTATTATCAACAGCCGGATGAGACCTCTGTAGAGGTGCAGGATCGGTATCAGAATGTAATGGTTGCCCTTCTTGCCGCCTTGAACAGGAACCTCTTTACCATGTTCCGGGAGGAGAATTTCAAGGAGTACAGCGATTTGTTCAGGGCAAACCTGGAGGAGCGAGACCTGCGGATTGTGCTGGAGACGGTGGCCCATGTCGATTCGGAGCGGCTGGATCCCAAGAGCATCACCGGCTCCGTCAGGATTGTTGACGGGAAGTCCCTGCTTTTTCCCTTCTATGACGGTGAGCTGGTGAAGGACTTGTTCAAGCAGACGGTGAGCTCCTTAGTGTCCGCTGGAGACACCGTCTATGACCGCATCTATGTCCTTGAGGTGCAGAACGGCACGTCGGTGCAGGGGCTGGCCCGGAACACCTCCATCCTACTGCAGGGCTTTGGGTTCGATGTGCTGAGCTCCGTCAATGCAGACCGGAATGACTACGAGGAGACGGTGATTATCAACCATATCGGCAACGACGAGGTGGCCAAAAATCTCGGCGACATCATCAGTTGCTCCAACATCATTACAGAGGAGGTCTTGCCGGAGAGTGCCGGCATGGAGGCGGAGTCCCGGGTGGACTTCACCATCATTCTTGGAAGGGATTTTGACGGCCGCTACGTGCGGTAGGAGAGGTGGAAATGAAGAGCGAGAAGGAAAAGGCGCTGGAGATTGCCCAGCTTATGGATGATGGAAAGGGGCGGGATGTCGTTGTCATCGATGTTTCCCAGCTCAATAGCTGGACAGACTATTTTGTCATTGTGACGGTAAATAGCTCTGTCCATTGGAAGGGGCTGTACAAGATTGTCAAGGACTACGTGCGGGACAATGACATGGAGATTCGGGTTGCGGACAGAAAGATTCCCGACGGGGACGACTGGAACCTGATTGATATTGGAACCGTGGTGGTGCATCTGATGTCGGAGGACGCCCGCAGTTTCTATGAGCTGGAAAAGCTGTGGCATAAGGGGGAGGTGCTGCGCTAGCTTTGGGTTTGATGTGGAGAGCGGAAATGCTTAAAAAGACCTGTTTTCCTGTTGACAAAAACTGTGATTGGTGATACCATACTTTCATCAAATCAAGCCCGGATGGTGGAATTGGTAGACACGCTAGTTTCAGGTACTAGAGCTCGTAAGGGTGTGCAAGTTCAAGTCTTGTTCCGGGCAGAGGCAATCCAGAGATGGATTGCCTTTTTTTTGCCCATTCCCCTGTCTTGGGAATCTGCAGCAATGGCAGGCTTAGCCTTCCACTCCTATTTTCCAGCAACGGTGGATTTTCTGGTTCCGAAAGTCTTCCGGGATGGTGGCGGTGGTAATGTCCTGTGCCTGTACCACTGTGGCGGGGCGGGGCGGAATCAGCAGATCCGGGGAAAATTTCAATTGCTGGCTGTTGGTGGAAAAATAGAGGATTCCGCCGGGATTCAGGTGCATGAGGCAGTCGTTTACGAGCTTGGGCCAGTCCCGGTTTATGTCCAGGCTGTCCCTTGTTCTCTTGGAATTGGAGAAGGTGGGTGGGTCCAGCACAATCAGGTCCCAGCTGTCCTTCGTTCTTTTTAGGAAGGTTGCCACGTCGCTTCTGATAAACCGGTACTCGCCACCATCCAGTCCGTTCAAGGAAAAATTCCTTTGTCCCCATGCCAGGTAGGTGTTGGACAGGTCCACCGAATCCACTCGGCTGGCTCCTCCTGCGGCGGCATAGACAGAGAACGATGCTGTGTAGCAGAAGAGGTTCAGCACCGCCTTTCCCCCCGCCTGGGATTCCACAAGCTTGCGTAGGGGGCGGTGGTCCATAAAGAGGCCCGTGTCAAGGTAGCTGCTCAGGTTCACTAGGAATTTATGGCCTTGCTCTCCCACCACCCCGGTGACGGCGAACCCTGTCTCGTCCTTTTTATATTGCTCCAATCCCCGCTGCCGCATCCTAGTCTTGGCCATCACCCGGCTGGCGTCGATTCCCACTACCTGGGCCGCAGTCTGGGCCATGGCATCAAGCCATGCCGCCTCCAAAGCCTGCTCCTTTTCATAGGGACGCTGGTAGAGGTAGAGCCGAAGATAGGTGCGTCCATCCTCATCTTTGAGGTCTGTCTTGTCCTGGCCTGCGGTACCATCGTCCGATTCATGCAGGTGGAACAGGTCGATGGCGAGGGGAATTTCTGGAATGTCCTTGTCGTAGAGCCGGTAGCAGCCTATACCGCTCCGTCGGGCCCACTTTCTCAGATGCTGGAAGCGCTTTGCCAGGCGATTTCTCAAAAGCTGGGCCTGATATTCGGTCTTGTCTTGGGGAGAAGAGGAGTCGGGAGGATTGCGGCTCATTCTTTTACGGGCTTTTCCCGCAGGGAATCCATCATAACGCAAAGCATGGCGTAGCCAGAGGTCAAATCCTCCTGCTGGCAGACGACATCGTCGGGCAGCTTCAGCTTTGCGTTGGTGAAGTTCCAGATTGCCTTGATGCCTGACCCCACGATTATGTCGGCCGTCTCCTGGGCGAAGGTTGACGGAACGGTGAGGATTGCCAGGGAAACCCCATGCCCCCGGACCCTTTCGGCCATGTCGCCGACGGAGTAGACAGGCACACCATGGATCTGGGTGCCGATTTTCCGCGCGTCCTTGTCAAAGGCAGCCAGGAAGTCCAGGCCGTGGTATCGGAACTCCCCGTAGCCGGTCAGGGCCGTGGCGAGGTTGCCCGCGCCGACGATTATGGCTTTTTTTGCATCGTCCCAGCTGAGGAAGTGCTCGATGGCGGCGATGAGCGGTGCGACCGGATATCCCCGCTTGGGCTTTCCGATGATGCCGGTGATGGCCAGGTCCTTCCGCACCTGGATGGGCTCAAGGTTCAGCTCCTGGGCGATGACGGTGCCGGATATGAACTCGTATCCCTCCGAGCGGACCTGCTTGATGAGGTGGAGGTAGGAGGGAAGCCGCCGGATGGAAGGGGTCGCAGGAATCTTTTGTTTAGCCATGCCGATAGTATAGAGGAGAAATCATGTTTTGGGAAGATATTTCTTTGCATTTTCCACAGGCTGCAGCTGGTGCGGAATGTAGTTTGAAGACAGGATGGCAAGAATGGATATTTCTTTACTTGATTTTATTTTTTCAGAAAGGTATATTTTGAGCGACAGGTTTATCCAAAAGACTATCAAATGTTATGGAGGTTTGTAATGCTTAATCCAAGGATTGTGTCATTGCTCACCAAGCAGGTGAACAATGAATTCTTTTCCGCCTATCTGTATCTTGATTTTTCCAACTACTATGAGCACAAGGGTCTCAAGGGCTTTGCGAATTGGTTCAGAATTCAGGCCAAGGAGGAGCTTGACCACGGAATGCTGATGTACCAATACTTGCACAACAACAACGAGCTGGTGGTGCTGGACACCATTTCCCGTCCCAACAAGACCTACGAAAAGCTCGACGATCCCCTTCGCTTTGCCCTTGCCCATGAGTGTGGCGTCACCACAGCAATCAACGAGATTTATTCCGCCGCGGAGGAGGTCAAGGACTACCGCACCATGCAGTTCCTGGACTGGTTCGTAAAGGAGCAGGGGGAGGAGGAGGCCAACACCCACGAGCTCATATCCAAGATGGAGCTTTTCGGAGGCGATTCCCGCGCCCTGTACCTGCTGGACTCTGATTTGGGCGGCCGTACCTATGCCGCTCCTGAGATTACCCTGTAGCTCCGTTTTCCACATAGACGAAGCAGAGGCTGGCTCCACGCCAGCCTTTTTGCGGGAGCCGCCTTCACCTGGACTGCCCCTTCCTCACAGATAATACCTGAATCCCAGGCTCATCCTGCCGAACCCCGCCTTCTGTAGTTTTTCCACAAAGCCATCCTTCCCGTCGCCCGTTACATGGAGGCCGCCTCCCACCTCCGCTACCAGGGCGACTGCCTGGCTGAGCCTGATGTTGGCTCCCGCACCGCCGCCAATCTCCCAGAAATAGGGAGGGGAGAAGAGGAATTTGCTGTCCTTGCTCCTGTCGAAGGACATGAAGCCGAAACTGGCGAAGAAGAAGCCGTAGCGGCTGGCGGAAATCCCTCCGTCATAGCCGCCCCTTTGCCCGAAGGTCAGCTTTTCCATCAGGGCCAGCTGGTACAGGTCGGGCTTGTCGTCGAAGACCTTTCCGCCGGAAAGGGAGGTGTAGCTTTGAACCTGGAACCGAGAGCCGCTGAATGCCACGAGCCCCACCTCCAGGTTCACCGATGTCTTGATTGAGTCGGCGCTGCTGAGGAGGCCCAGGGTAAGGAAGTCCCCGCCTGTCCTGCCTCTGTCTTCCTTTCCGCTGGACTCTTCCTGTCCTGCGTACAGGAGCGCCCCGTGCAGCAAGAAGGCAAGCAATGCCGTGCACTTGATTAGAGCCGTCATACAGTAAAGTATAGCTCTTTTTCCCCGCCTTGTCCTCCAGTCTCTGTCAGCTTCCTGATTTGTGCGGAGGATGCATGTCCCGAACTCAGGGCGGCACGTGCCGTGTCGGGCATTCATTGCCTCTGCATTGTCCTTCTGGCATTTTTCTGGTAGGATGTCCCCGAATGTGAAGGAGGTATGCCATGAAAAGAGTCGCCGATCTGTTGTGTTTGCTGTTTCTCGCAGCCGTGCTGGCATCCTGCGAGGCGTTTTCCAAGCCCCTGTACACGGTCTCCCGCGACATCTCCGGGCAGCTAGGCTCTCTGTCTACGCAGGACCTGGCCGAGAATATCGACCGTCTGGCCACCGATCCTCAGAAGACCGCCACCCTGCTGAACGAGCTGGCTGGACGTGACCAGGACGAGATTTCCAGCCTTTCCGCCAAGGACAAGGAGAAGATTCTTGGAGCGGGCGTGTCGGCCATCCTTCCCACCTCCCAGCTGGGAGCTGTGGTGGATGAGCTGACGTCAGGCGGAGGCAGCTTCGAGGATGTCCTGGATGCCCTGTGCAGCGGCTCCCCCGACGTGGACACGAGGGCTCTGGAGACAATCCTGCGGGACTCGGCCACCCTGGAGACTGCCGATGCCACCACCCTGACCCTTGCCGCGGCAAGCCTCGTTGTCTCTGCCATAAAGAAGGAGTCTGGAGCTGGTACTGTTGAGGAAAAGCTGAAAAAGTTCAATGAGAAGATGAGCAGTTCAAACTCCGGCAGCAGCGAAAAGGATTTTAAGGATAGTCTTACCGGTGCGGGATTCAGCGAGGCGACGGCAAGCAGCCTCGCCGTCGCCATGAGCACCACGCAGGTCTTGACGGGGATGGCGGGGGCGGGCAAGCCCAACAGGAAGGACGATTTGGAGAAGCTGTCCTTCGGCGACTACAATCTGGGCGACCTGCTTGACGAGATAACGGGGAGCAAGTGAGCCGCCGGAACTGGTGCGAGGCGTTCCGCCCCTGCCTTGCCTGCAAAAGCTCTGGGTTTTAGCCTTCGCGCATGAAATTGCGGGGCTTTTTCCTGTTCTTGTCCGATAATCTGTGTATATGCCTTCATCAAGTCATCTGCATTGTCCTTTTGAAATTTTTCTGGTAGAATCGGCCAGTGAGGAGCGTGCCATGAAAAGACAATCCGTCCTGTTGTGTTTGCTGTTTCTTGCAGTCCTGCTGACATCCTGCGAGGCGTTTTCCAAGCCCCTGTATACGGTCTCCCGCGACATCTCCGGGCAGCTAGGCTCCCTATCGACGCAGGACCTGGCCGAGAATATCGACCGTCTGGCCACCGACCCCCAGAAGACCGCCGCCCTGCTGAGCGAACTGGCGGGGCGTGACCAGGAGGAGATAAGGAGCCTGAGTTCCTCCAGCAAGGAAAAGATCCTTGAGGCCAGTGTCACCGCCGTCATCCCCACAAAGCAGCTGGGCGGAATGGTGGACAAGCTCAAGGAGTCCGCCGACTCTGCCTCGGTGGATGCCATAGTGAAGACCCTTTGCGACGGGGCGGAGCCGATGGACACCACCGCCATAGAGACGATTCTGAGCGATGCTGAGACTCTGAGCACTGCCGACGCCTCCACCCTGACCCTCGCTGCGGCCAGCCTCATCGTCTCCACATTGCAGAAGGAGTCCGGCAGCGGCTCCGTGGAGGACAAGATGGAGAAGTTCAAGGAGGCGATAGGCAGCAATGGCTACAGTGAAAGCAGTTTCCAAAGCAGCTTGAAAACGGCA
>CALEFI010000067.1 GCA_937876905.1 uncultured Treponema sp.
CGGGACCTTGCCGCCCATGAAGCTCACGATCTCCGCGATGTCCATGGCCTGGTCCCCGATGCGCTCCATGTCCCGAATCATCTTCAGGGCCACAGAGACAATCCGCAGGTCCTTGGCCACCGGCTGCTGGCGGAGCAAGAGCTCCATACACAGCCGCTCAACCTCCCGCTCTTTTTCGTCAAGAGCTCGCTCCATGATAAAGGCCCGTTGGGTCATATCCTCATCACCAGAGAGCATCCCCTGGATGGCACAGGAAATAGCCTCCTGGCACATCCTCCCCATATCCACAAGCTCCACGTTCATAGCCTCCAGCATCTGGTCGAGCTTTGTTCTCATCTTCTCCTCCTTGTCAAAATCGGTGGCTATACCTCGGCCACACAATGAGCCGCCACTAACCGAAGCGCCCCGTGATATAGTCCTCCGTCCGCTTGTCCTGGGGCATGGAAAACAGCTGGTCCGTGCCGCCGAATTCCACCAGCTCGCCCAGCAAGAAGAAGGCCGTCTTGTCCGAGACACGCACCGCCTGCTGCATGTTGTGGGTCACCATGACGATGGTGTATTGCCCCTTCAACTGGACGGCCAGCTCCTCAATCTTTGCGGTGGAGATGGGGTCCAGGGCGGAGGTTGGCTCGTCCATCAGCAGTACCTCCGGCTCCACCGCCAAAGCACGGGCAATGCACAGTCGCTGCTGCTGCCCCCCGGAAAGTCCCAGGGCACTCTTTTTCAGCCGGTCCTTCACCTCGTCCCAGATGGCCGCATCCCGCAGGGACTTTTCCACAATCTCGTCCAGCCGCCGCCGGTCCTTGACTCCGTGGGTACGTGGCCCATAGGCGATGTTGTCATAGACGCTCATGGGAAAGGGGTTCGGCTTCTGGAAGACCATTCCCACCCGGCGCCGCAGCAGGTTCACATCCATGCCACCGTAAACGTCCTGGCCGTCCAGCAGAACCCGTCCCTGGATGCGACAGCCGTCCACCAGGTCGTTCATGCGGTTCAGGGACTTGAGCAGGGTGGACTTTCCGCAGCCCGATGGCCCGATGAGGGCAGTTATCTCCCTGTCTGAAAATGAAATGCTTACTCCCCTCAAGGCGTGGTAGTCACCATAGTGCAGGTGCATGTCGTCCACTCGAATCTTTTCCATCTCTTCTCCTTTTCCAGCCACTAGCGGCGGACCAGCTTCCTCGCCACAAAGGCAGACAGGGCGTTAATTCCAACAACCACCACCAGGAGCACCACCGCCGTAGCGTAAGCCTGACGGGTATACAAGCCCTCCGAAAGCAGTGCGTATATGTGGACGGAGAGGGTGCGGGCCGAGTCACCAAGGCTGTCCGGCACGGCGGCATAGGTTCCCGCCGTGAAGATTAGGGCGGCACTCTCCCCTGCAATCCTTCCCACCGCCAGAATCACCCCGGCAAGTATTCCCGGCACGGCGCTGGGCAGCACCACCCGGAACACCGTCCGCAGTCTACCTGCCCCCAGCCCGAAGCTCCCCTCACGGAAGGTGTCCGGCACCGACTCCAATGCCTCCTGGCTCGTCCTGATGATGAGGGGCAGAATCATCAAAGCCAGCGTCACCACACCAGCCCCCAGGGAATAGCCGAAGCCCAAGGCCAGCACAAACAGCAGGTAGCCGAACAAGCCATATATAATAGAAGGAATTCCCGCCAGGGTTTCCGTTGCCAGCTGGATTATCTGCACCAGCCGACTCCGCCGGGGGGCGTACTCCGCCAGATAGATGGCGGCCCCAATGCCCAGGGGTACCGCCGCCAGCAGAGAAAGCAGCGTTACCAGCACCGTGTTGACGATGGCCGGTGTCATGGAGACATTCTCCCCGTTGTATTCCCAGGCGAAGATTGACGGGAGGCACTCCAGCAGGGCCGGAACGCCCCGCACCAGAATATGCCCCAGCAGAAGCAGCAGCATACCCACAGTGGCCGCCACCGACAGCAGCATCGCAAGCCGCAGCACTAGGGACAAGGGCTGCCCCCGGTACGAGCGGAACCAGGCCACCAGCCTTCCAGCTACACTCATACCCCCGCCCTCCTTTTCATCAGGGAAAACAGGATATTGATGATGAGGATGAACACGAACAGCACCACCGCCGTGGCAATGAGGGCGTCCCGGTGCAAGTCCGTGGCATAGCCCATCTCCAGCACGATGTTGGTCGTCAGCGTGCGCACCCCAGAGACAATGCTCTGTGGCAGCACACTCTGATTTCCGCAAATCATCACCACCGCCATAGTCTCACCGACGGCACGGCCCATTCCCAGCACAATCCCAGCCAGAATGCCTGTCTTGGCGGCTGGCAGCACCGCAAAGAACACGCTGCGCTCCTTGGTGGCTCCCAGAGCCAGCGAGCCCTCGTAGCAGCCTTCCGGCACCGCACGGATTGCTGCCTCGGCCACGCTGATGATGGTGGGCAAAATCATGATTCCCAACAGGATGGATGCCGCCAGCATTCCCTTGCCGCTGCCCCCCGCCATCTGCCGCAGGAAGGGCACAATCACCATCAGGGCGAAAAAGCCGTAGACGATGGAGGGAATCCCCGCCATCAGGTCAACGGCGGGCTTCAGCAGACGATAGGGCCCTGGGGGACAGAACCGAGCCATAAACACGGCGCAAAAGAGTCCCAGGGGCACCCCCACCACCATGGCTCCCGCCGTGACGCAGAGGCTGCCTACAATCATGGGAAAGATGCCGAACCTTCCCTCCAGCGGTCGCCAGCTGCTGCCCAAAAGGAATTCCTTCCAGCCGATTTCCGCCATGGCAGGCAAGCCCTTAGCCAAAAGGAAGAGGCAGATTGCCACCACCGCCACCACCGAGACGCAGGCGGCACCCAGGAACACCAGCCGCATTCCCCGCTCCCTCACCTCCTGCATCCTGTACCCTCCGTGGGCCCGCTCCCCGCCGCCAGCCACCTGGGGAAAATCCCCCTGAATGATTCCGTACATCTGAGTCAATTTGTCCTCGCTATTCGGCAGGCACTGTGACAGTCTGCTCCTGTCCGACAGGCTGCCCCTGCGTTTCGCTCCAATCCTGGATGGCTCCCGTGTAGATGTCCCTGACTTGGGCGGAGGAAAGACCTTCCAGCCCGTTCTGCCGGTTTACGATGATGGCGATGCCGTCCAAGGCCAGCACGGTAGGAACCAGCCCCTGCTCCAGCTCCCTGGAGGAAAGCTCACGGGAAGCCATGCCGATGTGACTGGCCCCCTCAAGGGTGCTGGTCATGCCGGCAGAGGAGCCGGTCTGCTGAATCTCGATGACAACCCCCTGATTCAGCTCCTTGTAGCGGTCCGCCAATGCCTCCATCACCGGGGCCACGGAGGTGGAGCCGGCCACCACGATGGTTCCTGTCAGACCGCCACCCTGGTAGTCCGCACCGCCGGTCGCCCTGACATAGCCCTTCTCCTCTACAATTTTCTGCCCGTCCTCACTGAGGACAAAGGCCAGGAAGTCCGCCACCAGAGGCGAAGCCGTCTCCACAGGTCCCCTTGTCACCACATTGAAGGGACGGGATACAGAATACAAGCCTGCCTGCACGTTCTCCGCCGTGGGTGCAACACCATCCACCGGCACCGCCTTCACCACATCGCTCAGGGAGCCAAGGGAAATGTAGCCTATGGCGTTTCCATTGTCCGCCACGGACTGCAGCACCACGGAGGTACTGTTTGAAATCTCGGCCAGCTCAGTAGTCCTGTCCACACCGTCGGCAGCAATTCCCAAAAGCTCCACAAAGGCGCTGCGGGTGCCTGAGCCGTCCTCGCGGGAAATCACCGTGATGGCGGTATTTTTTCCAGCGCAGCCTGCGCCCAGAAGGACGATGCCAGCCAAGGTCAGCATCATACAAGTAAGTCTAGTACCTACATTCATTGTCAAAATCTCCTTTCAACAGTTTGTCGGCCCACGCCCGCCTTAGGCCGGGCCAGCCGTCGGCATGAGTATAGGGAGGCAAGATGAAATGCAGGTAAGGGGTCAGTTAAATAAAAGTCAGGATTTTGTTAAAACATGATGAGGAGGGCGGACGGGGCCTAGCCCTGCCGCCGCAGCATGGTGTCGAAGGCATCGTTCACTGCGCCCACCAGCTGCTCCAAAAGCCGCTTCCGTATGGCCTCGTTGCTCTGGAATTCCAGACCGGCCTTGTCGAACAAGTCCATCTCGTCCACCTCCAGCGCCGCCGCAATATGCTCAATCATGGGCAGAGAGGGGAAATTCTTCCCGCACTCGATGAGGGCGATGTAGTTTGCGGAGGCCCCCGACTTCTCCGCCAGCTTTTCCTGGGAGAGTCCACGAAGCTTGCGGTAGCGCTTCATATTGTTGGCAAGGCAGACTTGTAACTGGTTCATGTCCCTCTTCTATAAGTGTAGTATGGGTAAATAAAGTTTTGCATAAATATAGCTTATTGACTATTGACTGTTGATGTGGTAGTGTTAGATAAACATAACTGATAGTTTGGTAAGAAGTAATGCTTGTAGAAGGAGTTGCCATGAACTATTGGCTGCATAGAATTTCCCATCTTGAGAACGTGTCCCGCCCCCTGCTGAAAAAGGGGTATCTCCCCATCGGATTTTCGGATTTTTCCTACGAGGATTTCCTTGTAGCGGTAGCAGAAGATAAGGATTGGGACTTCATGGAACGTGAATTCGAGGACGAGTGGGGATACAAACCACGGAACAGGTACACCTTGTGGCGGTTCCTGGCAGAAATGAGGGCGGGCGACTGGGTCGTAGTCCCGGACACAAGAACCTTCTCGGTCTACGAGCTGTGCGATGACCTGCCAAACCTCCCCGCCGACGCAGACCTTGACCTGCCCGATGCCGACTGGCATGGCAGAAGGATAGTCATGGACGGCCCAACCTCCCTGATGAAAATTGAGGGTGAGGACGAGCCGCTGGACATCGGTTTCCTGCGCAAGGTGACCGTGGTCTGCAAGGACATTCCCAGAGATGGCTTTGCAGACGCTGCCTTGACGTCGCGCATGAAGATGCGAGGCACCAACGCAGGCATCTCGGACCTTGCCGAGAACCTGCGCCGGGCGGTGGAGGCATTCAAGGCGGACAAGCCAATAAACCTCAAGGCGGAGCTTGTGGAGAAGTCCATTGACACGTGGCAGAGTATCATCCGCAAGGAACTGAATCCCGACAAGTTCGAGCGGCTCGTCAAGTGGTATTTCCTGCAGGTTGGCGCCACAGAGGTGGTCATCCCTCCAAAGAACCAGCAGGACAAAAGCGGCGATGTGGATGTGACGGCAGTATTCGAGGACATCAGAACCATAATCAGCGCACAGGTCAAGTTCCACCAAGGGGAAACCTCCGACTGGGCCATCCAGCAGATACAGGATTTCGCACAGTCTCAGGAAAGCCTTTCGGACGGCTACAACCGGCAGTATTGGGTCGTCTCCTCTGCAGACACCTTCAGCGAGGACGCAGTCAACCGAGCCAAGGAAACAAACGTCCAGTTGATTTGTGGCAAGGAATTTGTTGAGATGCTACTGAATGTAGGAATCGGCGGGATCGAGTCCTTTGGTGGGTGAGGCTACGTGGAGGGCCCAGCCTCGCCTCTGGGGAAACCTTGCGGATACTGCCCTCAAGTCGTGCCATCACAATGAATCAAACATCTCGGCATATCCAAGTGGACACCAGATGCCGAGCAAAAATAACATGTCAATACAAGGAGAAACCTATGGCTAATTTTTATTGCAAGTGTTGTGGAGTGAAACGCTCCTCGATTTCATCCCTCACCAGCAGCAGCTGCAGCAAGAGTCCCACCGGCAAGCACGTTCCCTATGAGGGGGAAGAAAAGGCTCGGTATTACTGCGAATTCTGCGGGGTGGAGCGCTCCTCGATTTCGTCCCTTACCAGCAGCAGCTGCAGCAAGAGTCCCACTGGCAAGCACGTTCCCTATGAGGGGGAAGAAAAGGCTCGGTATTGTTGCAAGTACTGCGGGACGGAGCGCCCCTCGATTTCGTCCCTTACCAGCAGCAGCTGTAGCAAGAGTCCCACCCGCAAGCACCATCCGGCACGATAACAAGCACTTCACAAGGAGGACAAGCAGATGAATCAAAAAAAAACAGCAGGCTACGTTTACTAGGGGAATTGTTGTAGTCGGCGGAATCGTCCTGTTTTCCATCCCCTTTCTGGTGATGCTGTACAACGCATTCGCCCCCAGCGACGTGAACACGGAGATTGCCGCCGTCTTCTTGGGAACCATCGTGTCCGCCATCGTAACAGTCCTGCTGCTGCGGGGACAGACCGACATCGAGGAGAACAAGGAGATAAGCCTCCATATATTCGAGAAGAAGCAGGAGGTCTACTTCGACTACATCGAGACCCTGGAGCGGATAACCCAGGACGGCAGGATAAATGTCCCCGGCACGCCGTCCTACATGGAGCCAGAAGAGGGCGGCTACAACGACGAGCTGCAGCATCTGGTGTACCAGCTGGGCAAGCTCCAGATGACCGCTGGTTTTGAGACAGCCCAGGATGTCACCAGTCTGACCGGAAGGATTCTTTCCGCCCTGGAAAACAAGAGCAAGGACAAGCGCAGCCAATACTCCGACTTTGCGGACAAGGTGTTCGAGCTGGTTTCCCTTCTCAGGGACGACCTGTACCACGGGAAAGACAAGAAGAGTCAGCAGGTATCCTCGGAAAAATTCAGGGATACGCTGAACTTCATCGACTTCGGAAGCGGAAAGGGCAAGGAATTTTCACAGGAGACCCTGATTCTGTCCCAGTTCTGCGACCTCCTCAAGGGAAAGATAGCCCAGAAATACTCTCTGCGCTCATATTTCATTGCATCCACCGATGCCGGGGGAAAATTACGGCACGAGGTTGACATAAACTCCCGTCTGGCTGCGGAAATCTTTCTGGACATGAAGGCGAAGAACACGGGCCTGGCGCTCTGCATTCAGGTGCGGAACGAGTTTATCTGGATTGAACTTGTTACTGGAAAGATACAGGCCGGCTTCAGGATAAGAAAAAATGATAACTGGGAGGGCAGCGGGTGGAGCAGGAGGATGTTCAGCGTCAAGAAGGAAGACCAGCTCGACTTCAGGACCAATCCCAAGACCTTGCAGGAATTCGGTACGAGCGATGCAGCCTCCCAGGAAGCCTTTGTGGAGGACTTCCTTCGGCGCTTTGACGGGCTTGACGAGACGCTGCGAACCTAGCTCCTGCCCCGGAGCCGGAGTGGAAAAGAACAAGCCAAATGTAAGGAGAAAGGGTAGAAAATGCATAAAATTACTTCTATTTTCGCTGTGGCGGCAGTTGTGGTATCACTATATGCACAAAGTGTTCCACAGACAGAACAGATACAAAGGTCAAGAGAAAAAAAACGTACGGAAACCTATAAAATATTGGATTCATATGGGTTTCTCACCAACGACTACATCAGCATTGACCCTTCCCAATTCCGTTCAGAATCAATTCTTGGTGTTTATATAAAAGACGATGGAGAAAAATGTTTTTTGGACAGGGAATATGTCACTTTTAAAAGCGGATCAGTATTGACTGGCTTGACCACCCCTGAGCATATGGACATAACAGGATGCATAAAGGAAATCCTTTGGGCGAACGAAGATGATAAGATTAGACACGCATTTGTTTTGATTGAATGCAAAGATTCCCCCGATCGGAATGTCCTGCTCATGAATATGCGTGGACAAAATTTCTTTAGGGTCTGGATACAAGGACTCTCTTTCCTTGAAGTTTCCAAGGACTATACGCTTAAGGGGTATCAAGAGAGTATCCTAGATACTATCGAAACCAACGAATACCTCTATGATAGCGAAGAACTGGAATGGTACATCACCAAGTACTAGAAAAGGCAGGCCGGACAGTAATGTCAAGATAAAAGGGACGCAGGCTAAGATTTTGGGTGGAGGCTGAGCAAGCCGAAATTCCGCCCCGCTCTCCTCGTTCCTAAAAAATCCCCTCCACCGGAACCAGCCCGAATTCTGCGGCATAGTCCCTGGCAAGCTGGGCGTGGATGATGGTGTTCTGGCTCTGGTGGGCGTCGGAATTGCAGATGACGGAGGCTCCCCGCCGGGCAGCCAGCTCCCAGAACTTGTGGTGGGGGTAGAGTCTCCCGGCAAGGCCCACCTGCGTGGAGCGGGCAAGTCCCAGTCCGTTCACCTCCACCGGCAGCCCGCAGTCCATGGCGGCATCCAGCACCGCCGCCAGTCCTGCCTCAATCTCGCTGTTCCAGTCCCGTCCGTTGGCCATAATCAGGTCCGGGTGGGCAACAAAGGCAAAGAGGCCGCTGGCAATGGCTTCCACCACCCCGTCAAAGTACCGGAGGATTTCCTTCCGGGAGGCTACACCGGGAATGTAGGGCAGCTCCTGACCACCAGCCACCCAGTGGGGGCCAAGGGCCAGATAGTCCGCTCCCCAGCGGCCCAAAAGCTCGTCCTTGTACCAGCTGTGGAGCCGCTTGTCGTACTCGCACTCAAAGCCCAGGTACACGGGAAAGTCCACCGTCTCGGCGGCCTGCCGCACGGCGGCCACATAGTCCTCAGTGTCGGCCTCCGCCATCCTGATTTCAGGCCACAGGTTCAGCCCCCGGGCCGCCCCCTTCCCGCCATCCATCAGCCAGAACCTTGAGTCCTGCTCAGGATAGGGGCAATGGTCGGAAAAGCCCAGGGCAGTACAGCCCGCTGACTGGGCCACCCGCACGTAGTCGGGAACCCAGCCCTCCGCATGGCCGCACAGATAGGTATGAGTGTGGAAGTTGGAGATTCCTGCCAATTACACCTTCTCCAAAGCCTGCTGGATGTCGGCTATGATGTCCTCCACATGCTCAAGGCCCACAGACAGGCGGATCATACCGGCATTGATTCCGGCTGCCTCCAGCTGCTGGTCAGTGGCCTGACGATGGGTGGAACTGGCTGGATGCAGGACGCAGGTGCGGATGTCCGCCACGTGGACAACACGGGAGGCCAGCTGCAGGGCATCCATAAAACGCACCGCCGCCTCACGGCCACCCTTGATGACAAAGGTGATGACCCCGCTGCAGCCGTTCTGCAGGTACTTCTTCACCAGCTTCTTCTCAGGGCTCTTGGGCAGACCGGGATAGTACACGGACTCCACCTTGTCGCTGCAGTTCAGGTATTCCGCCACAACGGAGGCGTTCAGGCTGTACTGCCGCATACGGACCGGCAGGGTCTCCAGTCCCAGATTCAGCAGGAAGGCGGCGTGGGCAGACTGATAGATGCCCAAGTCACGCATAATCTGCATCCGGGCCTTGATGATGAAGGCCAGATTGCCAAAGTCACGGGTATAGACCACCCCGTGATAGCTCTCGTCGGGGGTCACAAAGTCAGGGAAGCGCTCGCTGGCGGCTGCCCAGTCAAAGGAGCCCCCGTCCACAATCACGCCACCCACCTGCAGGGCATGGCCGTCCATGTACTTGGTGGTGGAGTGAATCACAATGCACCCCACTTCAAGGGCTGGCACAGGGCTGGCGTGGCAAAGGTATTGTCCACCACCAGGGGAACTCCCTTCTCGTGGGCGGCCTTGGCAAAGCGTTCAATGTCCAGCACCCGCAGGGCAGGATTGGCGATGGTCTCGCCGAACACCAGCTTGGTGTTCTTGCGGATGGCCTTGCGAATCTGGCCGGGAGTGGCATCGGGGGAAACCCAGTGACACTCGATTCCCAGCCGCTTCAAGGTGACAGACAACAGATTGATGACACCGCCATAGATGGTGGACACGGCAACGATGCTATCCCCCGCCTTGCACAGGTTCAGGATGGTGCACAGGACGGCAGCCTGGCCGCTGGAGGTCAGCATGGCACCCACACCACCCTCCAGGGCGGCAATCTTCTTTTCCACCGCATCACAGGTGGGGTTTGCAAAGCGGGAATACATGAATTCCGTGGGCATGTCGAACAGGTCTGCGATATGCTCGGTGGAGTCAAAGCAGTAGGTGGTGCTTTGCACGATGGGAACCACCCGTGGCTCCCCGTTCTTGGGTGTATAGCCTGCGTGGAGGCATTCAGTCTCAATATTCACAGCTATTCCTCCTAAAAGACTAGGTCGCAAAGCCTGCCCCGTGGAGTCCACAGCAATGCAACTCGCCGAACACCCACAAGCAGGCTTGCAGAAATTTCACTTCATGCTGTTACACGACACCCTGGGCAATCATGGCCTGGGCAACCTTCAGGAAGCCAGCGATGTTGGCTCCCGCCACATAGTTGCCCTCCATGCCGAACTGCTTGGCGGCAGCGTAGGCGTTGTCGTGAATGTTCTTCATAATGCCCTTGAGCTTCTCATCCACCTCCTCACGGCTCCAGGACATGCGGATGGAGTTCTGGCTCATCTCCAGACCGGATGTGGCCACACCGCCCGCATTGGATGCCTTTCCGGGGGCGAACATCACGCCAGCCGCCTGGAATGCGGCCACTGCCTCCGGGGTTGAGGGCATGTTGGCCCCTTCTGTCACCAGCTTCACACCATTTGCAATCAGAGCCTTGGCCTCGTCTCCGTTCAGCTCATTCTGGGTGGCACAGGGAAAGGCACAGTCGCACTTTACGGACCAGGGGCGCTGTCCAGGGGTAAAGGTGGCGCTAGGAAACTTCTGCACATACTCCTCGATGCGTCCACGCTTGACGTTCTTCAACTCCTTCACGAAGGCCAGCTTTTCGGCATCAATACCGTCTGGGTCGTAGATAAAACCAGAGGAATCGGACATGGTTACGGGCTTGGCTCCCAGCTGAATCAGCTTTTCGACACAGAACTGGGCCACATTGCCGGAACCAGACACGGCGCAGACCTTTCCCTTGAAATCGTCCCCCTTCACCGCCAACATGTTCTGGGCAAAGTAGACGCAGCCATAGCCTGTGGCCTCAGTCCGAATGAGGGAGCCTCCGAACTGGAGTCCCTTTCCGGTCAGCACCCCGGTAAACTCGTTGCGCAGCCGCTTGTACTGGCCGAACATGTAACCAATCTCACGTCCTCCCACGCCGATGTCCCCAGCAGGAACGTCGGTGTCCGCACCAATGTGGCGGCTCAGCTCCGTCACAAAGGACTGGCAGAAGCGCATCACCTCGGCATCAGACTTACCACGGGGGTCAAAGTCGGCTCCGCCCTTTCCACCGCCCATGGGCAGGGTGGTGAGACTGTTCTTGAACACCTGCTCAAAGCCCAGAAACTTCAGGATGCTGAGATTCACGGAAGGATGGAAGCGAATTCCGCCCTTGTAGGGGCCGATGGCGCTGTTAAACTGGACACGGAACCCACGGTTCACCTGCACCTTTCCAGAGTCGTCCATCCAGGGCACCCGGAACATGATGACCCGCTCCGGCTCCACAAGCCGCTCCAAGATGGAATTAGCCTCCAGCTCCGGCATCTTCTCCACCACCGGCTCCAGAGACTCCAGCACCTCCTGGACCGCCTGCAAAAACTCGCTTTCATGGCCGTTCTTGGCCTGAACCTGCTCCCAAACCCGCTTCACATACGCGTTCTTCATCGTCATTACCCCCAAAGAGCATTAAATTTCCTACATAAACTTTAGTAAAAGTTAAGTCATATTACCACAAAGGAGCCATTTTCTACAATACAAGTAGGAAAAGAAATTGGAGATTGGGTGGCGGGAAGAAGCCAGTCCACAGGCTCAGCTTTCCGGTTGATGGGAATTCTTTCGGAGCACAAAGAACAAGCCATCTCATTTTTTACTGTTGAATAATTCGTGAATCAAAAATTCAGGCTGGAAAACAGGAGGTATGGCAGCACGGGGATATTTTTTGTGGCATTGCTCCTGCTATTGTAAATCAGCTTGACCCTGCGCAAGCACGATACTTTCACAGCCATAAAAATTCTTGGCAGAAAAATTGGAGGAATGCTTCTCCGGTATTGAAAATTGTCGAGTATACTCGACAAAATTTAGTTATAGCAATATAATATAATCGACAATATTACCTGAGAGGCAGCATGAATCATACCATATTGAAAACAATCATATACGACAACCATGAGATGATACGGAATCTCAGCATTGTGGACAGGGAATACGACTTTGATGTACAGGCAAACTACGTGCTGGTGGGGCTGCGGCGAGCGGGAAAATCCACCCTGCTGTATAAAATCATCAAGGATTTGGTGGCTTCTGGTGTGGAGTGGAACCAAATCATATACCTCAACTTTGAGGACGAGCGCCTGAATGAATTTACGGTGAACGACTTCAACGACATAGTTGCTGTCCAGGCGGAACTCAGCGACAAGAAAGGCTGGTTCTTTTTGGATGAAATGCAAAATATTCCTGGCTGGGAGCGGTTTGCCCGTCGCATGGCAGATTTCAAGGAGCATATATTCATCACTGGCAGCAATGCCACCATGCTTTCCAGCGAGATTGAACAGAGATTGGGAGGCCGCTACCTTACAAAACAAGTCACACCCTATAATTTCCGGGAATTCCTCACGGCAAAAAATACAGATTTCACTGATTCAACATTACTGGGAACAAAGACCCAGGGAAAAATCAAGCGGGAATTTGAGGAATACTTTTATTTCGGAGGTTTTCCAGAAACAATATCCTACCGGGACAAGCGGGAATACGTCTCAAGCATCTACCAGAAGATTTTGCTGGGAGACATAGCGGTGCGGAACAAAATCAGAAATACCAGCGGACTGAAAATCATGATGAATAAAATCGCAGAGTCAGTAAAGGACGAAGTCTCCTACTCACGGCTCCACAACATCCTGAAAACAGTAGGGATTTCCATCAGCAAGGATGTAGTCATCGACTATCTAAGACTCGCACAGGAATCCTACCTGCTTTTCCCCGTCAGAAACTACTTCTCCAAATTTGTGGAAAAGGAGACGAGGCCAAAATATTACTTTGCCGACAACGGACTGCTCAATCTCTTCCTTATCCAGGGAGAAACCAGGCTTCTGGAAAATCTTGTGGCACTCAGCTTGAAAAACACCTACAAGGATCAGCTCTATTTCCTAAAATCCCCGGAGTTGGACATAGACTTCTTTGTTGCCGCTACAGGTACCGCCGTCCAAGTTGCCTATTCAGCCTCCAACATCTCCAACAGCAGGGAAACAGACTCCCTCAAGAAAGCCAGCAAAATTCTTGGGGAGGTACAGAGACTTATCATCGTCACCTACGAGGAGGAGGACACCCTGACCCTTGACGGCATCCAAATCCAAGTGATTCCTGTCTGGAAGTGGCTTCTGACGCTGGGACGGTGACGGGCGGCAGTTTCCTCACACCTCCACGAAGGGCTCCCCCAGATCCTCCTCCAGCCACCAGGCCAGCCACTCCGCCACGTTGGCAATCTTGTCTGCCCGCCGCCGCCCGGTGATGGAGCATTCCCACACCACCGCCACCCTCCAGCCCTCCGCAAGAAGCTGCTCCACTGTCTCCCGGTCCCGCCGCCTGTTGCGCTCCAGCTTGCTCCGCCAGAACTCCGTGTTGGTGCGGGGCAGGCGGAACTTGGGGCAGTTGCGGTGGGCATGCCAGAAGCAGCCGTTCACAAAGATGACGGCACGGTAGCGGGGCAGCACGATGTCGGGACTTCCTGCCAAGCGGCGGTCGTTCTTGCGGAAGCGGAAGCCGTAACCGTGGAGCTTGGAGCGGATCTCCCGCTCAGGCCGGTTCTCCGTGCTGCGGATGCGGGACATGGCGTAATGGCGTTGTTCCGGGGTCATGGTGTCCATAGCGGCTCCTTGTAGGATGGAATTGTACGGAATGCCGCTCAAGCCCGACAGCCCGATGCTCTACATCCGCTCGAAAAGCTCAGGATGCTCGTGGCGTTCCCTGTCAATCTCCAGAATCTCCTTGTTCAGAAAGAAGGACAGGACGGTACGCAGCACCACAACGCCTGCCAGAATCGCCAGCTCGTGCAGGCCCGGCTCCACGATGGTTTTGAGGATGTCGGCGGCAATCAGCAGTTCCAGCGCCAGAAGCAGGTAGTTTCCTAGGTCGGCCCGCAGCACACGCAACCGCTGGATGTTGTACCTGCCCCGTAGCCGCAGAAGCTCCGTCTTCACAAAGGCGACGGCCGCTACTAGGGTTCCGTACACCACCACAAAGATGCTTATAAGGCTGATGATGATGGCAAGCTCCTCAAGGAATTTCATTTCCCAGCCTTTTCCGCAAGCATTCCCGGCACCATGAATTCCTTGGGAATTGGTGCAGGCCGCCCCTCCTTGGTGACGCAGGCCCAGGTAACCTCCGCCTCGGCGCAGACCGTGCCGTCCTCCTTGCGCACCAGCTGGCGGAAGGTGCCGGAGATGGCCTTCGTCTTGACCGGCTCCACGTCGATAAAAAGCAAATCCCCCAGCACGGCGGATGCCTTGTAGTAGATGTCCACGTGGGTAACGTACAGATAGTATCCCGCCTCCACAATCCCCTCGTAGTCAAAGTTGACCGCCCGCAGGAACTCCATCCGGGCAAACTCAAGGTAGTTCAGATAGACCGCATTGTTCACGTGGTTGTAGGAGTCGCACTCGTAGGAGCGGACGGTAAGGCTGGCTGTGTGTTTCATGGGCGCAGTATAGCACAGGTTTATTAAATGTAAAAGTGGTGGAGGTTCCAGCCGCAGCGGTGAGCCGGGAACTAGTTCCTGCAGAAGTCCCTTATGTCCCGTTCCAGAACCGACAGCAGCTGGTTGTTGTTGCTGTGGAGCTGGAGCAACCACTTTCTTATGGCTGGCGGAACAGAATTCCGATCCTCCGGCCTCAAGTTGCTCTCGCTAGAAAAAAATACATGGAATTCGGCCTCAAGCGCATCGGAAAGCCGCTCCAGCGTCCTGTCGCTTATCCAGGTCTTTCCGCACTCGATGTTTGCGATGTAGGTGTTCGACAGGTCCGTCATCTCGGCAAGCTGCGCCTGCGTCATCCCCCTTTCCTTGCGCAATCGCCTGATGTTTGCGGCAACAATGTCCCGAACCTGATGAACTGACTCCATACTCAAATTATATGACAATAGTTTATGTTGACAATGAACTATTGTCATAGTAATATATGACATCATCATATATTTTAGGAGAGTTCTTATGAAGAGACTTTTGTGTGTGCTGGCGGTCCTCACTGTTGGGGCTACAAGTTTTGCCGAGAAGCCCCGGTTCGGACTGGACTTTGCTTGGGGACCGGTCTTTGGCTTCCAGAACATCGGCTATTCCTTTGACAATGCCATAGCCAGTGCTGTGCTCCCAGAGGGAACGCTGAAGCGGACCGACATCCTGCTGCCATTGGTGAAGATTAGTTCCTACAATTTCTTCCTGCTGGACAACATGCTGGGGCTCCACGCCTCACTGAGCTATTCGCCTATTGGCCTGAGCACGGGGACAAAGTTGGTGGGAGACAAAACTATAGAGGCTCACGAGGATTCCTTTATGGGAATGCAGGACTTGCTGTGGGGAATTGAATTTATGATTGGCCCCGCATTCGGCATCGACCTGAACGAGACTGTCCGCTTCCAGACAGGCTTGGACTTCCACCTGCTTTTTGCAATGGAATATTTTGGTACTACATATAAGGAAGATGTAATGGAAAACTACACCTACATCTCCCGGAGCAGCACTCATCGTGAGTCGTTGGTCAGCTACGGAATCGGGCTGACTCCCCAGCTGCGCTTTTCTCCCGGAAAGCGGATTTCCTTTATCCTTGGCTGTGATTTTGCCTTTGATTTCGGCGTGAACACAAACAAGAAGTACTTTGAGTATGACGTTGATTCTAGAACAGCTACCGTAGAAATCCCCGCCTACACAGTGGACAACTACTTCCGGTTCGGCATAAATCCCTACCTCGGATTCGGTATCAACCTCTAGCTGCAAACTGGCAGTCCTTTCCGGCGGACTGGCTGGCATCCTCCGAATGGCTCGGCGCCCTGTGGTGCCGGGCCATTTTTGTGCTGACAACGGGAGGCGAAAGTGGTATACTAGATTCTGCGGAGGTAGCATGACGCAAATGACCATGGATCGCAGGAAAAAGGTTCGCATTGCATACGCCGGTTCTGCCACCTACAACCAGTTGACCGCCGGCTCCCGATTTTGCAACAGCCTGGCTGATTGCAACGGCAGCCACCAAGAGCGGGGATTTTTAGGAGGCGCCCTGTACAACGAAAATTGGGAGCCCTCCGACGGCTTTTGCGTTAGGGATTTTTCCGTGGAGGGCTTGACTGCCGAGTCAGATGGCGGTGCCGCATCCTTGATGCAAGGGCTTGCCCCTGTGCTGGACTGGAAGCCCGACTTCCTGCTGCTGCAAGTCAATCCCAAGCTTGATTTGGCTCCGGCGGCCTATGCCTCCTTGCTGGTTGACTTGGTGTCCCGGCTTGGTCAACAGCTCCCCTTGTGCCGCCTCCACCTGGTGAGTCCCCTGCCGTCCGGCATTCCAAGATGCGGGCCTCCAGTGGAACGCAGCTGTGAGCTTGCCCTGGCCTTCAACGCTGCTTTGCGCCGGGCGGTGGCGGAGAGCAGCCTCTCTGTTGGCTTCATCAGCTTGCTGGAGGCTCTTTCCCCTGATGAATGGCAGACCCTGCTGAAAGGAAGGGCTGCTGCAGGAGCCATCCCTAGTCCTGCCGTGGCGAGTTTGCAGTGGAAGTTGGGGCAATCCCTCCTATTCGGCTTCTTTGAGGAGGCCGAGCAGCTGGTCTTCCCGGACAAGGCCGCCTCTGGAAGGGGGGAATCCCCCAAGGTGAGTCCCGGCTGCAGCACCGTCGGACTGCCCCCTTCTTGCGATCCAGGCCAGGGGCTCATCCGTAACCTGCCGGAAGGCTGGTGGCAGCAGCAGCTGGACGATGGCCGTCGCCTGGGAAAGGACTGCCAGTTGATTTTTGCCGGCGACAGCATCACCCATTGGTGGACCAAGACCTCCCACATCGACGATACCTATTCCGCTGCCGGAAAGTCTGCCTTCCAGCGGTTTTTCGGAAACTATCAGAACTCCACCCTGAACATCGGGCAGGCCAGTGACACCACCGCTGACCTGCTGCTGCGTATCCGTTCTGGAGCCTTGGGAGCGCAACCTGAAACCTTCAATCCCAAGCTGATTTCAATTCTCATCGGTACCAACAACATCGGAAACCCCAACCTCCAGAATCAGTTTGGTGGCCCGGACAATTCCCGCCAGCTAGCCCAGGGCATTGTGCAGGTGGTGCGGGCGGTACGCCGCTATTGTCCCAGGACAAGGATTGTGGTGACTGGAATCCTTCCCACCCGCATTTCCTATGACATGACCCGCAGCAAGCTGGAGTACGCAAACCATCTAGTGAGCCGTCTGGCCGAATCCGAGGGCTTTCATTTTCTGGACATGTCCCAAGCCATGACCACCCCCGACGGCTCCACCATTCCAAATCTGTACCACAGGGCTGAGTGGGATGCCGCTCGCCTCCACCTCTGTGAGGCTGGCTACGAACGATGGGGGGCCCGCCTGTCGGATCTTCTGCCCTAGCTAGTACAGAGAGATTGGCAACGCTGTGGCTATTTTCTCTTTAGCTCCTTGTCAAAGGTGGCACCTGTCTTTTTGCGGATATACCGTGCAAGCAAAGAAAGCTCCGAGTGCCTTTTAAGATAAATCGCAGCAGGATATTGGTGTTCACATATTTCACCAAGCCTCCTGCCGCTGTCTGTTCTGGCCAGCCCATCCTTGTTCATGCGGTGAAGCTCCCAGCCTCTTTTGTCAGACTCCTATGTCCTGTAGGGCTGCCGTGAGATGCCAATTGTGAAGCCACCTGGCTTTGGGGCAGAGAATGCCACAATGTCTCTTTTATAGCCAACTCCCAGAATCAGTCTAGCCCAAAGGATTCAGGAGTTGGCTAAACTTTACCAACGGCAGCAAAATTGTACCAAGTGGCCTGGCCTCGTCACCAATGAACAAAGCCTCCCCTTGAATCACTATTTGTACAGGCGCAGTCCCACCAGAAGACAGCCTTCGATATATGGAATCTTCTTGTCCTTCAAGTAGGCCACCAGCTCATCGTCAAAGGCTCCGGGCTGCAGCACCACGCACTTGTACCTCTTCTTGCAGTCCTTCATCAGCTGCAAGCCCTTCTTGGGATTGATGCACAGGTCGATGATGTCGATGTCGCCCTCCGCCTCGTTGATTGACCCCAGCTCCTTGCCCACGCACTGCACCCTGTAGCCGGCCTCGGTCATGGCATTCTTGATTTTGCAGGCAAACTTCTCCGGGTTCAGTGTGTCTCCCACCACAACAAAGGATTTTTGTTCCATTATCTGCTGTAAATCCATCGCTTTCTCCTTAAAAATTTTGTTGGTAAATGATACCATAAGAAGGCCAGCTTGTCTTCCAGCGGCTTGCTGGGCGATTTGTTGTTTGAGGGTGTTTACCATATTCATCTATAAGTTAAACCACTACAATGTCCAGCTATAGGTAAACTCCATATTACAATAATCTTCCTAGAGTTTACCAAGGAGGCTGAACATGAGAAAATCAACGATGGTTGCGCTGGGCTGTGAGGCCGGCGCGGTGGCCTGTATCGCCTTGGCGGTGCATTTCAGGATACGGAGGCAGCCCGGGGGAGCCGTGGGCTGTGGGGGTGTGGGAGGCTGTGCCGCTGGTGGGGCTGGTTGGGATTAGTTTCCGATGACGGAATCCACCAGCTGCTTGAATTCCAAATCCATGGCGACCGGAGACGGCTCGAAAATTTCTGCGATACAGAAGATGCCGTTGCGCTCCACGATGACATGGGCTGGCTCAGTCGTGTCGGTAACGGGCATTGGTGCGTCGAAGAGGGTAAAGCTATAGGGACGACCATTCTTCTGGCCAGGGACAATCTCGGCGGCAAGGCCACGGATTGGAGTAAATGCGGGGAGAATTGATGGTTGGGCTAGAGCGTGCATGTAGTCGTCCTGGATTGAATATGAAGTTTTGCGTCTGATGCCTTCAGACAAGTAAAATCGAGTGTCAATTTCTCCAACACTCTACGCTCTTTATGATACGGCTAAAAAGCCTTTGAATCAAGGGGGTTTTGAGAATTGGTGGAAAAACTTTTCCCGTCAGTTCCGGCGGCCAATGATTTTGGAAGAAATGGATGAATCCCTGCCACAGCTGTCGGGTGGGGGTTCAAGTCAGTTTTTGAGGGCAAGGTTGTGCTCGTTAAGGGTCTCGATTTTCTTTACAAAGAAGTCCATGTTGCTCCCCACAAAGATTGCGCAGTAGGCACAGATGGCGCAGGCAAAAAAACAATAGAAGGCTATTTCCAGGGTCGGGTTGTACATGGATTTGGAATGAACCATAAAAAACAGCATCCCCAGAATCATGGCCGCACCGGACCAAATCCAGCGGCGCATGGAAATGGGCTTGCAGGGATTTTGCGGGGTAAGGCTGGGGTCAATTCTTTTCATCAGCAGGGCGATTGCCTGCTCGCTGTCGTCGGCGGGAACCAAAAGCGGCTGGCTACAGGTGCGCTCCGCCATGGTCATAAGGCGGACCTGGGTACGGCATCTTTTGCAGACCAGCAGGTGCAGGGTAATCCGCAGGGGAATCACTTGATGCTTGTCCAGCTCCAAAAAACTCGTCATGTGTCTCTCGCAGCAATTTTTCATCTGTCTCTCCTCAAAATGGCTGGAGCCGCTCCGTCAACTTTTCCCTCAGCAGTCTCTTCGCCCTGAAAATATGGGACTTCACCGTGTTCAGCGGCAAGTCCGTAACCTCGCAAATCTCTCCATAGGCCATGTCGTAGAAAAAGTACATGTCCAGGCAAAGTGCGAACCGAGACGGCAGCTCCTTAATGCACTCGCGCACCGTCTCTATGGTAAGCCGTCGCATCTGGGCCTCCTCTGGAGTGTAATCCCGGTCCCGCAGTAGGGTCTCGTCCTCCAGCGGTAGGTATTCCTTGCGCCGCTTGATTGAATTTACTGCGATGGTATAGGCAATCCGCAGGAGCCAAGTGGAAAAACGAGCCTCGCCACGAAATTCAGGGAGCTTTGTGTAGGCTCTAATAAACACATCCTGAACAAAGTCCTCCGTGTCGGTGGCATTCTTAAAAAAACTCATGCCCAAGGCCGTCACCCGGCGGTGGTAGCGCTTTACCAGCTCCCCAAAGGCACGGGAATTGCCACTTTTGGCCGAGCGAACAAGGACTTCCTCCACCTTGACCTCGGCAGTGTCTGCCAGGGAAGGAAGGCTATGCCTCTCCATCACGCTTGCTGTTGGTGGGACAGAACTTGAAGAAGACTAGGAAGCTTACCCCGATGATGAGGGGTAGCAATCCTCCCAGCAGGGGATAAGAGAGCCCCTGCAGCACCAGGAAGAGGAGGGTTAAGACCAACCCGATTCCGGTGAGCAAGAGTCCTGTGAGCAGGGAGAAAAGCTTGAGATTGAATTGTCTGGGCAGGTAGCATCCGGTCTTTATCTGGAGGGAAATTTCCCTGTGCCTCCACAAAAGATAGAAGAAGACTACTATGCCTCCGATGACAATTCCGACAATTGGAATGATGGCAATAATCACCTGGGCTGCAGGCGAGACCAAGGCAGATTCCATTCGTACCTCCAGAACGTCCGCATCATATTAGACACAGAAAGGATGGGCAAGGTTGCACACTCATTCGAGGAAAAGGTATTCCTCAAAGAAAATGGCGGAGATCTTTCCGAAGATGAGTTCCCGGTTGATGGATTCCAGCAGCAGGGCCTTTACTTGGGCTTCGCCCATGCTTCGCAGCTGCTGGAAGGTATGAGTCGCAAAAAGCTGAAGGAAGATGCTTCGGATTTTCTGCCGCTTGTTGGACAATTCCTCTACAAAGGCCACATCCTCGTTGGCATAGGAAAACCATGGCTCCACAATCACCAGGGCAGTGGTGTCTGTCTGCGGGTCTGCCATGGTGGTGGCTCGAATTTGTCCCAAGCTGGTATAGGCTCCACTTCCGTCGCCTGGGGGAGGAGTGCCCTGGGAGGATTCGTTCTGGTTTGCGGCGGCCTTGCTCCGGGAAATTTGCTCCTCCACGGTGGGCATTGGCTCCGGGCGTCTCAGGTCAATGCCGGGCCGAGCCTTCCTGGTCGCAAAGAAGATGACAGTACCGACGATGATGGCCAGGAGGATGAGAAGGCAGACACCCGCCAGAATCCTGTTGAGTGTGAGTTTCATGGAAGGAAGTATAGCACAGGCTGATTGATTGTAAAAGGGTGCTTGCAATGAATGCCGGGCCTGGTCTTTGGGTGGGAATTTTGGAGCCTTCCCACCAGCTCCCCCTTTTCCATTTGATTCCTCCGTGCTATACTGTACTCCATGATTGCCCAGCGCGTTCAAAATCTCCAGCCCTACCAGCCCGGCGAGCAGCCCAAGGACAGGGACTACATCAAGCTCAATGCCAATGAGAATCCCTATCCACCCGCTCCTGCCGTCATCGACAGCATCTGCCACCATGCACGGCATCATCCCCAGTCGCTGGCCCTCTATGCCGACCCGGACTCCAACCAGCTGCGGGAGGCTATCGCCTCCCACCTGAACCAGACTGGCGGTGTTATGGCGGCCTGGGTCCCTCCGTCTAGTGGCGGTGCGCCCAATCCCCTGACCAGGCCCCTCACGGCAGACATGGTGTTCTGCGGCAACGGCTCAGACGAGGTACTGTCCCTGGTGTTCTATGCCTTTTTCGACGGAGACCGTCCACTCGTTCAGCCGGAGCATACCTACAGCTTTTATCCTGTGTATGCCGGCTATTACAATATCCCCCTGAAAAAAATTCCTCTAAAGGCGGATTTTTCCCTTGATGTGGAGGCTATGATTCAGGCGGCGGCGGAAACCGAGTCCAGCGTCATCCTGGCAAATCCCAACGCACCCTCAAGCCTGGCGCTCTCCTGTCAGCAGCTGCGGGAATTCCTGGGCCGCCTGCCAAAGAACCGTGTGCACGTGGTGGATGAGGCCTACGCAGACTTTGGACGGGAGAGTGCCTTGTCGCTGCTGGAGGAATTCCCCAATCTGGTGGTGGTGCGAACCTTTTCCAAGAGCCTGTCCCTTGCGGGAATGCGGCTGGGCTATGCGGTGTCCAGTCCCGAACTGATTCAAATGCTGCATCGAGTAAAGGATTCCTTTAACCACTTTCCGGTGGATGTGCTGGCCCAGCAGTCAGGAATCGCTGCCTGCCGCAGCACCGACTACTATCTTGACTGTACAAAAAGAATTGTGGAGCAGCGGGAGTCCTTCCTGTGCTTTCTGCGTGGTCTGGGCTGGCAGGTGCTGGATTCAGCGACCAACTTTGTCTTTGCCGCAAGGGATGGAGTCAGTGGCCGCAAAATCTACCAAAAACTAAAGGAGGCGGGCATCCTTGTCCGCCGTTTCGATACAGCCGGCATTGAAGACTTCCTGCGGATTACCGTGGGAACGGCTGAGCAGATGGACAGGCTCAAGGCAGCCTTTCCAAGGAATTAGGAGGAGCAGATGAGATTTCTTGTGCTTTCGGACATGCACGACGACGATGTTTTTATCCACCAGTTAAAAGATGAGTTTAAGCAGGCTGACGGAGTGATTTTTGGCGGTGACTTTGCCAAGTACAATCATCCAGAAACAGCGGAGCCAGCCTTACGGCGGCTGAAGGACTGCCACCAGTCGGTCTATGCCGTGCTGGGCAATTGTGACGAGCCTGATTTCCTGTCACGGCTGGAGGAGGAGGACATCTGCGTCCAGGGCAGTATGGTGTTCCGGGACGGGCTGGTGTTCGCAGGCAGTGGTGGTGGCTCCAAGTTTACCGGAACCACACCCAACGAGCGTACCGATGAGGAACTGGCCTCCGACTTCCAGATTGTACTTAACCAGCCAATAGCGGGTGACGATTTTCCTGTCTGGGACAATATGGTTATGATTATGCACAATCCCCCCAAGGACACAGACTGCGACCGGATTGATTCGGGAGTCCATGTTGGATCGGAGTCCCTGCGAAAGGTGGTTGAAACAGTCAGGCCCCTGGTGGTAGTGACTGGTCACATCCATGAGTCTGCCGCCGTGGACAAGATTGGCAGCACGGTGGTGATGAATCCCGGATCCTTGGCGGAAGGACGCTATGGCATCCTGGAAGTGGAGCGGACAGGGGAGGCATGGGTGGTCACAAAGGCTGAGCTGGAGCGGCTGGAGCAGTAGCCTTCAAGCAGCACCGAGGCGGTTCCGTTTCCGGAGCAGCCTGCTTCAGAACTTGGGGCGGAGGGCATCAAGTCCAATCCGATGTGGTGGCTGGAGTGAGGCGATTCTTCGCTTTTGGCGGAAGGGTAGAGTTCACCTTGAGGTGACGAAGCGAAAGCCCATGTAGTTGTAGGCCTCGTTGGGGTCGTAGGCGTATCGGTCTCCGCAATAGAGAAAGCTAGTGTAGGGGCTCCAGCTTCCGCCACGGCTCACCCGCTGGGCACCGAATTCCGGGCCTGCGCTAAAGGTTCCCGGATTTACATCCCGGTAGGAGGCATACCAGTCCCAGCAGAACTCCAGCACATTGCCGCTCATGTCATAGAGTCCCAGGGCATTGCTATTGCCGGAGCCTGGAGCCGCACCGGAGCCTAGGGAAGTGCCAGCGGTTCCTACGGTTCTGGTGGTATTGGTGTTGCCATCGAACCAGGCCAGAGTCGTGTCCTGTACATCTGGGGCGCTTTCACCCTTGCTGTTGACGGCTCCGCTGGCCAAGTCCCCCCGCTGGTAGCCAGAGGAGGTTTTGCGGGCGGCGTACTCCCACTCAGCCTCCGTCGGCAGGCGGTAGCCGTTTGCCTTCCAATTGCATTCTGCCAGGTCGCAGGCGGCGGTGTTGGAAGAGTCACGCAGCGGTTCCCCGTTGTAGGTGTAGCAGGGCCTGCGGCCGTTCTTCTCGCTATAGGCATTGCACCACACGATGGCATCATACCAGCTGATGTTGGTGACTGGCTGGAATTTTCCCGCCTCGGTGGGCTCCCGTCCCCGCCGTCCGCCGGAGCCTTGCTGACCGGGGTTGCTAAAGCTGTAGCCGTTGGACTCCGCCCACATCCGCACCTCGTACCACAGGCGGTAGGAGGTTTCGTAGCGGTTTATTTCAAAGGGAGTAATCCAGCGGCGTGCCGTATAGGACTGGATATGCTCCCCAATGGTGTACACATCGTAGATGATGCCCCTAGCCGTGTCAGGGCCAATCAGCACCATGGATATGTCTGCGGGGCCGGATACGACGCTTGGCGGCAGACTTGTGGACTCCCAGATGGGGGGACGGCCAGAGGAAGGCTGACCGGACGCAGGAGCCATCCCAGCTACGGTCAATGTAATCAGGAGAAGGGGCAAGGGGATATATTTCATCAGTCTACCTCATCTATAAAAGTCCCGGCATGTACCAGCGTTACATCTTTATCATCGGCATTGAAAAGGCATCCTCAAGGGGTGGTGATGGTTGTTATAATTCTTTCATATTTCAGGGCTTGTCCTGTTGCAGACCATTCCCCTCACTGCATCTTCTCGATTTTCCGCTCCTGAATTCTCATCATCCGTACCATCCGCCGCTCCTTGATTCGCTGAGACAGGGATTTGCGGCTCTTCCGCTGGGGGCGGGCGGGCTTGTCCTTTAGCAGCAGCTGACCTGCCAGAATGGCGGTGGCAAGACAGATGAGGGAGATGGCAACAATTCCCAGCCAGCCAGAATGGGCAAAGGGCAGCGGCACGTTCATCCCGAAGAAGCTGGTGATGAAGGTGGGAACCATCAGAATCAGTGAGATGGTGGTGAGCTTTTTCATCACGATGTTCAGGTTGTTGGAGATGACGGAGGCAAATGCGTCCACCATACCCGCAAGGATATTGCTGTAGGTATCCGTCATCTCAATGGCCTGCCGGTTGTCTATCTCCACGTCATCAAGCCAGTCCCGGTCGTCGGAGTCAAAGATGAGGATGCGGGTTTTCCGCAGTTTTTCCAGCAGCAGCTGGTTGCTTTTCAAGGAGGTGGTAAAGAATTCCAGCGACTTCTCCAAGTTCAAAAGCTGAATCAGCTCATTGTTCTTGACGGACTGCTGCAGCTCGTGCTGAATGCTGGTGGAGCGGCGGTTTATCTCCTTGAGGTAGCGCAGGAACATGGTGTCCGCCCGGCTCAAAATCTTTACGATAAAGGCGGGAATGTCAGCGAGGTTCAAGCCCTTCATCCTGTTGGTGGAAATGTCCTTGAGCATTTCGCAGTCAGTCCAGCAGATGGTGACGATGGTTTTGTCGCAGACGATAATGCCAAGTGGTGCGGTAAAATAACTAATATCTCCAGTGGGAGAGAAAACCGGAATTCGGGCTATGGTGAGGATGTAATCATCCTCCCGCTCGATGCGGGACAGCTCGTCCGGGTCCAGGATGTCCAGGATGTGCTCCTGCTCAATCTGGTACTCCTCCTCCAGGATGCGGATGTCCTCCCGTGTTACGGAGCGGGCATCAACCCAGGTGTTCAGCTGCGGGTCAAGGGCTTCCTGCTCCCGCCTTACAAGCCGTCCATTTTCTTGCTGCCAGTAGGTTATCATATCCAAGTCCTTCTAAAAATGGGGTAAGACTGCCGAATACTGTCCGGCGCCATAAGTGATAGTTCGGCGTGGTACTTCCAGGGTCACTGTCCATGCTCGGCCTCCTTTTTTAGAAGTCTTGGTTTCCTAACTATACTGCAAAGGCGGGGTAAAAGGCAAGCCGGGGCCTTTCGCCCTTGCGATTTGCTGGTGATTAGGGTATAGTGGGGGCATGAGGAAAAGACTGTATCCTGTCGTTCTCTTTGTGGCATGTCTGGCAATGGCCGGATGTGGCCGTCCCCAGGTGAATCCTGGAGAATTTGAGGGGGCTCGGCTCATCCTGCCGGAGCCCGTTACTGACCAAGATATGCGCTCATTGCAGCAGATTTCAAATTTTGTGGAGCCGCATCGCAAGGTTGCCGTGGTGCTGGGCCACGGCTACAACGAACCGCCCTTTGTGGAGGCTGCGCTGCAAGAGCTGAGTCGTACATTGGGGCTGGCGGAAGATGGTGGTGCGGTTGTTCCCTACGTGTATCCCCAGGATTTTATCTGGGGCGGCTCGGCTCGAATCAGTTCCCTTACCTCCATGCTGGAGGAGGAGGGCGTGATGGGCCTAGTGGTAGTGGGTGCTCCAGAGGGAACCCATCGTGTCTTGGCCGCTTTGCAGGAGACGGAGCTTGGGAGAGCCCTCTACCCTGTTATTTCCCTGATGCCCCAGGATGACATTCTTGGCATTGAGGCCGGCAGCGACATTGTGATTGAGTATGTGCCCGCCAGTGCCACCTCCGATTTGACCGAGGAGAGCGGCGCCTACCAGGAGAATGTGCCCCAGCTCATCGCCCGTGCCGCCTACTACATCACCCTGCTTCCCGCCGATTACTTCGGTGGCTTTGCCCAGGATTTGGAGCTGTTCGTTCACGCCCGCCAGCTGGCAGGCAGCAGCTGGGAGGTTTCCCGGTACATGGACCCGGAGACCGGATTGTCTCCCATGAACCATTTTGTAATCGACCGGCGGCAGGGGTAGCGGCATGAATACCTTGACCATAGGCCAACCATCACTTGTCGGTTCTTCGGAGCATTTGAAGGAGCTGGAAAAAAAGACGGCGGGAAAAATACTTGTCATCTCGGACTCTCATGGTGAATGGGAGCTGGTGGAAAGGATTGTGACGGACTTTGGCGGCGAGTGTGATGCCCTGGTGTTTTGTGGCGACGGCATGGAGGACATTGCTGCCTGCTTGGAGGAGGCCGCTCGGAACGAGCGGCTTAGGGATGTCCTGCCACCACTGGTAGCCTGCGTCAGGGGCAACGGAGACCAGGAGAGCTTTGAGCTTGACCTTGCGACCTTGGAGGAGCAGGATGGCGGAGCCTTGTCAGCAACCACCAGACTGTATGCCGCCCCCTTGGTGAGCTTTCGACTGGCTGGCCGCACTGTGATGATTGCCCATGGCCATCGGCACGACGTGTATAGCGGCACCGACCAACTGCATTCCGTGGCGGAGACCATGAGCGCTGACCTGGTGTTCTTTGGCCACCGGCACTATCCCCATCGGGAGGAGGTCGGAGCCACCCTCATCCTAAATCCTGGCAGCTGCTCCTATCCACGCAATGGCCACCCTCCCACCTTCGCAGTAGTAAGCTTTCCCGGCAGTACTGAGCGCTACCATACCGAATTCTTTGAGATAAAGAAGACACTTTTCGGGGGCTGGGACTTCAGCCCCTACCATTTCTAGCTGACATTGAGAACCTTGCCCAGAAAGTCCTTGAGGCGAGGATGCTGGGGATTGGTAAAGATGGCATCGGGCCTTCCCTGCTCCACCACCACCCCCTGGTCCATGAAGAAGATTCTGGTGCCCGCTTCCTGGGCAAAGCGCATCTCGTGGGTTACCACCGCCATGGTCATGCCCTCCTTGGCCAGGTCCTTGATGACCGCCAGCACCTCTCCCACCATCTCCGGGTCCAGTGCGGAGGTGGGCTCGTCAAAGAGCATCACCTTGGGCTCCATGGCCAGGGAGCGGACAATGGCGATGCGCTGCTTTTGCCCGCCAGAAAGCTGGGGCGGATAGCTGTGGGCCTTTTCTGCCAGACCCACCCGCTCCAAAAGCTCCATGGCCTTGGCGGTGGCCTCCTCCCGTGTCTTTCGTTTCAGGAGCACTGGTGCCAGGATGATGTTCTCCAGCACCGACTTGTGGGGAAAGAGGTTGAAGTGCTGGAACACCATGCCCATTTCGCTGCGGTAAAAATCGATGTTCTTTTCCCGACGGCGACGGGGAATGGACTTGTCGGTAAGGTTGTAGCCGTCAAAGATGATGGTGCCGGAGTCAGGCTCCTCCAAAAGATTGAGGCAGCGCAGGAAGGTGGACTTGCCGGAGCCCGACGGCCCGATGATGACCACCACCTCGCCCTGATGGATTTCCTCGGTAATTCCTTTTAGCACATGGAGCTGCCCAAAGCTCTTGTCCAGGTTCTCCACCCGGATGATTGCCTCTGTGTTTGTTGAATCAGTCATGCTTTCTCATCCTCCGTTCGATGTAGGCCAAAAGCTTGGACAGGGGGAAGGTCAACAGGAAGTAGACCACCGCTGCCACCAGCAGGGGCTCAAAGGGCTGGAAGGTGTTGCCCCGCACCGTGTTTGCCTTGTACATCAGGTCTGCGATGCCGATGATGGACACGATGGAGGATTCCTTGATGACCACCACGAATTCATTTCCCAGGGAGGGAAGCACGTTCCGCACCGCCTGGGGGATGATGATGTGGAAGAGGGTTCTGTTGTAGGAGAGACCCAGGCTGCGTCCTGCCTCCATCTGCCCCTTGTCTATGGACTGTATGCCGCCACGGAAAATCTCGCAGACGTAGGCGGCGGAGTTCAGTCCCATGGTGATGACACCGGACATAAAGTCGGAGAAGTTGATGCCCAGCAGCGCCGACATGAAGGGAATGTCGGGAAAGCGGATGCCGATGGCCTGCAAGCCGTAGTAAATGATGAACAGCTGCACCAAAAGCGGCGTGCCCCTGATGAACTCCACGTAGGCGGTGCCTGCAAAGCGCAGGAGTCCGCTCTTGCTGATTCGGCACAGGGCAATGCCCAGGCCGATGGCTGTACCCAGCACCACGGCGATGAGGGCCAGCAGGATGGTGTTCTTGGCTCCGATGAGATAGAAGCTCCAGTAACGGCTCAAAAAGGAAAAATCCACCATTGTCTCCAGCGGAAAGAAGGATGGTCAAGTATAGCTGAAATTGTTGATTGTTACAATGCGGAGACAGCGGCTAGGGCTGTGGGTCAGCTGCACTTGCCTGACCCACAGCCCCCAGCCGAAGCCAGGGGAATCCCAATAGGTCAGGGTTACCGCGGCTGGAGCTGCCCGTTGCTGTCCACAAAGTACGGTGAATCACCAGTAGCTATATCCATATCCACCATAAACTGTCCTGCCGCAGCGGTCAGATTGACCCCTGGTCCAGCCTCAAGAATTTGGGTGCCAACGGTATAAGTTGACCGCACAATGTTGGCTACAAGCTTGGAACCAGTGAGCTCGCTAGTGATGGTGATAGTCTTTCCATCCGCTAGATACACCGCATTGCCTAGATCTACCGTCGCATCACCTCCCATGTTAAAGGTGCCATTTTGTATGTAGACTCCTTGACCGGCATCATTATCCACACCTGAGCCCAATGCATTATTACCACTGATATTGCCACCATTCATATTGACAGTGCCATCCGCCACGTAGAGCCCTCCACCAAAGGACGTTCCTGCCATTATGTGGGCAATATCATGGCCAGAAATCTTCGCTCCTGACTCTATGTTCAATGTACCTTTATTAAGGTAGATTCCGCCACCATCCACATCAAACTGGGCCGAGCCATTGACTGTATTTCCAGAAATCTGGGTGTTTGTTATGGTTGTCGTGGCATTAGACAAATGGAGTCCCACCCCCTGTATATTACCTCCACCAGTCCTATAGACCTCATTTCTATTGATTGTTGCATTTTGGATGGTCAGCCTTCCGCCAGCGGCATATATGCCGCCGCCGTTGTTTCCTGCGGTGTTGCCACTGATTTCTCCGCCACTCATGATGATGGTGCTGTTGCTGGTGTTGTTGCTGATTCCGCCACCATTATAATCTGCCTCGTTATTGGAGATTTGGCCAGAGGCTATGGTGAGAGTTCCATTATTCAATACCCCGCCTCCAGTGGTTGCTGCTGTGTTGTGGGATATGGTGACTCCATCAAGTTCCCCTGCACCATCGGTAGCTATAAAGATGCCTCCACCATTGCTAGTGGCCTGATTTGGTGAGCCACTTCCGCCGATGGTACCGCCAGTGGCGGTGAAGGTGGCATTGGAGTTGACATACACACCACCTCCATTTCCTGCGATGTTGTTACCGATTTCTCCGTCATTCATAACCAGTTCACCGCCATCCTTCACGTACACGCCGCCACCCTCGTTTGCCCCGTTTCCCTTGATGCTAGTACCGGCCTCCAGGGTCAGCTTTCCCTCTACATAGGCTCCGCCGCCGAAGTTGGAAGTATTTCCGCCGGTGAGGATGACGTTCTCCAGCGTCACGTCGGCCTGACCGCCTACCTTGAGCACGGAGTCATTCATACCAGTTGCGTCGATGGTGACGGGGCTGCCAGTGCCAGAACTTATCTTCAGCTTCAGTGGGGAGGAAGGAGAAATGTCAAGAACCGTCCCGGTGAAGTCCCCCTTCAGCAGAAGGGTGTAGGTGCTGGAACCATCATTTTTGGCGATGATGTCGTCCAAGACATCCTGCAAATCATCGCCGGGATTCACCTCGAAGGTGTTGGGGTTTCCAGCCGGCGGGGGAGTTACCGGCGCACTTCCGCCGGACGGGGGCTCCGGCAACCACTGGGCGGTGAGGGTGCCGGTGATGGAGTCGGCCCGGCAGGGGAAGGACACGTCTCCAGTTCCATCCGTCCAGCCGGAAAGATAGTAGCCGCTCTTGGTGGGAACGTCCAGGTCACCGCCGGTGAGGGTGGAGTCGGCCGCCCGGTACACCGTCACCCTGTCGCCTCTAGTGCCAAAGGTTCCGCCGTTGGCGTTGAGGGTGATGGCGTGGAGCGGTTGACTGGAGGTGATGCCCGCTCCCCGCACGCCATCAATATCAACAGCATACACCGTCACTGGGCTGCCGCTGGCATTGTTGCAATATATGACGTAGCCGTCCAGGTCGGGAGAGAGATAGTCGCTGAAGGGACGGGAAGAGGGGGGCGAAGATATGATTTTGTCCGCTTGGCAATTCTCGACCGACAGGGACTCGTCGAGGCCAAGGCCGGTATCGTGCATCAGGAACTTGGCGATGCAATTGGGGTGTTTCTTGCGTTTCTCGTCAGTACCAGCATCTATCACCGTCATGCCATCGGGCCAGGCCCAGAAGATGCAGCCGTCCAGGTCGCCACTGGGCGACCCCGTCACCATCTCCCACTGCTCGTTGCCGGTGGGCCAGCGGAGCTTTTCCGTGCTACTGTCGTAAACCACGGCAAGGGGCATCCGTGGCGGGGTGTTGTAGCGGAAGGTCAGGGGCAGCGGGTTGGAGGGGGACATGTTGGTCTCGGTGCGGACGGGAGCCAGCAGGACGGTGAAGTCCTTGTGCTCCACCTGCAGGCTCTCCGGGGTGGTGGGTACGGAGGACAGCGGGGCCAGCTCAAAGGTGAGGCTCGTGAGCCCCACCGTGACCGAGGCCCTGGACAATGCGGCGGCTCCTGCCGGGCCGGATATACGCACGCTCTTGAGGATGTCCGAGGCCGGGCCCACGCCGCTGTTGTTCAGGGCGTGGCCGTCGGGGTTGTCGATGGCGGCGGTGACGGTGAGCTTTGTCCCGGTGGATATGGTGGTCCTGCCGCTGGGGTCCCCCTGGCTGTCAGGCTCCGCCACCACCTGATACTCGCCCACGCCTGCCGTGGCGGTCCAGTACTCCAGGTAGCCCTTCATGTCCTTGTACCACAGGTCGCAGCCCGCAAGGCCCAGCACCAGCGTCACAACCAGTGCCGGCAACAGTGGAGCAAATTTCTTGAAAACAGACTGACGTTGATTTGGCAGGACATGCTTCATGCCGAACCCCTCCATGTTTTAAGGTATGACAGGGGGGGGGGGTACATCTCTTTCATAAAGCGTATCCAATCCCCCATAAAGTCATTATCATACCAGTTTTTCCATTTATAAACAACATCTTTTGGAAGAAATTTGAACAAAATGCGCCAAGGCTAGCGCTGTGGAGGCAGGCGGAGATCCTCCCTCGTTCCCACTCCTCCCCTTCCCCATTTTCCCGCATTCAGATATACTGAGACCGTGAAGAAGAACGTTCCCTATGAAGTGCTGTACAGTGACGAGTCCATGGTGGCGGTAAGCAAGCGGGCGGGCCTGCTGGTGGCGGCAGACCGTTACGACCCCGCTGCGCCACGGCTGGACGTGGAGCTGGAAAGGGAATTCGGCAGGCTCTTTGCCCTCCACCGCATAGACAAGGACACTTCCGGCGTAGTGCTCTATGCCCGCACCCAAGAAGCACACCGAAGCCTGTCCATGCAGTTCCAGAACCGGCAGGTGGAGAAAATCTACCATGCACTGATATATGGCCGTCCCCTGTGGAAGACCCACCATGAGGACTCCCGCCTCCTTCCTGACGGGGATGCCATGCACCGCACTGTAGTGAACCGACGGCAGGGCAAGCCTTCTGTCACTGATTTTCGGGTGCTGGCCATCTGTCCGCCCTACACCTGGATTGAGGCCCGTCCGGTCACTGGCCGCACCCACCAGATTCGCGCCCATCTGTGGGCCAGCAAGCTGAGCATTGTCTGCGACCCGCTGTACGGCGGAAATCAAAAGCCAGTTCGTCTGTCTGAAATAAAGCGCTCGTGGCGAGGGGATCCCTTTGAGGAGCGGCCGCTACTGAGCCGACTGGGGCTCCATGCCTACCAGCTCACCGTCATTCATCCTGCTTCCCAGCAGAAAATGACCCTTACCGCTCCCTACCCACGGGACCTGGAGGCCCTGCGCAAACAGCTGGCAAAAATCTGCGGACAGGATCCCCTGTCAACGTAAAGGGGGGAATGCGTTGACGGGAGTACACCAGCCAGAAAAATACCTAAATATTAAAAAAATGTTGAGTTTATGTTTAATATTATGGGGGGGGGTATTCAAGAAAAACAGATGGGTAATCGGCAGAAATCCGTCGGCGCAAAAGGATGCTACCTCAAAAAACTGACCGCCATCACCCTACCCCTGCTTATTGGTGGCCTGCTCTTCTGTCAGGACTACCGCAATCCACCCAAAATGCAGGTTTCCATCCAGCCGGGTTTGGGCTATCAGGCGGGCTCCATCGGGGAGCACTTGTTCAATATGGGCGGAATCGGCAAGCCCGTCGCCTTTGCCCCGGACGGCGGCAGGCAAATCAGCTTTTTGCAATGGGACATCCACGGCATGATGGTGGCAAGGCTCGACGTGGACTTCCGCTACAGGTCATTCTATATCAAGCTTCATGGTGAGGCGGGCCTCCCCTTGTCCAGCGGCAAGATGGATGACTTTGACTGGAACACCACAAAGGACCACCAAACCCATTTTTCCACCCACCACAACAGGGTAAGCGACCATTTTTCCGCAGGGGGACTGCTGGGCTGGATTCTCTCCTCCACGGACGGGCGGCTGCAATGCACACCGATGGCGGGCTGGAGCTGGCAGCAAACCTCCATGACCGCCAGTGACGGCTACTACCAGTATGTTCCTTCTAAATTGCAGGAGACAAGGCCCTGGACCGACAATTTGCCAAAGGAATACCTTAACGGCGATGTCATCAACTACCGCCATGAGGTATTCCAGATAGATTTACTGCTCAGGCTCACTTACCACCACAATCCACGGCTTTCCCTCAGTCTGGAAGGCTCCATCCATCCTGTCATTGGGGTCTTTGGCTACGACACCCACCTGCTGCGGGATCTCCAGTTCCTTGACTACAACATGACAGGCCAGCTCGCATTCGGAACGGCCCTGATGCTGGGCTATCAAATCATTCCCCAGCATTGGCTTACGCTAAAGGTGGACTACAACTATCTGCCCGTGGTGACGGGCCCCGCCTACAGCAAGTCCACCAGCCAGCGCTACTACTATCCCTCCGCAACCTCCAAAGGAGGCGCCTCCCACTGGTTCGTGGGCGTGAGCCTTGGCTGGAAATTCAATTTATTTCAAAGACAAGAAAGAATATCCCCCATTTTAAATAGGTAAGTTCTTGCAGCTCATGGCTGTTTTTTAAATTTTACTCCTTGACGGAAGCCTTTAAATCCTTCTAGCTTCCAGATAAAACCGCTTTTCACTGGCCTCTCCCATGGAAAAGCTTTTCCGTGGCAGGGGGCCGCCGCTTCCGATGGTGGAAAAAAAGCTGTCCTTTGCAACGGGAGGCAGGAGGATGGCCACAGCCCCCGGCTGGGAGCCCAAGCGGAACACCTCATCCTCACCGTGGATGTAGTCGATCTCCCCATCCTTTCCGGCCAAAAATTCATCCAGCACCGGCTGGAGACGACTGACTGCAAGCTCCGTACCCTTTGTTTCCAGACGGCGGAAGCACTGAGCTCCCGCCCCGTCCACAAAGACAAAGCCAAAGCTGTTGGTGGACCCAGCCACCTTCTGGGCAAGAACCTCACCAGACTCCTCATCAACCAGCCGCCCCGCCAGTCTGTCCCGGCAAAAATCCATCAGGGTAGCGGCATCGCAGCCAAAAACCACCCGGTGAATCGGCTCGAAGGTCAGGCCACTATCATAGATGCTCACGATTTCCACCAAGGCGTACCGCAGCGGACTGGAAGCTACATCGTCAGGAAGTTTTCCCCTGGCCAGCTGCGTCTCCTTGAACTCATCCCACACGGCCTTGGCAGTGGCAAGGGAGTGGTTTCCATCGCCCACCGCAAAGAGGAAGGTTCCACCCTCCGGGGTGGTGTTCTCCTCGGCCAGCCGCTCCAGGGCAGCAAGACTGTTGTCCAGCAAGCTTCCCCTCACCGGATAGCCTGCAATGCGGCCGGCTCCCAGCATCAGCTCGCCCTCGTACAATGGCTCCAGTCCCTGGTCCTTTACTGCCTTCCCGCAGGACTCCACCAGGCAGCCAGCCTTGTCATTCACCAGCAGCATGATATGGGGCAGCTCCAAGGCCGCACCACGGCGAATCTCCATGCGGGGCGGAATCCGCTCCGGGATGGTGGCCTCGGTAGCACGAATCAGGGCCTTGGAAAAGGGCTTCCACTCGTAGCACTCCAAGTCCACCGCCGCCACCAGCCCCTTGCGGACACGACCATATTCCGTGGTGCGCTCCACGTACACAAGGCCGCAAAAGGCCGGACGGAAAACACCCTTCGCAAGGTAGTCCTTCATGGTGGAGCGGATGGCGGCAATCCGCTCTTTTTCCTCCGGCCCGCCCAAATGCACCTCCGGCAGAATCAGGGAAAGGGTGGACGGAGCGCCGCCAACAGTCTCGCCCACCCTGCTCCAATACTCCCGGTCCTGGGTGTACTGGTCGCAGGCGATGACAGCCCACTGGTCAAGGGGAATGTCTTCTGTAGGAAGCAAAATCTCAGGGACGGAAAGGCCAAAGGAAGAAAAATTTTTCATGCTCTGAGTATACCGAAAAGGAATGTTTTGTGCTACTATAAAGCCTGCGGAGGTTGTATGGGCGGATTCGGCATGGATTTCTTTCAGACTCAGCAGATGTCCCAGCAGCTGCACTTGTCTACCCAAATGCTGCAGTCGCTGAGATTCCTGATGATGAGCCACTACGAGCTGACAGAAAACATTTCCCTCGCTTTGGAAGAAAATCCCGCCCTCAGCCTTGTCCGCCCCCCTACAGTCGAGGTTAAAAATTGCTCTGTCCCAGGGAGCCGTGGGACACAGTCCCTCAAGACCATGACGGGGACGGAGGCGGGGCAAAGGAAAAGTGACGACTTCCAGAATTTTTTGGAAAACCAGGAGGATGAGGGGCACAGCATCCAGCAGCACCTGTGGGAGCAGTTCCGCCTCACCACCAGCTGCCAGGACAAGCTGTCATTGGCGGAAAAAATTATTTTCAGCCTGGACGACCGGGGTTTTAACCAGGTGCATCCCCTCTCGCTTTTGGATTCCAGAAACCCCACCGAAACACACCAGCTGCTGGAGGACTGTCTGGACACCCTACAGACCCTCGACCCTGTTGGCTGCTGTACAAGTGGAGCGGAGGAGTCCCTCTACATTCAGGCCCTAGAACGGATTGAAGGGCAGGATGCTGTCCCCGTCGGAAGGGACAGCCTGAGCCTGAGCCTCTTTTTTCTGGCCGGAAATTTACAGCTGCTGGAGCGGCCACGGGCTCCCAGCATCCTAAAAAAGCTCAGGGAGCTTCTGGAGTTGCAAGAAAATACCAACTCTACCCCAAAAGCTCCCGCACAGCCCTCCCCTACAACCGCCACCTGGACCAGGCAGCCACGCCCCCACCACATTCCCAAGCGGATTACGGAGGCCATGGTAGAAAATGCCATCCGCTTTATCCAGACTCTGGATCCCCTGCCCGCCCGCCAATTTATCTCCCGTCCAGTCCACTACATCTATCCAGAGGTGGCGGTCAGACGGATTGACTCTGATGACGGGCCGGAGCTGGAAATCCAGACAAACAGTAGCCTCGTCCCCGTGGTGCGGGTGTCTCCACTGTACCAAAAATTGCAGGAGCATTCCGACGGACTTTCCCGCCAGGAGAAGAAGATGGTGCGCAGCTCGGTAAAAAATGCCCAGGAGGTGATTCAAGCCCTGCAATTCAGGGAAAGCACCATCCAGAAGGCCGCCCTTGCCATTGCCGAGCTCCAGCGGGACTTCTTTCTAAAAGGGCCACGCCACCTCCGTCCCCTGCGGATGAAGGATGTTGCCGAAAGAATCGGAGTGAATGAGTCCACCATCTCTCGCATGGCAAACGGCAAGTACCTGCGCTGTCAGTGGGGCGTGTTTGAAATCAAATACTTTTTTTCCAGCCAGGTGGAGACTGAAGGGGCCCCTGCCGGGCAGCTTGGCTTGCCGGAATCTGGACAGGTGCAGGAGGCCCTCTCCAAGGAGGGTGCAAAGGTCATCCTGAAGGAGCTGCTGGAGGAGCACCAGCGGCAAGCCCCCGGCAGCAAGCCGCTTTCCGATCAAAAGCTCTCCGACCTGCTGGCTCAGCGGGGAATAAGGCTTGCCCGACGGACGGTGGCAAAATATCGCAGCGAGCTAAACATTGAGTCCTCCTTTGACCGAAAATAAAAGAGCGAGCAATTATTTTAACCATGAGGAAGACCATGAAAATTACCCACCTACTTTTTGACCTGGACAATACCCTCTATCCGTCTACCACTGCCATTGACCAAGGCATCACCCGTCGTATGATTGGTTTTGTGGCTGACTTCCTAGGGCTAGACTATCAGGGAGCAAGCCAACGGCGTGCCCAGCGGCTTCCCCATTATGGCACCACCCTGGAATGGCTCAGGACTGAGCATGGGCTGGAGGATACGGACGCATACTTTTCCGCTGTTCATCCACCCCAGGAGATTCAGGAGCTGAGCCCAGACCCCAACCTGCGGCCCCTGCTCCAGTCATTGGGCCTGCCTATGACAATCCTCACCAATTCCCCCCTTGCCCACGCCCAGCGGGTACTGGAGCATCTGGACGTGGCAGACCTGTTTACCGGCATCCACGACATCCAAAGCAACGGGCTCAAGGGCAAGCCCTATCCCGATGCCTACTGGAATGCCCTGTCCGCCGCAGGATTCGGTCTGGAGGAAACAGTCTTTTTCGATGACCACAGGAAATACACCGACGGCTACCAGGCGATTGGCGGCCAGGCCGTGCTGGTGCGCCCCAGGGACACCGGTCACTCCCATCCCCTAGACAGGCACAGTTCCCCAGCCCTCGGCGGGCCGCCCCAGCTGGTAATTGCCTCCGTATACCAGGTTCCCCAGGCACTAGAGCTGCTGGCAAAGGAATAGGGCGGACAATCCTCCGCCCGGTGAAAGCCTCATTTTCTGGGCAATGCCTTGATTTTCAAGCGCACCGTCTTAATCCGACGCTGGGCCTGGTCCTCTACCACAAAGAGGCGACTTCCCTCCCGGTACACCTCGCCGGTGGAGGGTAGGTAGCCAAAACGCTCCAAGAGCCAGCCGCCCAGGGTGTCAAAATCGTCTGACTCGCAGCGGAGACTAAAAATCTCGTTTACATCGGCAAGTCTCAGGTCTCCCGGCAGCAGGAAGTCCGTTGCAGACAGGATGCGGATGCGCTTTTCAGGCGCCACCTCTCGGCTGTACTCGTCGGTCATGCGTCCCATCACCGCATTGAGGATGTCATCCAAAGACACCACGCCGCTTGTGGTTCCATGCTCGTCCACCACCGCCGCAAAGCTTGTCCGGTCAGCCTTGAATTTCCGGAGCAGAGAAACTGCCAGCATCGTCTCCGGCACATACAAAATCTCTTTCATCTGGCGGCTGGCAAAGTCCCGTTCCTCCCGGTCTCCCTGAAAGAACAGCAGCGTCTTGTAGTGCAGCAGTCCCACGTAGGCATCCCTGTTTCCCTCCTGCCCACTGAGCGAATCGTAGACGGGAATGCGGGAGTAGCCGTATCTATTGAAGATTGCTGCCGCCTCCCGATGGCTTGCGTCGCAGGGAATGCCCTGCACAAAGGAGCGATGGCGGGTAATGTCGCGCACCCGCAGGTCCGTGAACTCGAAAATCTTGTAGAGCATGTCCTTTTCGTCGTTTTCCAAGGTGCCCTCCGCATTTCCCAGCTCGATGAGGGTTTTCAACTCCTCCTCCGTCACCAGCGGCGTGTCCGACCTCCACAGCCTGTCCACCAGCAAACCGACTCCACGGGTAAGCCAGGAAAAAAGCCACACCAGCGGGAACATCACCTTCTGCAAAATCAGCAGCGGCAGGGAGGACCTGCAGGCCAGGGCATCTGGCTTGAGGGAGGCCAGGGTCTTGGGCAGCACCTCTCCGAACATGATGATGACGATGGTCATGATGACAGTAGCCGCTCCCACTCCGCCCTGCCCGAAGAGGCTCACGGCCAAGGCTGTCGCAAAGGAGGAGGCCAGATTGTTCACAAAGTTATTTCCGATAAGGATAGTGGTCAAAAGCCGGTCCATGTCGGCCTTCAAAGCGGCAACCCGCTTGGCCCCCGGCATCCGCTCCTTTAGCATCTGGCGCAGGTGAATCTTTGAGAGGGACAGGAAGGCGGTCTCCGACGAGGAAAAAAAGGCCGAGGCGCCTACCAGCAGGAGCAGCAAAATCATAGTGAGCACGATGGTCATTCGGCCTCCCGCTTCAGGTGAATGGTGAGAATTTTCGTCTCATCCGCTTCCTTTACCGTAAAGAGGATGCCCTGCTCTCGGTACGAGTCGCCCTCCTGCGGCACCCTGTCCAGCCGCTCGCTGAGGTAGCCCCCAAGCGTCTCGTAGAAATCGGAGTGGAGGGTGCAGCCAAACTGGTCTGAAAGCTCCGTGAGGCGGATGGAACCAGCCACCAGCGCCTCGCCCTGGGCCAGCTCCACCGTCTGGGGCATCCTGAACCGGTAGAATTCGTCTCCCACTGTGCCGAAAATCTCCCTAGAAATGTCCTCGGTGGTGAGTATCCCGTCGGTGCCGGAATATTCATCGATAACCACCGCCAGACTCTGCCTGTTTTCTCGCAGCATCTGCTGCACCGAGGACATCTTCTTGGTTCCCACAATGTAGAGCGGCGGACGCATGATGTCCCGGACAAAGAAATTGTCCGGCCTCCCCTCGTAGAACATCATATCCTTGATATAGAGGATGCCGACGATGTCGTCAAGGTTCTGGCGGTAGACGGGAAAGCGGGAGAGCCGGGATTGCTGGGCCAGCTCGATGATGGAGCTGTAGCTGGCAGTCAGGCTGACCGCCACAATCTTTGTGCGGGGAACCATGATGTCCTTGGCAGCCAGGTCGGTAAAGCGGAAGACTCGGTGCATCATCTTCTTTTCGTCCTGCTCCAGGACCCCCTCCTCCTCGCCCACGTCGATGAAATTCTTGATTTCATCCTCGGTAAAGGAAACCCCCCTTTCCTCTCCCTTAATTCCCAGAATGCGGCCCGCACCACGGGCAAAGCCTGAAAAGATAAGCACCAGGGGCGACAAGACCAGCATAAAAAATGAGATGAGGCCGGAAAAGAGAAAGGCCACTGGCTCCGGGTGGCGGCTGCCGATGGTCTTGGGCGTAATCTCGCCGAAAATCAGCAGCACCACGGTGGCAACGAGGGTGGCAATTCCCACACCCGACGAACCAAAGAGCTGGAGCGCAAGGGAGGTAAGCAGGGAAGTGATGGCAATGTTCACGATATTGTTGGCCACCAGCACGGTATTCAAGAGCCGGTCCTTGCGGTCCAGCATCCTGCCCACACGGATGGCCCCCCGGTCCTTCTTCGAGCGGAGGAAACGAATGCGCAGCTTATTGATTGATAAAAAGGCACTTTCCGATGACGAAAAGATCATGGAAAGGATAACGAGGGCTACCACTGCCAGCAGCAGCCCCGCAAGCTCCGGCATAGCCACAGCCTCTGCGGGCAAGGCCGGGGGAGGTTCCGACGGAACGGAATCAGAATCCATTACTCTATCCCCTCCGTAGTTATCCCAGGGTTCTCCTGGGCAAGTGCGTAGGCTTCTAGATTCATCCTGATGTCGGGAGCCATCTCGCTGTGGGGGGCCCACTCTAGGGCCTGGCCTAAGTACTTGAGCGTAGCCTCTGAGTCCCCGATCAGGTAGCTAAAATAAGCTGCCTCATACAACAGCGCCTGTTTTTCCAAATCGCTGCAAAAGCCCTCGTCAATGGGATCCAGCATAGCGGCGATAGCCGTGTCAATATCCCCATTGAGCAGGGAATCGGTGGCTATGGCATAGGCATTTCGTATGGCATACTTGCCACGCTTGCCACTCTCATTGTTCGGGTCAAGCTCCGCCGCCTGGCCGTAGAGCTCGGAAAGCGGGGAGGTGTAGGCCGGGTCGGTGGCCTCGTACAACTCATCAATGGCGTTCAGCTTGTCCACGCCCGTGCTCTCGTCGATAGCCTTAACCAGGGCCCTAATCTTGTCCCGGTTCTCCTTGTTGCCGTCGATGACAGCCAGAAACTGCTCCGGTGTGGTAACGCTAGCATCATAGGCGATGGTTCCATAGACATAGCCCTGGGCTGTTGTCAGCAGCAGCACCGGCATCCCCTCGCCGTCCACAGAAAAGCGCAGGGCCGTATCAATGTCCTTTTCCAGCTGGGGCCTAGCTTCCTCAGCGGCCTTCTTTTCCGCCTCGGTAGCGTCTTCTCCAACCTGCACCGACATCATCCGGGAGTCAGAATAATCCAGATGGACCAGCACATAGTCCTTGCTGGCCTCATTGACAAAGGCCGGAGTGTCGAAAATAGAAGTCCTCAGTTGGGTACTCACCCCGTCGGCATCCTCCCTGCTAAAAAAGAGGAGCAGGTCCTTTCCTTCCTCGGAGGCCAGCTGCTGGGCCTCTCCATAGTCGGCAATCCAAGCATTTTGGGCCTTGGTGCAGCCCGTCAAACTCAGGGTGACAACAAGCGCAGCCAAAGCCACACCAGACATAATTCTTTTCATTCAAAACTCCTCAGACACCCGTTCCAGTCATTTCAGAATAGGCGACACTTATAAATATACCTGTTTTACAGGAAATATGACACACCCGCAGCAAAAATATTCTGGCAGGCGCTCATTTTCTTGTAGCCTCCGCCATGGCCGGCAACATTTTTCATCAGGTGGGGACTGCCATTCAGAAGGTCCGGCCCCACTGTCCGCTCGCTGTGGCCCATCTTGCCCAAAATCCTTCCGTCGGGACTGGTGAGCCCCTCAATGGCGTAGGCCGAGCCATTGGGATTGTCCGGCTCGCTGGTGGCCACAGCCCCGTACTCGTCAACATACTGGGTGAACACCTGACCCTTGCGGAACATGTCCCGTGCCAGACCCTCGCTGATAACAATCCGTCCCTCACCGTGGGAAACGGGAACCAGATGAACCACCTCCTCCAGCACCGACTGATGACATGCCCACGGAGACAGGCCAGACACCAGCCTCGTGCGGCTGATACGAGAGATGTGACGGCCGACGGTGTTGTAGGTCAGGGTAGGCATCTCGGCGGAAGGCTCCAGAATACGGCCGTAGGGAACCAAGCCTGTTTTGATGAGGGCCTGAAAGCCGTTACAGATGCCCAAAATCAAGCCGTCCCGGTTTTCCAGCAAGTCCATAATGGCCTGGGCAATCTGTGGCTCCCGGATGACGTTGGCAATGAACTTTCCAGAGCCGTCGGGCTCGTCACCAGCGGAAAAGCCGCCAGAGAAGGCAAGAATCTGGGCCTGGTCAATTTCGGCTGCCAGCTCCGCCAGGGACTCAGACAAGGCGGCAGGGCTGTTGTTCCTAAACACCAGCACCCTCACATCGCCCCCAGCCAGCTGGAAGGCCCGACGCATGTCAAACTCGCAGTTGGTTCCGGGGAACACCGGCAGCAGCACCCGTGGCGTCGCCTCCTTTAAGACATTGATGCCGCTGGAGGACGGAGAAGTCCTCCCTGTATTCTGGCGGATTTGCTGGAGGCTTTCGTGCACCGCTACCGCAAAGCCCGGAAGCTCGGCAGGCGGGGCAGATGAAATCGGGGGGAAGACCTGCGCCAGCCTTTTCTCCCAGCAGGACTCTAGGTCCGCCAGTCTCAGGGCAACCGCACCACTATCCGGGATAACGACAGTAATCACCGGGTCGCTGATGGTACTGCCCAAAAGCCGGACGGTATCCTCCGCAAATCCTGCCTCCATAAAGTCAGCCTCAGCAACACCATCGGCAACCTCCACCACAAGGGAGCCATAGGCCGGAAGGAAAAGACCTGCCACACCAGCAGGCAGTCCCCCCTGAGAGCAGGAATCCAGCGGCAAGCTGACGGGGGGAACCCATCCCCGCAGGGCAAGTCCAATTTTGTTGCCAAAGGCCATCTTTGCCACCGCTTCGGCCACTCCACCTGCCCCCACCGGATAGGCGGCCACCACCCTGCTACCCAGCTGGTACAGAGCCGCCATATTCTGCATAAATACGGAAAGATTCGGGTCGAGGGCCGCTCCATAGGGCACGGAAATGAGATACACGGAATGGTTTGCGGCCACAAAGCTTCCGCCCCGCACCCGCTCCTGATCCTCGGTGGCCACCGCAAAGGAAACAAGGGTAGGCGGCACCTTCAGCTCCTGGAAGGAGCCGGACATGCTGTCCTTTCCGCCGATGGCAGCAGTGCCACAAATCCGCTGGGCCTCCAAAGCACCCAGCAGGGCGGCGGCAGGCTTTCCCCAGGAGTCGGCAGCCTCCATCCGCTCGAAATACTCCTGAAAGCTCAAGCGGCAGGAGGCGGGATTTCCACCCATGGCCGCAATCCTTGCTAGTGAGGACAGCACTGCAATCTGGCCACCGTGCCAGGGACTCCACTGGGCAACCCGTGGGTCGTAGCCATAAGACATGAGACTGACCGTACTGGTCTCGCCATCAAGGACAGGAATCTTAGCGGCCATTCCCGCCTCCGGGGTGGACTGATAGCGGCCTCCCAAGGGGAAGAGCACCGTGCCCGCTCCAATGGAACCGTCGAATCGCTCGGAAAGCCCCCGCTGTCCGCAGCAGGCCAAGTCCGCCATCAGCTTTTGCCAGGCATTTTCCACCGCCCGCACCAGCCAGCTACTGGCCGTCTGTACCAAGGAACCGGTATGCTGGAAAACAGCCCCAGCCCCCTCCTCCTTGCTAGGGAAAAAGGCTTCCACAACGGAATGCAAAGGCCGAAGCAACGGCGAGTCCTCCACCTTCGGAGACTGAATGCAAGCTCTGGTACTGCGGGTAGCTCCCGCCGTGTCAAGGAAGTCACGGTCAATGTCCACGATGGTCTGGCCCCGCCACTTCATCACCAGACGGTTGGTGTCTGTCACCCTGGCAATGACGGCGGCATTCAGGTTCTCTGCGGCACAGGCGGCCATCAGTGTCTCCACGTCTCCAGCCCGCACCACCAGGGCCATGCGCTCCTGGGACTCGGAGATGGCAAGCTCCGTTCCGTTGAGCCCCTCGTATTTCTTGGGCACTGCCTCAAGGTCGATGTCAAGGCCGGAAGCAAGCTCTCCCACCGCCACTGCCACCCCGCCGGCACCAAAGTCGTTGCAGCGGCGAATCATACGGCTCACCTGGGGATTGCGAAACAGACGCTGGATCTTCCGCTCCTCCACGGCGTTGCCCTTCTGCACCTCGGCGGCGGCCTCCGTCACCGACTCCACCGTGTGGATTTTGGAGGAGCCGGTGGCACCACCGATTCCGTCACGGCCTGTTCCGCCCCCCACCAGCACCACCACATCGCCGCACTCAGGCTCCTCACGCATCACCATATCGGCTGGGGCCGCCGCAATGACTGCCCCCAGCTCCATGCGCTTTGCCTCAAAACCAGGATGATAAATCTCCGCCACCTGCCCCGTGGCAAGGCCAATCTGGTTGCCGTAGGAGCTGAATCCGGCGGCGGCCTCACGGGTGAGCTTCATCTGGGGCAGCTTTCCCTTCCGGGTATGCTCCACCGGCACCGTGGGATCGGCTGCTCCCGTCACCCGCAGGGACTGGTACACCCAGGAGCGGCCGGAAAGTGGGTCACGGATGGCACCTCCAATGCAGGTGGCCGCCCCTCCGAAGGGCTCGATCTCCGTGGGATGGTTGTGGGTTTCGTTCTTGAACATCAAAAGCCAACGCTCAGTTCGTGGCTCAGGATGGGTGTAGTTCACGTCGATGTAGATGGAGCAGGCGTTGATTTCGGCGGAAAGCTCAATGTCATCCAGCTTGCCCTGCTTTTTCAGGTATTTCGCTCCGATGACAGCCATGTCCATGAGAGTCACCGGCTTGTCGTCACGGCCGACGTACAGCTCCGCCCGCATATCGGTGTAGTTTTCCAGAGACTGGCGGAACCGCTGGGCAAAGGGCCCCTCCTCAATGGCCACCTCCTCCAGCACCGTGTTGAAGGTGGTGTGGCGGCAGTGGTCGGACCAATAGGTGTCCAGCACCCGAATCTCCGTCTCCGTGGGATTGCGCCCCTCCTTGCGGAAGTAGGACTGGAGGAAGGTCAGGTCGGCCATGTCCATGGCAAGTCCCATATCCTTGTGGAATTCCGCCAGGGCGGGTTCCTCCATGTCGATGAAGTCCTGCATCACCGGAATGTCTTCCGGCTCAGAGGCTGTCATATCCAGGCTGGAGGGCAGGCTGGCGGAAGCTAGGCGGGAGTCCACCGGGTTGATGAGGTAGCCCTGGATTCGCTCCAAATCAGACAGACTCACATCCCCCCGCAAAATCACCATCCTGGCACAACGGACCTGTGCCTGAGCGGAATCAGCTCCCTGCCCCAAGGCTGTCTGCAGCAGGGAAAGGCATTGTTGGGCCGAGTCGGAACGCTGGTCGTACTGACCGGGAAGGTACTCCCAGATGATGGCCTGGTCCTCTTCGGCAAGCTCCAGCTGCTGGAAACTGAAGCAGTCGCTTTGCGGCTCACTGAAAATGCGAGATGCCGCCCGCTGGGCCACCTCCGCTGAAACATGGTCGATGTCGTACCTGTTCAGATAACGGACGCTGGTGACACCAGAAATCCCCAAGAATCCAGTCAACTCACTGCGGACTCTCTCTGCCTCATTCTGAAAGCCAGGCTTTCGCTCTACATATATACGGAACATTTTTCCATTTTACGGCTTCTGGGGAAAAAATGCAATGTTTAGAGATAGGAATGAACGGATTCCCACTTCCAGCTTTTCTCTACAGGGCCTCCAGTTCCTCCCGGCGGGAAACGACCTTGCTGACAAGGCCATAGTCCAAGGCTTCCGTGGCAGAAAGCCAGTAATCCCGGTCGGTGTCCTTAGCAACCTGCTCCAGAGGCTTGCCAGTTTCCGCTGCAATCAAGTCGTTAATCTTTGCCTTTGTCTTTTCCAGCTCCTGGGCATGAATCTCGATGTCGGTGGCCACCCCCTTGATGCCGCTCAAGGGCTGGTGAATCAGGTAGTGGCTGTTGGGCAGACCGATGCGGCGGGACTTGTCCGCCGCCAGCAGGATGAGCGCCCCAGCGCTGGCAACCAGACCCATGCCAATGCAGTATACGGGTGCCTTCACAAAGCGAATCATGTCGAAGATGGCGTAGCCTGCGTCAACGTCGCCACCAGGGGAGTCGATATAGATACGGATTGGCTCGTCAGAATCGGCCTCCATCACCAAAAGCTGGCGGACAATCTTTTCTGCCAAGTCCTTGTTCACCTCTCCGGACAAGAGAATCTGCCGTGTCTTGAGAAATTTATTCATCACCTCGGAAACTGACTCCTGGCCCTTCTCCTTCTTGTCGTCATCTGAATCCAAATAAATCATGTCTACTCCTGTCTTGTAACATCGGGTTTAAAAGGCGGGATGGAGATCTTTCCATCATACCCGAATTCTTCTCCATCAATATACAGAAAACAGGTCTCTTTTTCAAGTTTAGCCCACTTGCTCGCAATCAAGTCAAAATTAGCAGGACAAGCCACAAACGATTTCCATGCAACTGCGGTACAGTCTCTTGCCCAGCATCTACAAAACCAGAAGATGCAAGCACACGAAATACAATCGGGCGAGTCGGCACTTTTGTGCTGACATAGGGCGGCGACATGATAATGCGGGCGTGGCAGCCCGCTTTTTTTTCAGCTGGTGAGCCCTTACTTGAAGCTAGCCACGGAAAGCGGCGTGCCAATCCACACACCCTCGCTGCCCAGATACTCCTTCTTCTGGCCCTCGATGATGAACTGGACGCTCTCCACGGTGGGAAAGGCCGATGCGGTGTACACCACCTGCATCAGCTGGGCAAGGTAGCCCTCCACGCCGTAGGGGTTGAACTCGAATTCCTGGCTGAAATTCAAGGTGGCAACCTTATCCTTGATGGTGGCAGAAAGGAGTCTGGTACCTGAAGGAATCAGTGTCATGCAGTTTTCATTGGTGTCACCGGTATTGGGTCCCGCCAAGAGGCTGTTAATTGAGGCAGACAGCGGGGAATTTGTCTTTGGAAGCTGGCGAACAATCTCCTTGCGGGAAACAGAGCCATCGGTGTCCAGCACCACAAAGAAGAGGCGCACCTTCGTTTTTTCAGACACAATGCCAGCGCTTTGCTCCGCAGTGATATTACCATAGGGTGTCTCGATGATGGTTTCACCGGGCAGAGGGAGGGGAGTCGGAGGCAGTGACGCCAGGTCATCAGTAAGGATGGGCTGCCCAGCCGGAGCTGTCTCCCCGGCATTCAATGAGCTCAAGTCGATGGGAGACAGGTCCTGGAATTCCACCGTGGGCTCATCTGTGCTGTTGGAATTCTCCTGGATAATCACAGGAGATGGGGCTTGCTCGCTCCCCGCTGTTCCGTCCTTCTGCTCCTTCAGCTGGTAATTTTCCACAAAGGCTGGCTCGGAGCCTGTAAGATGGGTGAAGAATCCAGTTTTTTTGAGGGTCGTCAAAATATCGTCCCGCTTAATCAAAAAGGCAATCAGGAGAATGAGGGCTAGGAGCGCCCAAATGATAACCCCCAAGCTCACTTTCCTTTCTTTTTTTTGCTGACTCATGGACACAGTATAATATTCCCTCCAAATCCATGTCAATGCAGGAACTTTAAAATCATGGTAGTTCCCTGTCCTACAACACTTTGTACTTCCAGCCCCAGGCCAAGCCGCCTTGTCAGGGCCTTGGCTATCGGGAGCCCAAGGCCAGTACCGCCGGTGCTCCTGCTCCGGGACTTGTCCACCCGATAAAATCGATCAAAAATCCTCTCTATATCAGCTGACTCAATGCCCCAGCCCCTGTCCTCAACGGAAAGCTGCCCCAGCTCCTGCCTCCAACGGAGTGTCACAAAGGCTGGCTGCTGGCTGTAGGTAATGCTGTTTTTGATGAATATGCGTAAAATTTGCCGCAGGGCCTCTTGGTTACATTGGATTTGGGCTTGGGCAGAACAGTCAATCTGAAATTCCAGCGTGGGATAAATCAGGGCAAAGTCCTCGATGATTTCCTGCAGGAAGCCCTGGAGCTGGATGGTCTGCGGAGGATAGGCTGACGAATCGCTATTTTCCGAGCGGGTTAGCCGCAAAAGATTTTCGATGAGGACAGACATGGAGCGGCTTTCCTTCTGCAGGGTCTGCAAGGATTCCTCCAATACGGTCGGATTTTCTTTTCCCCAGCGGCACAGCAAGTCCACATGACCAGAAATCACCGCTAGGGGGGTTTTTAGCTCATGGGCGGCATCGGAGGTAAATTGCCGCTGCTTTTCAAAGTCCACCGCCAATCGGGTAAAAAGCTGGTTAAAGGTGGCGGCCAGCTCCTGCAGCTCGTCCTGGGGGCCGGACTCATCAAGGCGGCTGTCCAGCTTTTCGCTGGTGATTTCCTGAGCCTGTAGGATGATTTTTCTCAGAGGCTGCAGGATGCGGCGGCTGACCAGGTATGCAATCAAATTTGAAAACAGCAGCAGGGGAATACTGAACAAAACAAAGACATGGGGCAAGTCCTGGACAACAAGGTGGGCATTGTCCTGATTCAGGTCTATGGCCACCTGCACACGGAAGCTGCCTGACTCCTCAGCCTCCACGGTCTTTGCTACATACAAAAGATTTAGGTTTCCGTCGATAAAGAAATTTTCCCGGAATTCTGTGGACGCACGTCCAGCGGGAGTATCAGGCAGGGCAGGAATCAGCGCGTCGTTAGTGCGGATAAGGGAGCCATCAAGCTGTGAAACACGGTAGAGGATATAGTAGGGGATGGCATGGGAGGGAAAAGGAATGTGGTCTCGAACGTCATTGTTGTAGCCTGCCTCCACCAGATTCAAAAAATACAGCAGCTCCATCTCCTGCTGCTGCTCCAAGGATTTCTTGGTGGTGGCAATCATCAAAAGGGAAAAGAAAAAGACAGATACAAAAATCAGCAGCGTAAAGGCCGCCGTGATTTTTACCGACAGGGTTATCTTATGTTTTTTCATCGGACATTAGGAATCCTTCATAATATAGCCGATTCCCCGCAGGGTGGTGATGCAAGAACCCTCCCTGTCTTCGTCCAGCTTTGTCCGCAAGTACCGAACATACACATCCACAGAATTCCCGTCGATAAAATGATCCTCTCCCCACACCATGTCGATAATGCGTTCCCGTGAAAGGGCCTCGTTTTTGTGGCTCATAAGGCATAGCAGCAGCTGATACTCAGTCTTAGTGAGTGAGATTTCCTTATCAGACAAAGTGACCGTGCAGGACTTGGGATTCAGGCAGATGGAGCCGCAGGTGATGATTTCCTGGGGAGCCTCCACCACATTGAAACCATCGGCATGAGCCTGGTCAGGTCCGCTCCAGTCGTTCCGCCGGCGCAAGAGGCTTCGGATTCTAGCCAGCAATTCCTCTATGGCAAAGGGCTTAGGAAGGTAGTCATCGGCTCCGGCATCCAGCCCCGCCACACGATCCATGGTTTCCCCGCGGGCAGTCAGCAGGATGACAGGAACGGCGGAGGTCTTCCTGATTCGCCGCAGCACCTCCAAGCCAGTGATGGTGGGAAGCATAATGTCCAGCAGAACCAGGTCCCAGTCCTGCTGCTGGAAGAGCTCTAAGGCAGCCCGGCCGTCCTCTACCACCTGGACATCATATCCCTCGTGGGCCAGCTCCAGACGTACAAAGGAGGCAATCCCCGGCTCATCCTCCACAACCAGAATCCGCTCCATTTCCCCTCCTCAATAGTGATAGCACCAGTCCACCTCGTCCAACTCATCCCCCTCAATCTCATCCTCAGGCCAAAGATGGAAGGCCGCCATGGGTACCATGCCATTACCCGTCGTTGCCACCAGATTCCTTATTTCTAGGCAAAGCATCCGTCTACGCCATTGGGGAAGCTCTCGTATCACCATCTTGTCGCCCCGCCGATTGAAGATAATTCCAGCTTCTGGGGGCAGGGGCTTTCCGTCAATCAAGATGGCCCCACCTAAAACAGAGTCAGGATTTACCGGCACGCTGAAATCAATGGCAATTTCTCCGTCATCCCGTTCAATATCTTCAATAAAGAGAGAACGGTTTTCAAAATAAGCCTCCCGCCTGTCAGCAAAAACCGGTAAAAGCAGTAAAACCGAAAGCAGTATTACGGATAATTTTCTTCCAGACATAGGCATTCCTACATAGCGCATTGCTGCCAAGCTTCATGGTGAAGGAGCAGCAACCAAACCTCTCGCCTCAAAATAAAACCGGTGAGCCTACAATGAAACTCACCGGCAACCATCGTACACGTTCTTAGTCGTCGTACTTCTGCCCCAAGTACTTGCCGTTCTTGTCGAAGAAAACCTCCATACGATTGGAAAGCTTCAAGTCGATGCTGTTCCAATCCTTTTCAGCCTCCACAATCTTTGCTCCGGCAAAGTTGCTGCTGACATAAGAACTTACTGATGCAGGCAGGGCGGCGGCAGGAATTCCCTCGTAGCACTTGATGCTTTCCCAGTCACCATTTCCACCGAATTTGATTTCGGAACGGTCACTCAACTGCACCTCATACTCGTTGAACTCATGCTCCACATACTGCACGGTCTTTCCGGCAAAGTGGGTGGAAATAAAATTCTGTGCGGTCTTGGGCAGCTTGTCTGGGGACACAATTCTGTCATTAGCACTTGCAGCTGCCAAAACCAAAGCCAACAGGGTGACAATCATTCCAATCTTTTTCATAGTACAACTCCTTGAATCTTTGTTGCGTAGACACTAGGCTACCATCGAACTATACTATAGCGAATTTGAACTTGAGTTTCATTAAGGTTTTCTGAGAAAATGAATCAATCTCACTTAAAAGACACTGGTAATTCCACCACCACCTACACCTGTTTAAAAAAATATCAGGCAAGGAACAAAAGACAGCTTTTATTCCTTGCCTGACTAAAGGCTCTCAGTAACCTAAGAGTTACTGGGCTACGGCCTCGCCCTCAACAGGAGCGGCCTCGCCCTCAACAGGAGCGGCCTCGCCCTCAACAGGAGCCTCAGTGGCAACAACCTGCTCCTCTACGACGGGCTGAGCCTCCTTCTTTCCACCAGCGGTAACGCTAGCCAGAACCAACACCAACAAAGCAGCTACGACAGCAATCTTCTTCATTTAGAACTCCTTACTTTCACCCTACAGGGCTCAATTTAGCCTTAGTATACTGAATTCCAATTTTTTTTTCATTAAAAATTTCTGAGAAAACAAAAAAAAAGCAGTTTTTTTTTGTTTTAGTGCCGACTAGTACATTTTATCAAATTTTTATAATTCTTCATTGTGTTTTACTCCTGTCATACTGACAATTAAAGGTTAGCAGAAAGACATAGCCTGAATCTTATAAGCGCCTCTCCGCATTCTGACAATTGAACATTTTATGAAAAAATGTTATCCTCAGTAGCATGAACACCCTTGTGGCCCTCTGTGCCATTGGTGCGGAAAAAATTCTGGGCAACGAAATCAAAAAGCTTGGTTATTCTCTCAAGTCGGTGGAAGGCACCAGACCCTTGGGGCGTGTTGCCTTCCTTGGTGACGACGATGCCCTATTCCGCAGCAATCTATGTCTGCGCACTGCCGACCGGGTGTATCTCCAGCTAGCATCCTACCAAGCCCAGGACTTTGACGCCCTGTTTGACAGCGTGTACTCAATTCCTTGGCAGGATTTTTTCTACAAGGACGTGCGGGTGGTGGTGGACAAGGTTCGCAGCCACAAGAGCCGCCTTTCCTCCGAGCACAGCATCCAGGGCATTGTCCACAAGGCTATCTACACCAAGCTGGGAGACGTGTGGCGAATTCACACTATGCCAGAAAGCGGTGAGCGCAATGATGTCCGCATATATATTGAAAATAATATTGTCACCGTGCTGCTGGACCTTTCCGGGGTTCCACTGCACCGGCGAGGCTACCGCAAGGACGGCGGCCTTGCTCCAATCCGAGAGACAATGGCGGCAGTCCTGCTGCAGCTAACAAACTGGCGACGAAGGACGCCCCTCCACGACCCCTTTTGCGGCTCCGGCACCATTGCCTGCGAAGCCATGCTCTACGCCTACAACGTGGCGCCTGGATTCGGCCGCCGTTTTGCCCTAGAAAACCTACGCATCTACGACGAGGCTCGAGCCTACGAAATAAAATGCCAGGAAGCAGAAAAAATCCAGCCGGAATGCCAGACCCGCATCACTGGCACCGATTTAGATGAGGCAGCTGTGGAGCGCGCCAGGGCCAATGCCGAGCGGGCAGGAGTCACTGCTGGCCGGGCCTTGCAGCTCATCGGCAGCGACCAGCGGATCCAGCGTCCCGACTTTGACCAGGCAGACTTCCGAGACTTGGGTGCCCCCTATGAAAGCGGTCTTCTGCTGGGAAACCCTCCCTACGGCGAGCGACTGGAGGACGAGGAGTCTGCCAAGCTGCTATACTCTGACATGGCCGAACTGTTCAACACCTTTCCTGGCTGGGATATGGGTTTTATCACCTCCCGCACTGATTTCGAAACCAGCTTGGGGCACCAGGCAAGCTCCACAAGAAAACTGAAGGGCGGCAACCTCGACACCTTTTTCTACCAATTTGTCCAATCAAAAGTAGGGGAAAAAAATCATGGCCGTAGTAGTTGAGCACGACAAGCGAAAGCGTGAAATTCTTGATACAGCCCTGGATCTGTTTATGGAAAAGGGATTTGAGGATGTAACCTTCCAGAAGATTGCTGACCGCTGTGGCATAACCCGAACCACCCTGTACATCTACTTTAAGAACAAGCGAGAAATCTTTGTCTGGAGCATCAAGCAACTCACCACCGAAATTGAAGCCTCACTGATGGAAATCATCAATGATGAGGAAAAGACCGTGAAGGAGCGGTTGCTGCTGGTGCTGGACACCATTCTGGAAAAATGCGCTGAAAACCACCGTCTCTTTAATGTCACCCTTACCTACCTGCTGCAGCTAAAGAAGTCTGGCAAGGATACCGCCGTGCGGGTAAGGCGACGCATCATCAGGCTGCGACACCTGCTTTCCATGATTGTAATCGAGGGAATCAACCGGCGAGAATTCAAGGAGGTAAATGTCCACGACACAAATGAACTGCTCTACAGCATTATCGAAGCAGCCATATTCAGACTAGCGGTGCTGGACCAAAGAGACATCAGCGAGCTTCGCCGCCCCTTTCACTTGGCAGTGACAGGAATTTTAGCACAATGAGAACGGCCGCTACCATCTTGGCGCAAAATAAAGGGAGGATGTCATTCACATGACACCCTCCCGTGTTTAACCACAGCCTTCACAATCAGCCTAGGTATCACGCAACAACACATGCCTGGGTCAAACAGAATCCAAGCAGCTGTTGCATGAATATTTATGCTGATGCAGCAAGCTTCTTGTCAACCACAGTGATGTGGTCAACCAGCCACTTTCCGATGTAGGTGTACAACTCTCCCAAGTCAACCTCCTTACCGGCGGAGAAGTCTCCAACCAACTTGGAGGTGTAGTCGTTGAATGCACGATGCGCGCTGATGTGGCTATCTGCGTCAACATAGCCTATCTTCTTCATCAGCTCCTCTTCGCTGCCAAAGTGGAACATGACGTATTCAACCAACTCCTGAATCACCTTTCCCACCTTGTTCCGATCCTTTTCACCGGAACTCACCAAACCATACAGGCCATCGGCCAGCTGGAACAACTTCTGATGCTGGCTGTCAATCATGTCGTTGTTGACTTTGTAAGCATCATCCCATGCAATGTGTGAAACCATCTTTTCCTCCTTATCAAGTTCCACAGAACGACGAACATCATTGCCACGCAAGATATTCCCATACCCATCAAACATTTTGAAATCATAAAACCGACACTCGACATCTTGTCAAACGCCGATTAACTCACCTTGAATATTGTTTCCTGAGAATTCAAAGACATGCAAACTTATCAAGCAGTTCAAAAGCGGGCATTCTGCATTATCATTGAATGTCCATATCACACAGTCGCCATTTCAATGAATGCTATCTTGCTCAAAACTCTTCTAGCCGTACTATTTGTATTAATTATAACATGATATCTGCCACTGTCAAGAAAAAAATCAAAAATGAAGAAAAATATAGTTTTCTCGTCAGTGGCTGAATTTTGGGATCATCCTCCGTACAGGAGAATCCTTACCTGTTCGGCAAGCTTCTTGTCTTCCACCGTGATGTGCTGCACCAACCAATTGGCTACAAAACTATACAGTTCCCCCAAATCAATTTCCTTGCCAGAGGTGAATTCCTCCATCAACGAGGCGACATAGTCGCTGAAGGCACGATGTGCCTTCACATGTGCCTCCATGCCGGAGTAACACACTTCGTCCATCAGCTCCTCCTCGCTGGCAAAGTGAAAGCTAACATATTCAGCGCATTCTTTAATCACAGCCTGTATATGCTCACGCCCTTGCTCACCAGCAGCTACCAGATTGTACAGGCCATCGGCCAACTCGAACAAACGCTGGTGCTGCTTGTCAATCATGTTGTGTCCAACCTTGTAGGAATCGTCCCATGCAATGTGAGAAACCATAAATCAACCTCCTGTCAAGAAATACAATACTTTGAACTAGCCTCAGACCATCTGTTGGGAATTTGAGATATATTCCGCCAGCTTCTTGTCTTCCGTGATGATGTGTTGAACCAGCCAATTTGCCAAGTAGCTGTACAATTTCCCCAGGTCAATGTCCTTCCCGTCGGTAAAATCTCCAATCAGTTTCGATACATAGCCATTGAAGTCATGGTGCAACTTGAGGTGGTGCTCTGCCTGGTCATAACCAATCTCATCCATCAGCCGCTCCTCATTGGAAAAATGGAAGAGCACATATTCAGCACAGTCCAGAATGACTGCCTCCACATGACTCCTGTCTTGTTCTGCATCGGTACCAAGCAAGCAGAACAAGACATCGGCCAACTCAAACAAACGACGATGCTGGCTGTCAATCATCTCGTGCCCAACCTTATATGCATCATCCCACGCAACATGCGAAACCACGGAACCTCCTTATTATCAAGAAAACAAGTCATTATGGACAAAGAAAATCCCTCGACTTTGCGGTCTATCCTTCCTCGCTCCTGATTCCACAGAAACCAAGGAAGCGACAACCTAGTTGGCGGCGTTGCTGACATAGGGAGCCAGCTTCCTGTCCTCCAGCGTGATGTGCTGCACCAACCATCTTGCGATCTGGGTGTACAACTCGCCCAGGCTGATGTCCTTTCCGGAAGAAAAGTCGGAGAACAGGCCGGAGACATATCTGCTGAAATCCCGGTGCTCCTTGACGTGGCTCTCCATGTCAGGATAGCCGACCTCACGCATCAACTCCTCCTCGGCCGCAAAGTGGAAGATGACGTACTCGGAGCACTCCTGGACCACCTGCTCCACGTTTTCCCTCTTGCACTCTATTCCGGCAACCTGCACATTGAACAGCCCGTCAGCCAGCTCAAACAGGTGCTGATGCTGGCTGTCAATCATTGTATGTCCAATCCTGTACTTGTCATCCCAGGCAATATGCTCAATCATATCCACCTCCCAAGCTTATTCCATACATAGCCTCTTTTGACATCCTGAGTTGCAGGACAACCGGTCAGGCAGCCTACACGGAATTTTCTGCGGCATGGGCCGCCAGCTTTTTGTCTTCCGTGCCAATGTGCTGCACCAACCAGTCGGCGATAAAGTCGTAGAGTGCGTCCAGATCAATGCGACCACCCCTGCCAAAATCGCTCATAAGGGTGGCAACGTATGTGGTGAATGCCTTGTGCTGGTTGACATGCTCCCCAATATCCGCATAGTTGCTGTCGCGCATCAGTTGCTCCTCGCAGCTGAAATGGAAGTTCACATACTTGGCGCAATCCTCCAGCACCATGGATGTGTCGGAATCCTTCCGTTCCTGTGGAGCCTGGGTCAGGCTGTACAACTCGTCCGCAATCTCGAACAGCCGCTTGTGCTGGCTGTCAATCATCTGGTGTCCAACCTTGTACTTGTCGTCCCATGCAATATGTTTTGCCATAAAAGCCTCCTTTGGCAATGTATCTTTCGCTTGCATCTTTCTACATGTATCGGTATTTTTTTTATCTATTGCATATTATGATACAATCAAGAATTCATTTTGTAAAGCCTGCATCTTTGAAACAAGCATTTTTCCGCTCCATTCACACTGGGACATAATCTGAATTCTTGACACATTTGCCAGAATAAAATTATGTATAATAATGAAGAATTTGTTCTAAAAATCTTGTTCAATATCAATTATACTGTTACAATAAATACAATTATATCTTCCAGAAAAGAGGTTCTCCCATGTTGTTTGACAAGCAAGATCACTCTGGCGCACCTTCCACCACCATGAGAATATGGACAAAGCTCATCCTCATCGTCGGTGCATCGATTCTCATCAGTTGTGTAACCATAGCAACCACCTCCCTGCTTGTTTTCGACAAGGGGTTGATGGCCGACACTACCTCGCAGCTTGACTTCACCGCATTTGGTGTGCGGCACACCCTGCTGGACTGGCAGACCTCTCTGGAGGGGGACGCACTGCTTTTGTCCACCCAGAGCGAAATGATTGCCGCTGTGCAACAGCAAAATCAGGCGGCCCTGAACCGCCTTGCGTCCGATGGCTTGGAGGACTTGGGCCTTGACCTTATGATGATCGCCGACAGTCAAGGTGTTGTCATACATGACGGGGGAAGCGGACTGGGAGCCGGAACAAGACTTGACTCCCTCTCCGTCGTCAGGACAGCTCTGGGAGGCTCCAGCAGCTATTCCATGGAGGAGATTGCCTCCCTAGGCTACTACGTACTGGCCGCAAGCCCAGTATATCTAGACAATTATAACAGGGGGGAAGGTATTTCAGGATGCGTACTCACAGGATTCAGCCTGACGGAATTCCCCTCCATTGTCCAGCAGAGCTACAATGTGGAGAGCACTGTCTTTTCTGGGGACACCCGCATTGCCACCACCATCACCGACAGCAGCGGCAAAAGCCTCAAGGGAACCAAGCTGTCAAACACGGCGATAATAGAGGCCGTGCTTAAAAAGGGGGAAACCTATAAGGGAGAGAACCGGATTCAGGGTGAGGACTACCTGTCCATGTACTTTCCCATCACCAGCAAGGACGGTTCCATCACCGGCATGATGTTCATAGCCGAAAGCATAGCCACCATCAACGCCATACGGAACAACACCATCAAATTCATCATTCCCATCATCATTGTCATAGCCGTCGTCTTCCTGTTCATCTGCGGCTCCTTTATGAAATGGATGATGACCCGCATAGACAACGTTGCTCATGCCCTCAAGGAGATGGCAACGGGAGAGGCGGACCTCACCAAGCGGGTGCGCCTGCTGCACCGGGACGAGATTGGATTTTTGGCCATCAACTTCAATGACTTCTGCAACAAGCTGCAGCAGATTGTGCTGGAAATCAAGCGGTCCAAAGCGGAGCTGGAGGGAGCGGGAGGCACCCTATCTGAGAACACCCAAAACACGGTCAGTGCCATCACGCAGATTATCGCAAACATAGACGGCATCCACCACCAGATTTCCACCCAGAATTCCACTGTGGAGACCACCGCAAAGACTGTCAAACAAATTTCTGAGGACATAACCTCCCTTAACAGCATGATTGAAAACCAATCGGCGGGCATCTCCCAGGCATCCTCGGCAGTGGAGGAAATGATTAGCAACATCTCATCCGTAAATCATTCAGTGGACAAGATGGCCGAGTCCTTCAATTCTCTCACCACCAACGCCGCCGAGGGATTCAAAAAGCAGAAGGATGTGAACGAGCGAATTCAGCTCATCCAGCGGCAGTCCCAGATGCTCCATGAGGCAAATGCCGCCATCTCGAACATTGCCGCCCAGACAAACCTCCTGGCCATGAATGCCGCTATTGAGGCGGCCCATGCAGGGAACGCAGGAAAGGGATTCTCCGTTGTTGCCGACGAGATTCGCAAGCTCTCGGAAACCTCCTCCGCCCAGTCCAAGACTATCAGCGGACAGCTCAAGAACATTCAGGACTCTATCTCGGAGGTGGTACAGGCATCCACCGATGCCAGTGCCGCCCTCACCACCATGTCCAACAGAATTCAAGAGACTGACACACTGGTGGTCCAAATCAAGTCAGCCATGGCAGAACAGGATGCGGGCTCCCGGCAGATTCGGGAAGCGCTTCAGAACATGAACGAAAGCTCTGCCGTCGTCCAGAGTGCATCCAAGGACATGGCCGAGCAGAACACAGTCATTTTGGGAGAAATGCAGGCCCTGCAGAATTCCTCCAGCATTATGAGTCAGGGCATGAGCGAGATGTCCACCGGAGCCGGCAAAATCCACGAGACGGGAATTGCCTTGGGAGACGTTTCCCATCAGCTGAAGGCCTCCATCCAAAAGATTGGCGGACAAATCGACTTGTTCACTGCATAGAACAAGCCTGCATAATGAATGAACCCCGACACTCTGCGTCGGGGTGGGACAGCCACCTTTCACCTTTTCACAAATAAGCCACTGGCTTTTACCAGTGGCTTTCATCAAAATCGCAAGGAAATGCCTGACGCCATTAGGTAGCAATGGACAGCGGTACCACCGTGTTGTAGAGCTTACCCTGCACCTCGAACTTATGGATGGACACATTCACCCCAAAGGAGGTGCACATATTTTCCTCGTTCACCACCTCCTGAATGGGGCCGTAGCAGTTGGTGCCGTCCCTGTTCAGCAGCAGGGCCTTGTGCGCCACCTTCAGGGCATGGGCGGGATAGTGGGTGTTGATGATGGAGGCGATGTTCCTGTCCCTGGCAAGGTGCTCCAATACGTCCAGAATCACCAGCTGATTTTTGAAGTCCAGATTTGACTCAGGCTCATCAAGCACCAGCATCTTGGGCCCGGCAGTGAGGGCACGGGCAATGAGTACCATCTGGAGCTCGCCACCGCTCATGCTGTTGCACATCTTGTCCTTGAGGTGGAGGATGCCGATGTCCTCCATGGCAGCCACAGCAGCCGCCTCATCCTCCTCCGTAGGGCGGGAGAGCATTCCCAGCCGTGAGCTACGCCCCATCACCACCATGTCCAGAGCAGAAAAGGAAAAGGCCGATGCCTTGGACTGGGGCACGTAGGCGATGGTCTGCCACAGCTCCTTGTGGGAAAGTCCCGCAATATTCTTGCCGTCCAGAAGGCTCTCCCCCTGCCGCCATTTCTGCAGCCCCATCATGCACTTCAGCAGGGTGGTCTTTCCCACCCCGTTGGAGCCCAGCACCGCCAGCACCTCTCCGCTGGAAACAGAAAACGAAATGTCATTCAATACGGTTCCCTTGCCGTAGCCAAAGGAACCATGCTTTACTTCAAAGGTCATGTCCAAACACCTCCAGTTTTTCTCAGCAGCCCGATAAAGAAGGGCGCTCCGATAATTGCAGTCAGAATAGAAATGGGAATCTCCGCCGCCGTAGCACTGCGGGCAGCGGTATCTATGATGAGCATAAACACCGCCCCCAAGGACAGGGACAGGGGAATCACTGTATTGTTGTTGCTGCCCATGAGCATACGGGCAATGTGGGGAACCAGCAGCCCTACCCAGCCCACCAGTCCGCACATAGATACTACCGATGCGGTAATCAGGGAGGAGGCCACAATCACCAGCAGCCGCAGCAGCTTGATGTTCACGCCCATGGAGCGAGCCTCGTCCTCCGTCAGGGAAAGGATGTTCAGTCGCCACCGCAGCACAAAAATCATGGCAGCTCCCAGCACAATGCAGGGCAGACCAAACAATAGGTTCGTGTAGGTAACGCTGGACATACTGCCCAAAAGCCAGTAGGTGATGGAGGGCAGTTCGTCCTCCGGGTCCGCCAAGTACTTCAGCAGGGACACAAAGGCCTGGAAGAGGGCGGACACCACCATGCCGGAAAGCACAATCATAATCACCGAGCGCTGGGACTTTACCCTGCTAATCCAGTAGGTGATGGCGCAGGCCAGCAAACCGCTGACAAGGGCAAAGAGCTGGATGACAATCAGGTTGCCCCCCAGCATCATGGCCAGCACCGCCCCGAAGGAGGCACCACTGGCCACGCCCAGCGTGTCCGGGGTTGCCAAGGGATTGGAGAACAGGCTCTGAAAGGCAGCTCCAGAACAGGCCAGTCCTGCACCGGCGGCAATGGCCAGAAGGATTCGGGGCAACCGCACCTTGAAGATGACGGTGGAGGCGGTGCCTCCCTCATTGTCTCCAAGGAGAGCGGAAAAAATCATATCCACCACCTCCCCCAGAGGCACCGCATACCGACCAAAGCCCAAGCAGATCAACGCAACCAAAACCACCAGCCCATAGGACAGGGCGATTACCAGCCCCTGGGTCTTCTTATTGGAAATCAGCATATCACCTTCCCGACGCTTCCCGTGAAGGATTGTAGATTTTATGCAAATCCTCCGCCGTCAGCTCCACACCGTAGAATTTCTGGAAATAGTCCTTTACCATCTGATCCAGGTCGATGTCGGCAAACAGGTCGGGATGCAGGGTCTTTGCCATCCACATCAGGGACAGCGGCGTGTCCGATGAGGGCGGATACCAGCGGTACATGCCCAGGGGAAACTTGTGCACCCGTCCCGTCTGCACCGCCTTTACCGTACTCCAGTCATCAGCGGCAATGGTGTTGTTGTAGAAGTCCTCCGGCAGACGGGGACTAAAATTGGTGATAAAGATTGCGTCGGGATTCCACTGGTACACCTGCTCCATGTTGACCGTGGGAGTGCCGTCCAACTCGGAGGCAACATTCACACCACCTGCCACCTCGATCCAATATTGACCAAAATGAGTGGAACCACTGGTACGCAGGCCGCCAGCATCGTCGTAATAGTAGGCAACCATCACCCTAGGCCGCTCCTCCTGCGGAATCCCTGCTACCCGCTCCTTAATCAGAGCCTCCACGCCACGGCCATATTCAATGATTTCTGTGGCACGCGTGGATTCCACCAGGTCGGAACCGGAAAAAATCTGACCGAATAGCTCAATCCAGCTGGCATAGGTTTCCACTGTGTTATAGCCATGCAGGTTTGTGGAAAATCCCACGGCGGGAATACCTGCATTCTCTAGGGCCTGACGAGTCTGGGTGGTGCTGGAACCGTAAAACACCACATCGGGCTCCAATTCTAAAAGCCGCTCGATGTTGATGACACCGCTAGACTCAAAATCCGTGTCCACCGCTACAATCTCAGGATACCCGTCCAGCAGAAAGGAGTGCTTAGCCGCAGCCATAGAACTGGCGGGCATTCCTACCAGCCCCTTACTGGAACCAGTGTACAGACAGTACATGGACGGTAGGGGAGCCAGTCCAGAAATCACAATGCGGTTTATCTGGGCGGGCAGCACCACCTCCGCTCCCGTATGGTCAACGATGGTACGGGTTGCAGAGAGAGCTGCCCCCTTGTCTGCTCCAGCAGCGGCAGGACTGGCTTCCTTTTTGCTACAGCCTACAACTCCTGCAAGCACAAAAGTTAGCAGCAAGCAACCGATGGTTGTAAAAAAAACGTTCTTTCTCATAAAACATCTCCTGCAAAGCATGTATTTTCCTGCGGCAGTCCAGATGCCAGCTGCCGCAGAATAGGGCAAGGTGCCTTACGCATCGCCTGCCGCCTCACGGACGGGATTCCAGATGGACTGGATGTCCTCCGCAGTCAAGTCAAGATTGTAGAACTCCTTGTAGAAGTCGGCCACAGTCTTGTCCAAGTCAATGTCAGCAAAGAGCTCAGGATGATGCTGCTTTGCCATCCACAGGAGCATCAAGGGGGAGTCCGTATTGGTGACGTACCAGCGGTAGATTCCCAACGGAACCTTTTTCACCTGCTGCTCCTGCACGGCCGCCACAGAGCTCCAGTCATGGCCCCCCAGTACATTGCCGTACAGGTCTTGCGGCAGGGCATCGTTAAAGTTGGTGATGTAGATGCGCTCTGGATTCCAGCTGTAGATTTGCTCAATGGAAACCGAAGGTGTGCCGGTATTTTCAGCCGCCACATTACGTGCTCCGCTGGCAGTAATCCAATAGTCTGCCCAGGTTCCTGAACCAGGCACCGCAAGGGTAGCATTGTCGTACCGGTGGATGAACATGGCCTGCGGCCGCTCCTCCTCTGGCACCGTGGCAATCCGCTCGGCCACCAGCTGCTGAATCCTACGGCCATACTCCAGGTATGCACTGTTGTCTCCGGGGTCAATTCCCATCACAGCGGCCAGCTGCTCAATCCAGGTGTGAATGGTCTCCACCGCATTGTAGTCCTTGATGCTGAGGCTAAATCCCACCGCAGGAATGCCCGCTTGGGTAGCGACGTTGTAATCCTCCGTCACACCAGAAGAATACAAAACCACATCCGGGTCCAGGGCCAAAAGCTCCTCGGCGTTCAGGCTGCCGTTCTTGCTAAAGCCCGTCTCAATGGTGCCGATGTCCGGGGCAATCTTTATCAGCATGGAATTTTCCGCCGCACTGACAATGGCAGGGTCAAGGCCCACCAGCTTGTCCGTACCGAACATCTGGCAGTAGACGGAGGCCAGGGGCCACACCGAGGCGATGACCACCCGCTCAATCTTTTCTGGCAGATGAACGGTGTTGCCCACCTGGTCCACGATGGTGCGGGTGGCAGACTGGCTTGCACCCTTGTCAGCCCCAGCGACGGTGGAGCCTACCTCCTTCTTGGCACAACCAGCAAGTCCTGCAATGAGGCAGGTTAGTGCAAGGCAACTCAGCGTCTTAAAAAAAACAGTCTTTTTCATAAAATCTCCTGTAAAATAAACTCCTTTCGGCAACAACTCACCTTCCTGCCGCTTCCCGTGGGGGATTGTAAATCTTGTGCAGGTCTTCCGCTGTCAGCTCCACATTATAAAAGCGCTGAAAATAGTCCTTTATCATCTGGTCTAAGTCGATGTCGGCAAACAGGTCGGGATGCAGGGTCTTTGCCATCCACAGTAGGGACAGCGGCGTGTCCGATGAGGGTGGATACCAGCGGTACATGCCCAGCGGAAACTTGTATCCCCGCCCAGCCTCAACAGCCGCTACCGGACTCCAATCGTCAGAAGAAATAACATTGTTGTAGAAGTCTTCCGGTAGGTATGGACTAAAGTTGGTGATAAAAATCGCGTCGGGATTCCACTGGTACACCTGCTCCATGTTGACCGTGGGGGTGCCATCCAGCTGGGCTGCCACGTTCACGCCACCTGCTGTGTCCAACCAATATTGACCAAAATGATTGGCTCCACTAACCTGCAATCCACTTGACTCGTCATAATAATAAGCAACCAAGGCCTTGGGCTTGTCTTCTTGGGCTAGCCCAGCCAGCCTTTCCTTTACCATAGACTCCATGTCCCGCCCATACTGAATGATTTCCGCTGCACGTGCAGACCCAGCCTCATTGCCCCCTGAAAAAATCTGTTCCAGCAATTTAATCCAGCCAGCATAATTTTCTATGGTATTGAATCCTGCCTGGGTAAAGGAAAATCCTACAGCGGGAATACCAGCATTGTCCAAGGCTTGACGAGTCTGAGTGCTACTGGCAGCGTAAAACACCACATCAGGCTCCAGTTCCAGCAGTCGCTCAATATTTACCACTCCATTGATTTCAAAATCCGTAGGAATGGCAGTGAGCTCAGGATAGGCTTTTATCAGCAGGGAATTCTGAGCGGCAGACATAGAAGTAGAAGTTATTCCCACCAATTGTTCACTGGAACCGGTATACAAGCAATAGATAGAAGGCAATGGCATAGGGCCAAGAATCACCACCCGGTTTATCTCTGCCGGAAGCACCACCTCTACCCCCGTGTGGTCCACGATGGTGCGGGTGGCAGACTGGCTTGTCCCCTTGTCGGCCCCAGCGACGGTGGAGCCTGCCTCCTCCTTCTTGGCGCAACCGGCAAGTCCTGCAATGAGGCAGGTTAGTGCAAGGCAACTCAGCGTCTTAAAAAAAGCTCCTCGTGTCATGCGCTCTCCTTCTGGGCCAGCTTGGCCTCAATGTCGCTAGTAACCCACTGCATGAATTTCTCCATGAATGGCACGGTGGTGGGCATAAATCCCTGTCCGATATGGTAATCGGGGTCCAAGGAGGTGACATACATCGTTCCGGCAAAGTGGCAGTCATCCTTGTACAGGATGGGGCGGCCCACCTCATCCACCAGAATCTTCTGGCAGCCCTCCTCCACCTCAAAGGTACCGTGGTAGTGCCACTTGCATTCCTGCACCTCAAGGAAATTCCACAGGCTGTGATTCTGATCGTAGGCATAGAGGGGCAGGTCGGCACCGGGATGAATCCACCACCAGAAATTCGTCTCGCAGGGCTTGAAGTTGATGTGAGGAATGTAGGGAGGACGCACGCTGCCAAAGGTAACAAGGTTTCCACCCTGCTCCAGATAGGACACAATCTTTTGGGAATTTTTCATCAGGAAGTCGGGATTCAAGCCGGTGGCAATCACCACGCAGTCAAAGCCCTCCAGCTCCTCCTCATGCAGACGAGGAAGATAGAACACCTTGTCGAACAATGCGCCGAATTTTCCGCCATGGACCTTCAAAAATCCCTGCTGGAAGCTGGAGCCTCCAGTAATCAATGCTGTCTTCATGCCGCCTCCCGTTCCTTCATCGTTTTTTCCAGCCACAGCATCAGGTTTACTCCCAGCCGCTTTGCCGTGCTGCTTTCTGCCAGACCGAAGCCCACCAAATCGGCACCTGCAGTGCTGAGGATAACCCCCTTCGTTGTGGCTGCATCGATGTAGGCCACACCCTCACCGTCAGAATCCTTCAAAATGACAGCAGCGCCTTCCGGTGCCTTAAAGAAGCCCCGATTGAAAAAACCCTTCACCCCGCAGCGATAGTTCATGTCGTATTCCTTTACCCCTTCGGTAATGGGATGACCACAGGCTACCACCATTCTATCCTTGATTGCTGTAGGGCTAGCTTCATACAAGGAATTGCCCGGTAGCCACTCCAGATAATTCTGGGTAAAGCTGATGATGATGCCGCCCTGGTCCAAAAATTCCTTGATTTTCTCCCTGTTCTCAAAGAGCAGAATCTCGTCCACACCGCCGGGAATCTCGACGATTTTATAGTCCAGCAGGGCATTTCCCGGACGGGCGAACAGCTGGTAGCCATCCACCTTCTTGAAGACTCCCTGATAGAAGGAGTCCAGGCCGTCTCCTTCCATGGAGATTCCGCCACGAGTGTCAATATAAACGATTCCGCCGCACGACTTGAGGTAGTCGTAGCAGGTCTTTATGTTGGAATAATCCAGCATATCTCGTTACCTCCGATTGAATCTTTGCTCAACGGTTAATCTATGCTAACCCGATAAAAAAGTCAATAGTTATCTTATGCTAACCATCGGGAAAATCATCATCAGTTTTTACAAAAATGCCTGGCCTCCCCAAAGCGGCGAAACCAGGCGTTCTCATCAGGAATTGTGGACAGGCGCATTCCCTGCTTCGACACAAGCGTCGGACCATGCACCCATCACAGAATCAAGACAGCTTGAACTTTTCCAAAATCTTGTCCAGGATGTTGATGGCCACCTTGGTCCTTGTTGCCTGGTTGGACACATCCTCGGCCGCAGAGCTGATTTCATGGATGCCTGCACCCATCTCCTGCATACTGCTGGCAACGCTGTTGGCAATGGCCTCCAGGCTGTCGGCGGAGCTGTGGAGCTCTCCGATGTTGTCCCGCATCTCCTTGGAGGTCTGCTGAACCTTCATACTCGCATCGTTTATGTCCCGCAAGGAAGACAGAACCTGCTTGGAGGCCTCCTGCTGCTCCAGCATGGCACAGTCAATTTCCCGCACCAGATTCTCCGTGCTGGAAACCTTGCCGCTAATCTGGTCGAATTCCTCCACAGATATGGCGGAGGTCTCCACCACGCTCCTGATGGTGGCGGTGATGTTCCCCAGTTCCATCTTGATGGCCTTGGACTGGGTGGCGGCAGTTTCGGCGAGCTTGCGGATTTCGTCGGCAACCACGGCAAATCCCTTGCCGGACTCTCCCGCATGGGCTGCCTCGATTGCGGCGTTCATGGCCAGCAGGTTGGTCTGGCTGGCGATTTGGGAGATGACGTTGTTCGCCTCACCCAGATGGCGGGACTGCTCCGCCATGGTGTCAATCTGCTTGGCCACATCGTTCTGCCGCTGACGGCCCGACTCGGTGATGGTGATGAGCTCCTGGTACTCCTGGGCCATCTTGTTGATGGAGCCAGACACGGCGGAGATGTTTCCCACCATCTCCTCTATTGCCGACGAGGACTCGATGATGTCCGCCGACTGGTTCTCAATGAGGCTGTCCAGCTTGCCAATGCCCTCCACGCTGGTCTGGAGGATTCCCTTTACACCACCCATAGCCTCATTCTGCTGACGGACCTGCCGAGTCACGTCCTCAATGCCGACGGAAATCTGCTGGGCGGAGCTTGCAGCCGTCTTGGACAGGCTGGAGAGTGTGTCGGCACTTTCGGTGATGTAGTTGCTGGACTTCCGCACGCTCATGATGATTTGATGCTGGGTGTCGATGAACTGGTTCACCTCGGAGCCCATGGAGCCAATCTCGTCGTCATACAGTATCTTGATGCGGTAGGTCAAGTCTGACAGGCCGCTGTCTCCGTTCAATTGGCAAAAGGCCCTGTTCAGGTTCTGGATGCGCCGGAGAATCAGCCTCCGCAGCAGCAGGATGATGATGATGGCCACCAGCAGAAACAGCACGGCCGCCTGCAGGATTACTGAGACTACAATTATCAGGTAGGAGTGCCGCACGGAGGTGATAATCTTGCCGGGCACAAAAACAATATCTTCCTGGCCATCCAGCTCCGGAGCCTGGAGCCTCTTGTATACTGCCCAGAACTGCTGGCCGTCCACCGTGGTGAGGACGGGATAGGTCCCCAGGCGGAAGACCTCCTGGGCAATGTCCGGGTTCATGGTGGCGGAGCCTGCGCCGCCGGGGACAATGGTACCAATCCGGTTGGTGCCCAAATAAAGGCTGCAGTAGGTGTCCGGGACGCTGATGACATCGGAAAGGAAGGCGTGGGTGGAGAGGGACTTCTCCACCAGGAGCAGGGCATTCCCCTCCGGCAGGGAGACGGGGGCCACGCAGGAGGCACAAATCTTTCCATTGCCCGCCACGATAAAGGACTGAATACTACCGGTCCGGGCGGCGGCTATGGCCCGCTGCTCCACCGGCAGGGTGAATGCGCCCGGCTCGGCACTGACCATGACGGAGCCGCTTCCCCCCAGCAGCGCCGCATTTGACAGGCCGTTGGCCCCACAGAATTCCTGTAGCCAGTTCTTGTCAGAAAGGTTGCCGATGAGGGGGCCGTCCTGCACCAGGAACTCCATGGCCGAAGCCAGCTTTTCCCGCTCCTCGTTGGCCTTGGCCAGGAAAAAGTCCGTCGTCACCAAGACCTCCTCCAGCACCAAGTCTATCATCCGGTTTCGCACTTGTATAAAAATCAACGCAGACAGAACCAGCAGCCCCACAAAAATGACAATATTCACCGGCAAGATGATTCTGAACATCAACTTGTTTTTTATTTTCATGGTTATTTTACCCTCCATCATTCCATCCCTCCTCATAACAAAATAGCAGTAAATCCAGAGGGAAGAGAAACTATGAATATCTCCATTCTAACACAATTACAAGAAAAAGCAACAAAATGAAATGCTTTTTCCTACAAAAGCACGGGAGTTGAGCTACTCCCGTCCACCATCACTGCCCCGCTCTTGCGGTCAAGTCTGGGATTTTCAGGCTCCGGTAGCCTCACCAGCATTCCCGGCGCAAGCTCGTTCCCGGCGACGGATTCCACCAGCACCAGGCCCAGAGGACAGCAGCCGTAGTAACCGACTCTGTTCCCCGGCAGGCTGATTGGCTCCGAGATAATGCGGATGTCCAGCTGGCCCCCTTTTGCCGGGGCTCCTATCTTCTTATCGGCTGTCGCCAGTACAAAGGACAGGCTGGCACGCTCCTTGGGAAGTCCTGCGCCAGAGGAAAGCTTTTGGAGCCTGGCAGGTGCGGATTCCGCTGGAAAGGTAAAGTGGCACCACTTGCTGCCACGGCTGCCGTCCATGGGGCACGGACAGGGAGCTTCTCCCGCCCCACCCGCCTCCGGGCCACCAGTCCACTCCATGCCGACAGGACAGGGGGCGGTAATCCGCAGTCCCCTTCGTGCCAGGGCAGCTCTGAATGCGGTCAAAAAGCGGACGGCAGGCGGCGTCCCTGGCTCCACCACCAGCACCTTGGCGGCAGGGGCCCCATAGCGGCTGATGATGTCGGCAGACCGCTTGGCGGTAAACTCCGGCGGCTTGCCAGAAGCGTCCACCACCTCGTTGAACACATTGGCGGCAGCCACCAGATGGGCCTTCTGGCGAATCTCCAGCCCCAGCTCCCCCTTGATGCGGACAATCCGCCAGGGCTCTGACTCATCTGCCGGACCTCCTTCAGTGAGGGTTCGAGCTGCAACGGCAAGATACAGCTCCTCCCCCAGTGACAGGGCTTGCTGGGAATAGTCGATGCAATACCAGGTGAGCTTCTTTTTTCGCAGGTCGGGGCGGGCAAGCCACAGGGCAATTGGCACCGTCAGGGGGCCGCTGCCAATGTCCACGCAGACACCCTCATCCGGCAGGCTCAGCTGACTGGTCCTCAGCCCCGCAAAGAGCTTGGTGAGCCGCAAAAGGTTCCACCACTGGAAGTAGCGCATATAGGCCGAAAGAGCTGCCGTATCGTTCAGGTAGCCAATTCGACGGCCGCCCCGCTGGTCTGTGAGCAGATGGGAAAGCTCACGAATATGCTCCGGCAGGGAAAGCATTTGACGTGAGGAAAGGGGACGGATTCCCTGGACTATTGAGTCAAAGCTGTCCAAAATCCGGCGCGCTTCTGCAGAAAGCTCAGGCAGCAGGCTTTCCGCAGGCTGAGGGGCTGCGGGAGTGGTTTTGCCTCCCGGAAAAGCCTTCTGGGAAATGCCTCCCCTTCGGGAACCTCTTTGCTGCCCGAAACTTGCTTTCGACCCGGTTTCGGCCGCTCCTGCCCCTAGCTTCTTGCCATGATTACCATTCTTATTGTGAGCCACCAGCAGTACCTCCGCTCTTGCGATGTTTTTTTACCAGCACGTACAGTTCGGTGAGGGAGGAGCGCATCTGGGAAATGGTCTCCAAGGCAGAGGCCAGCTCCTGCTGGGACGACACGTACGCCCCGGCCTCGGCAATCATCTCCGAGCGGGCCCCCTCGATAGTAAAGCGACGCTCCTGAATCAGGTACTTGAGCCGCATAATGGTCTGGAAGTCCCGCTGGGAATAGGCCCGCCGTCCGCCCAAGTCCTTTTTGGGGGCAAGGCTGGGAATCACCTCCTCCCAGTAGCGCAGTACATGGGCCTTGATGCCGGTCAACTCTTCCATCTCACCGATTGAATACGATGCCACTAGAATTTCTCCCGGTCTTCCCACCTCTTGCGGCTGGCCTTTAGCTCCAGTTGAACAGGAATCTTGTCAAAGCCCAGGTCGCTGCGAATCTTGTTCCTGATGTAGGCTAGGTACGACTCGGAGACCACCTCCGGACGGCTGGCAAAAATCAGAAAGCGGACGGGGTTGGAGGAGGTCTGCACCATGTAGCGCATCTTGAAATGGGCGGTGCGGCTGGCAGGCGGCGGATAGGCGGCAACCCAGTCCCTCAGCGCAAGGTTCAGGGTGGCAGTGTCAATCTTACGGTGGAGCTGGGCCTGCATCTCCAGCGCCGTGTTCAAAAGCTCCTGCATTCCCTTTCCCTCCAGGGCGGAGATGGCGATTACCGGGGCATAGCTCATGTGGCCGAACATGATGCGGATGTTCTCCTCCGCCTTTCGCAGAGCCTTGCGCCCCTGCTCCTGAGTGTCCCACTTGTTCAGCGCAAAGATGACACCACAGCCACGGTCATGGGCTAGGGCCGCAATCTTCTTGTCCTGGTCTGCCAAGCCCTCCTGGGCATCAATCATCAGAAACACCACCTCCGCCCGGCCCAGCGTCTTGATGGCACGATTCACGGAATAGTATTCGATGTTCTCCTTTACCTTGGCCTTGCGACGGATTCCCGCCGTGTCCAGCACCTGAAAATTCCGCTCCTTGTAGACAAAGCTGCCCTCCACCACGTCACGGGTGGTTCCCGCATAGTCGCTGACAATGGATGCCTCCGTGTGGGTGAGGCGGTTTGCTAGCGTGGACTTGCCCGTGTTTGGCTTGCCCAGAATGGCAATCCGTACCGGCTCCCCGCCAAAATCCTCCTCCACGGCAGAAAAGTCCAGCCGCTCCAGCAGCCGCTCCTTCAGCTCCGGGATGCGGTCCCCATGCTCGGCGGAAATCAGCAGCAGGCTGTCAAAGCCGAAGCGCATGTAGTTCCATGCCTCCACCTCCAGCCTGCCGCCCTCGGTCTTGTTGACGGCGGCAATCACCTTCTTCCAATGGGGCCGCAGCAAGGCGATGAACTCCTCGTCCTCACCGGTAATCAGTCCTGCGTCCAGCAGCAGCAGGATGACGTCGGCCCGTTCCAGAGAGCGGAGGGTCTGCTCCACCACCAGCTCGTCCATCACTGCCTCCATGGTGCCGCTGTCCCGCTCCAGCTTAAAGCCCCCGGTGTCCATCAGGCTTACCGGATAGCCATTGATGAAGGCGGTCTCCTGGATGGGGTCACGGGTCACGCCGGGGGTTGGGTCGGTGATGGCACGGCGGCGATGCAGCAGGCGATTGAAAAGGGTTGACTTGCCCACGTTTGGGCGGCCAGCAATTACCACCAGGGGCAGGTTGCGGTAGGTCTTGTCTTGGCTGAATCCGGTACCCTCCTCCGGTAGCAGCTCGTCCTGCTCCTCCTGACTGAATTCGTCCTGGCTAAAGCCCTCCACCGGCCTCATTGACCTTGGCTTATCCTTGGAAAATTTCTTGCCCATGCTACCTCCTCCCTCCCTGGCTTACCTTGAAGTCACCGCTGAGGGCAGCCGTGGCCATCTCCTCCAGCTCGCTGATGGTGTGGGAAGAAAGCGCCTTCTTTACCGCACCAATCCGGACGGGAGCCATGCTCAGCGTGCGCACGCCCAAACCTGCCAGCAGCAAGGCCCGCTCCGGGGAACCGGCCATCTCTCCACAGACGGAAACCGGAATCCCGGCCTTGTCAGCGCAATCCACCGTGTGCTTGATGAGCCGCAGGACGGCCACGTTCCTGTCGTCGTAGAGGTCCGCCACAGAAGGATTTTCCCGATCCAGCCCCAGCACATACTGGGTCAGGTCGTTCGTCCCAATGGAAAAGAAGTCCGAATGGCGGGAAAAGATGTCTGCGGAAACGGCGGCGGCGGCGGTCTCCACCATGATGCCCACCGGCACGTCGGGCTTGAAGGCCAGCTTCTCCGCAGTCAGCTCCTCCTGCACCTTCTGTATCAGCTCCAGCGTCTCCTCCACCTGGGAAAGATGCGTCACCATGGGCAGCATAATTTTCAGGTTGCCGTAGACGCTGGCACGGTACAGGGCCCGCAGCTGCCGTTTGAACATGGACTTGTGGGCCAGGGTCAGGCGGATGGCACGGTTTCCCAGCAGGGGATTTTGCTCCGGCTCGGTATGGATGCCCGCCTCCTTAATCAGCTTGTCCCCGCCAGAGTCCAGCGTCCTGATGACAACGGGACGAGTTCCCATGGTCTCCAGCACCTGCTGGTAGGCAGCCAGCTGAGCGGACTCAGAAACGGAGTGGATGCCAGAGGCATTTGCCTTGCGAGCGTCCTGCACCGCACCCATAAACAGGAATTCCGTGCGGAACAGGCCGATTCCCTCCGCCCCCTCGTCCAGGGCCAGGCGGGCCTCCTCCGGGGAGCCGATATTTGCCAGCAGGCTCAGTGGCACACCATCAGCCGTGGTAGCAGCCTTGTCCTTGAGCTTGGCAAGGCTTCGGGCCTCCTCCTGCTTTTCCTCCTCAAGCCTGCGGTATTTTTTGAGCACCTTCCCGTCAGGAGCCGCAATAACCAGCCCCCTCGTGCCGTCCACCACAACCATCTGGCCCGACTCCAGCTTGGAGGTGACACCCTTTATTCCCAGCACTGCCGGAAGACGATGGTTGCGGGCTAGGATGGCCAGATGACTGGACACGCCGCCCTCGCAGGCCACCAGCCCCTTGAGCCGCTTCTTGAACAAGGCCACAGCATCGGCAGGACTCACGGAATTTGCCACCACCACCTTGTCTTCCGGAACCAAGTCGTAGTCAAAGGGCTTGTATCCCAAAAGCTCGTCCACCACCTGAGAAAAGACATCGGTAATGTCCCTGGCCCGCTCCGCAAGGTAGTCGTCCCCGGCTCCCCTCAATATGTCCGCCATCTCGCTGGCCTTCTGGTGGAGCACCGACTCTATGTTCTGGAGGCTCTTGGTCAACTGAGCCTTCACCTGGGCCAGGAATTCCATGTCCAGCAGCATGACGATGTAGGTTTCCAGAATGGCGGCGTACTGGCTGTCGGCAGTCTTTGTCTGCTCCTCCAGCCGAAGGCGGACACGCTCCAGCGCAGACTCCAGCCGCAGCCACTCATCGTCTATCTCGGCATCCTTGATTGCGTATTGGGGGATTATCCGGTGGGCGGGGGCGGGAACCAGAAACACCTCGCCAATGCCAATCCCTTCCGAGGCAGAAAGACCTTTGTACGTTTCCATTTCTGCACTATATCAGAAAAAAATCCCTTTGGCTATGGAAATTTAAAATCGGCAAAAATGCCATACATCAAAACTGGCATATAGCTGAGGAAGCAGAAAACATCCACTTTTCTCAAATTTTGCAGTCATTGAGTTCTTATTGCGTTATCTATATCTATGAAGGATTCTAAACCGAACATTTGAAAACCCAAGGAGAAAATCAAATCATGGAGCGAAGGCATTTTCAACTACCCATAGCTTTGGCTGTCACCTTACTGACCATCTGTCCCTTGGCCATAGTTGCGGCAATTAGCGCATGGACATTCACCTCCACTGTGAATTCAATCATCCATCAGAATGTCGTCCAGATTTCAGCCACCGCTACGGAAAAACTCAGCTCGGACATCAATTCCGACCTTGGCAAGTATTACGAGAAGATCAAAAATTTGGTCTCCCAAATCGAACTCTTTCACACCAAGGAGGAGGTTTCCTTTCTGATTGACTTCCTGGCTACTGATTTACGTCCGGGATTCTCCCTCTACTATGGCACCGCCATATCCCGATACGAAGAGGGAGGCTTTTATGTGGACAGCAGCGGCTGGATTCCACCCGAAACCTAGCTTCCCCCAGAGCGCCCTTGGATCAGGCGGCCTTAACCACTCCCGGAAATATTGCCATCACAGAGCCTTACCTAGATGCCGACACAGGAAATATCTGCGTCAGTATCTCTCACACCGCCACAAATCAGGAAGACGTGCTCCTGGGCGTAGTTGCCGCAGACCTGCTTTTAAATGACCTGACCAGTCTTGTGGCCAACTACAAGATTTCTCCCAACGGGCACTGCTATCTGGTGAACGCCGAAGGTGTCTACCTTGGCCACCAAGACAAAAGCAAATTCATGGCAGCCAACTTCTTCCAGGAATTCAACCTAGACAAGTCATTATTCTTAAAATCTGGGGATACATCATGGGGGGGGGGTAGTCTCATAGAGAAGGGGCGTTACTTTTCGCTGTCCCCCGTGGAGGGAACCCCATGGTTCGTGGTGGCAGAAGGCCCGCTCAGCGACTTCACCGAGGAGAGCACCCGCATCCGCAACAGGACGACCATAGTCCTTGGCTCGCTGATTCTGGCCGTCTGTGTAGTGGCCTTCTTGCTCAGCCGCCTCATCAGCAGGACCTTTTCCGCCATGGTGAGCCACTGCGACGAGTTCGCTCAGGGAAAGTTCACCGCCCGTTTCAAAAAGCACAGCATCCAGGAGGCGGAGTCGCTGGCACGGGGATTTGAGGGCTTTTCCCAGAACATCCGAATGCTGGTGGGAAAGATATTCAAGTCGGCCTCCTCCGTGTCCGACATGTCCTCCTCCCTGGCCTCTGTCTCGAAGACCATCAACTCCTCCGTAAAGACCACCTCCTCCGCCATCTCCCAGATGGACTCAACCTCCGGCAACCAGACCAAGGCCGTGCAGGAGGTTGACCAGGCAATGCTCGCCATTGTGGGGGATACCGGAAACCTCAGCCGGGAGGTGGAGGCACAGAACCAAATAATCTCCGTCTCCAACTCCTCCATCCAGCAGATGATTCAGGACATGGCCGACGTGCAAAAAATCATCCTACAGGCTGCGGAGCACGTGGAGGAGCTGGTGGAGCTTGCCTCCAGCAACAAAAATGCCCTCAGCATGGCCACGCAGGACATTGTGAACGTGCGGGAGGAGTCGGCCTCATTGCAGGAGATGAATTCCGTCATATCTGCTGTGGCGGCCCAGACAAACCTACTGGCCATGAACGCCGCAATAGAGGCCGCCCACGCCGGGGCGGCAGGCAAGGGCTTTGCCGTTGTCGCCGACGAAATCCGCAAGCTCGCCGAGACTGCCGCCAAGCAGTCCAACTCTTCGAGCTCCTACCTTAAGTCCATCCAGGAGAAGATTGACGGCGTGGCAGAAACCTCGCTGGAAATAGACAAATCCTTTGCCACCACCATCCAGCGCATCCAAGATATTTCGGAGGTGGTGAGCCAGCTGGAGCAGGCCACGGAGACGCAGGGGCAGCACTCCAACCAGGTGCTGCAGAACCTGGACAGCATCCATGCCAGCACCGGCAACATCACCGCCAGCGTCAGCTCCATCACCACCAGCACCGCCCGAACCTCCCAGCTCTGCCACAAGCTCCGGGAGCTAAATGACGACGTGAACAAAGGCATCCTCTCCTGCAAGGATGCCTCCGCCGACATGCAGTCCTCGGTGGAGCTGGTAAGCCAGGTGGCCACCTCCACACGGCAGGCGGTTTCCGAGCTGCTGGAGGCGGTGAGCTCCTTCAAGGTGGAGCGGCGGGGCTGTAGCCCGGCCTCCGGCCAGCCCTACAGGGGTCAGGACCGGCGGCGGCGGGAGGTCTCCCTCACCCCACCAAAATTGTCCTAGGCTCTGCTTTTCTAAGTCAGCTAAATTCGCTATACTGGAGGGCATGAAAAATTTCCTGCTTCGCATCGCCCTGTCCTTGCTGATTTTGCTGCCCCTTGCGGCACAAAGCCACATATCGGTTCCGCTGGGAGACCCGGTTTACCACATCATCGAGCAGGCCCAGCTCAAGGGGCTTTGTCCGCCCCTCAGCGAGGCGAAGCCCTATTCCCAGCATAAAATCCAGTCAATCATCAACACCATCCTCTCTGCGGAGGCTGAGCTTCCTTGGGCGGCGCTTACCACCACGGAGCGGGCAATCCTCCAGCAGACGCTGGACTCCTTCCAGAAGGAGGAGGGCTGGGATTGGCTGAAGGGAGAAGCCTTCCATCAGCACATCACAAGGTCGGGAATCCGCATGACCATCAACGCCGGACTTTCCTGGCAGTCGGTGGCCTCCCTTGCCTATGAATTCCATGGTAAGGAATTTGAGTGGGGAACGGACAATTGGGGCACAGTCTTTCTTGGGGGCGACATGGGCCAAGCCTTTTCCTGGAGCTTTTCCGCAGGCGGCGGCCTGATGCGGGCACCACGGGAGCAGCTGGGAACGGCCTACCCCTTCTACAAGGGATTTGAGACCAAGAACAACATAGACCAAGACAGAAAGGGCCATAATGTTCCCTACGAAGTTTTTAGCGAACCCCTGCCCTTCTTTCCCTACACCTACCAAAAGCACTGGGATGGCTCCATCTTCAAGGCTGAAAGCCTAGGAGCCGCCGGTTTCTTTGAGTGGCCGCAGGGAGTTGCCTTTGGCTACCAGATGAACGGCGAGACGGCGGTCTCCTTTCTTGACGATGCAATCTACCTGCGGGCGGGCCGTCTCCAGCGTGACTGGGCATCGGGTGCCACCGGCAGCAGCCTCGTCCTGAATGCCGCCGCCCGCCCCTTCTTTGGTATGGAAGCGAATTTCGAGCCCTTCGGCTGGCTTAGGATGTCAGCCCTCACCGGCTTTTTGGAGTACTACAACACCAAGGGGATTAAAGTCAGCTCCGCCACCTTCCAAAATGCCTTTTCCATCGGCATGGCGGAGGCCAGCTACAAGGACTATGTGCATTTTAGCCTTGGTTCCAGCGCCGTCTTTCCCAAGCGCTTTGAGCTAGGCTATGCCTTCCCCCTGCTGAGCCGCTTCTTCTACCAGAACAACGTGGGTGACTTTGACAACCTTGCCATGTTTGCCACCCTGATTTTGCAGTATCCGGGAATCGGAAGAATTTGGGGCTCTGCCTATGTGGACGAGATGGACCTCACCAGCCCCGACTTTTTCAGCCAGGACCGGAACATGCACGCACTGCAATTCGGTGCTTCTGCCCCGCTGCCAATTCCCGGCTTGGCGTTCAGCAACTTTACCCTCCAGTACACCAAGCTGGAGCCCTATGTGTACACCCATACGGTGGTCAAGACTCCCTGGTATGGCGATGCATGGATGGAGGAGGCATACGTGAACAATGGTGTCTCCCTAGGCTATTACCTGCCTCCCAACTCCGATGAGCTCAAGCTGCGCTTTGATTCATCAGTCATAGGGGGAGGGATAATTCGTTTCCACGTCCAGTACCAGCTGGTGCGCCATGGTGCTGAGTATGGCAGCAGGGCCGTGGATGGCAGCGACCTTAACTCCCAGCTGGATACCAACGGTCGCAGCGATAAGGAAGGCAAGCCCGAACTATGGAAGTACTTCCTGCACGACGGGGCCTACCAATGGCAGCACATCTTTAAGGTGGGCGGCTCCTTTGACATGCAGGGGCTCAAGGTGCCGCTCAGCATCTTCTGTGACCTGGGCGTGGTCTATTCCTACTTTACCGACATCGACGGCAGACCGAACTCCGGCCAGCGGTACGACATACACAGAATCAACACCTCCGAATACCCCACCCAGACTCGGTTTATCGCCACACTGGGATTCAAGCTCTACCCATGACGAGTTGGCGGGGAGTCCCCCAGATGGATTCCCCCCGACGCTCTCTCTAACAAAAAGTTTCCCTGACTCTAGCGCACTTTCTAACATCATACCTACCAATGATATAATCATACTTTTTCAAGTGCTCTGGTGGACATCCTCCTCGCCGCACCACTTTTAATCTCAAGCCTTTGGAGGATTAGAGTGCTTTTGACCATGAGCCTTGTGCTCTGCCTGCTGCCGCCAGCACTTGCGGCGCAAACACATAATTCGGTTCCACTGGAAGATTCCGTCTATTTTTTGCTGGAAGCCGCATCCATTAGAGGATACTGCGACCTTCCGTCCGTGCGCCCCTATTCACTGGAAACGACGCTACAAATGCTGAATCAGATTCTGGCACAGCCTGACTCAAGCTCCTTGGAGCGAGAGGCAGCCTTAGCCGCATACCAGCGACTTTCCCCGAAGCCGCACAAAAAGTGGTACGAGACAGGCAGGCACCGTGGAATATAAAAACCAGCTGACGCTGAAGGGAAGCTACCACATCCTAGAAAACCTAAAGCTCAGCGGTGCCTGTGTGTACACCTTGGTCTTCAACAACAAGCACCTAGCCGACAATTTTCAGCAGGGCCTACAGCTATCCTTGGCCGCCACCTATAACTTGAATCCCCGCCGCTTCTGGAGCAGGTAGCGGGGGTGCTACTCCTTCCGGTGCGGGGGTTCTGGCAGAAGAGTACAATCCGTGGTATACTTTTGTGAGCAGGAGGTGTCCAGTGAGCATTGCCGTTTTGGAAAAGAAAATTCAGATGCTGCCTGAAAAATATCTTGACAAGATAGAGCACTACATTGATTTCCTTGTCTATGAATTCCAAAAGGAGCAGGATGACCTGCAATCATTCAGAACAGCTTGCCAGCAAGCACAGCAATGGGCACAGGAGGTTGGCCTAACAGAGGATGACCTGGGTCAAGCCATAAAAGAAAACCGAAGAGAAAAATGCCCCTCTTGAAGATTGTGATAGATACAAACGTCCTTGTATCCGCCCTATTTTTTGGAGGCAAACCACAAGAGCTGCTGGAGTTAGCCATAACAAAGGCTATTGAGGCGCAGGTATCGCCGTCCATTGTAGACGAGTATAACGAAGTCATCGCACGCATCACAAGGAAATATCCTCATAAACAAGGGACTTTCTCCATTGGCAACTTCATAGCTAACTGCCAGCTTGTGCTTCCCTCCCAGAAGATTACGGTTTGCCGGGACAATGACGACAACAAATTCATTGAATGTGCCCTGGAAGCACAATGCGTATATATTGTAAGCGGGGATGATGACCTATTGTCCTTAAAGCAGTTTGGGAATATTGAAATCATTCGGGTGACAGACTTCTTCCAAAGATTCCGTAGCCGTGGGTGAATCCTCACTGGTGAATCCCCGCCGCTTCTGGAGCAGGTAGCGGGGGTGCTACTCCTTCCGGTGCGGGGGTCAGTCAAAGCGCAGGCTATAAATTTTCCGGTCAAGGTAGAGATTGCCAAAGCGGTATTTTTTGCTGGCGGCCTCCGTCAGGTAGACCAGCTGGCCTTGGTACAGGTCCAGGTCCTCGCTCATGGGTGGGGCTTCCACCGTGCGCTCCGGCTCGCCCAAAAAGATAACCTCCGTGCCGTGCATGGTGCGTCCGGTCTTTAGCTGACCTGCGGGCGGATACAGGTGGAACCTTGAGGGGCTGAGGCCATAGCTTTGGGATAGGACGAGGGTGCCGTCGGTGAGGATGACCATGCCCTGAATTTCGTTGGGGATGGAGTAGACGGCCACAGGATTGCCAAAGCTGCCAGGACGGTACTTGGCGATGATGGCGGAATGGTAGGTGTTGTTGTAGGAAAAATTGTTGGTGCACGCATATTCCCTGTCGTTGTTAAATTCTCCCACGTAGATGTAGCCGCCGGAGGCGTGGACAAAGGAGGCGTTGCAGTGCAGCTGGATTGGCTGCCCAATTTCCATGGAGGAGCCGGAGGCGGGAAGCTGGCCTGAAAACCTGTAGAGGCCGCTACCATCGTCGGCAAGGTAGAGGAAGCCCCCTGCAAACTGCAAGCCGCCGGTGTGTCCGTAGAACGGCTGGCTACCGCTGGTAAGGGGATAAAAGCCACTCTCCTCCGTTGCGGGATCAATCCAGTAGATGCGGCTGGGGCTTCCGTCGGCCATGTAGCCTGCCGTCAGAAAGACCTTCCCCGGCTGATGCCAGGTGAGCCCCTGGGGAACAAGGCCGTCGGCAAGGCCGGGATTCCGGGTGATGGCAGTACGCAGGGAAAGAGCCTCTGCAAAGGCCACCTTGCCATAGGTCAGCAGGGCAATCCAAGCTAGGAAGAGGACAATGGCGGCAACCAGCACAAGCTTGACGAAAATCCATAATGGCGACGAGGAGCGAGTCATGGGCCTGATTGTACTGAGAAGGGAGCAGCTTGTCCACTGAGCGGCAGCAAGATGGAGGAGGCGCAGTGACCGCAAGTCTGCACAGCAGAAAAAAATCCCCCGCACCAAGGATGGGCGGCCCATTGCTGGAACCACTCCACCCAGGAGGAGGCGGTGCGGGGGCGGGGAAAGCCACCAGGAGGAGGTGGCTGGCATGAGTTTTGTTGGGGGAAAGTCCGGTGTTGTCAACTAGCTGGCAGCACCAAAGACATCCCGAAGGCATTGGTTGAGCGGAGGCTCATTCCAACACCCGCCATCATCACAGTGTATGACGGTTGAAGAATTCTGTGGTGAAGACAAACCTCTCAGGTATATTGGTGGTTTTGTCTCTGACACCGGTCACTTCAAAGGTGTAGGTACCCAGCTCCGGCCGCCACTTGTTTGACTTGTTGAAGATGATGGTGCCGCCACCAGCGTGCTCTTCCACCCATTGCTCTCCGGTACCCAGATTGGTGACGATGATTTTGCCTGAGCCAACGGTGTATTTGCTGCCGTTGAACTGGACGTGCCAGAAGGCCGGGCTGCCGAACAGGTTGCCTTCCAAGGGGAAATACCCTGCGGCAGGATAGGAGACAAAGTTCCAGTCGAAGTCAGTTGGCTTCAGGCTTTGCTTGGGTTCAGAAGTTCCTATTACCTTCTCGCAGTGAGAGCCGGGGACAAAGCCGATGCCCACCGTCGTTATGCCGGGTGACATTTGGTAGAGACGGTGACCAACATTAGGATTGCCCGGGTCACGGTTGTAGCCGTCAATTGCCCCAATGAGATTGTTGATGGGATAGATGTTGCTGGTGGCAGTGGCGTTGTTACCCTTCTCCCAGGCCTGCTGCTCCATCTTGTCGGGTTTGGGGATGCCACCGTGCTTGAACTGGCCCGTCAGCTTCATGAGGAAGGCTCCGTACTGGGCCTTGTCGTTGTCTGTATCGGACATCTCCACTTCGTACAGGCCGGAAATTCTTCTCAGTGCATTGAGCCTCTCGACGGACAATTCCAGTGCCTCCTTCTTTACCTTCCCCACTTTGTAGGGGGGAGTGAAGCTGGGTTCTTCTGCCATGACGTTCTGGGGCAGGTTCTTTGCGTCCGTCTTGTCCAACAGCTTCTTGATTTCTATCTTTGAGAGCATGGGGAAATTTTTCTTGTCCCCACTCTGGACGGTGTCAATGGTTGCACCGCCGCTTCCACCGCCAGTGCTTGATTCTATGTACTCTTCCAGCTCTGGTCTTCCTAGGGCAAGTCTACCTCCAACTGGTCTTCCGTCTACCAGGTTTTTTGCTGGTTGGAAATCACAGGCAGAAAAACCCAGCAGAAGTAGGGCCGCAGCTCCAATGCAGGCGGAAAAAATATGCTTGTGGTTCCATGCATTGTTCTTCTTCATTTCTTGTACCTCCTCAAAGGATGGAGGCAGCAGATACACTGCCTCTATCCGTGAATTATACCATAAATTACAACGTAATTGTCATCTGGGCAGAAAGCCCCAATGATATCGGTTCACTATTGTTATTTACGTCAAAAGTAACGTCCAGCACCATGTCTTTGGGAAGGATAATGCTTGTGCCGATTTTTCCTTTCCACAAAACATTTGTTGTCAAGGCCCGGCTGGCAGCCTCGCTTGTTGTAACAACGCTTCCTGTCGTAGTTTCCGTATGGTAGGTGGTGGTGTAGAACTGCAACGCAGGGGTTACACCGCAGAACAAGACCATGGGGAGCTTTCCCAAGGGGGCGTAAATGCCGGCAGATGCGGCAATGGTGGCACCGAAGGAAAAGGACTTGTGAGAACCAGTCAAAATATCAAAGTACACCATGGGCTTCATGTTTACCTTGATGTCTCCAATGGACTGCTCCATCAAGTTTGACATACCAAACTGAGTGCCAAATTTGGTGTTCAGGTTACCCTTGGTGTCGTTGTCTATCATATAAGCGGGCGTCTCCAGCTCCGCTATTTGGGAAAGCTCCATGTTTCCAATGCCAATCCAGAAGGCTGTCTCTGAGCCAAAGGGAGCGGGAAGCAGATCCTGTATGGTAAGCTTGTCGTACACGGCAACGGCAACCGAAGTGGTTTTCTTTTTTTGGACATCGGCTGCCTGTTGGGTGCCAGCTGTGGGACCAGTTACAGTGACAGGACGGGTGGTTTTCTGGTGGATGTGAACGATTGGATTGAAATAATTGTAGATTGCAGGGGTAAACCCCATGCCAACAGGAATGCCAATGATAAAGTTCATGGTATCTTCTCCACCAGTAGGAATATCCTCAGCATTGGGGGTCTCTACATCAAAGTCAAGCACTGCACCTGCAGAAAGGTTCAAGAGACTGGGGAATCCCAAGGTAAACCGTGCGATACCTTTGTAGGATTCAAAGGCAGGATTGTCGTAATTCACTTCCGCAGTTCCTGCATTATCTGAGAAATCCTGTTGTACCTTGTGGTCTTCAGAGGTCAGACGCAGAGAAGAGGCTATACTCCAACGAAGAGCACCTGGGTGGTAGTAGCCCAGGATGGCTCCACTATTGGCTCCGTGTTGCATCCCCATTGCATCATAGCCGCCACCAATAAGAATCTGCTTTGACTCCACTGTGTTGAACATGATATTTGGTTTGATGACATAATCGTTTACGTTGAGGAACAATCCGTTTGTTGCCTCATTCAAGAGAGAAGCCTGTCCTATAGCCATAGAGCATGACAGCACGAGGGTTAAAGCTCCTATTAAAAATCGTTTCATGAAAAACTCCTCGGTATACTATTCTGAAAATTACAGTGATACGGACATCAAAGCGGAAAGCCCCACTGTTTTGTTGGAGGGGTTGACGTTCAAGGTGATGTCGAAAATCATATTTTCAGGCAACAAGACACTGATTCCAACTTTTCCTGTCCAGAAGGCACTCGTCGTCAAAGCACGGCTGGCGTATTTTGTGGTGCCCTGCAAGCTTTCTTCATATCGTACGGTGTTGTAGAACTGCAATCCGGGGGTTATGCCAAAGAACAGGGCTAAAGGCAGGTCTCCCAATGGAGTGTACGCTCCAGCCACTACAGCGACGCTCGCTCCAAAGGTAAAGGACTCGTGAACACCAAAGAGGAAGTCAAAGTAGACCATGGGCTTTAACCGCAGTTGAATCACACCAAGAGAAAAATCCAACAGATTGGACATACCAAGCTGAGTGGCAATCTTTACTTCGTATCCAACTGTTTCGTTTTTTTTGTCAGGATCATAATCTACTGCTTGGTAGGCTGGTTTTTCAATTTCTTCTACCCCAACAAGGGTTCCCAAGCCATCACCTTTTCCCACTCCAAGGCCCAGCCAAAAACTGGTCTCAGCTCCAAAGGGTGCAGGAAAGAGGTTTGACATGGTGAACTTGTCGTACAGGGCAAATTCAGACAAGGTGGTTTGCTCCTCATTGCCGGCAGTATCAATCTTGGTGTCACTTGAGATGAAAATGTATGGCTCAAAGAAATTGTACATTTCTGGGGTGAATCCAATGCCTACCGGAAAACCGAGAATGACATTTAATTTCTTTGTTTGCTCTGCAATTGTGGTTGCGCCGTTTACTGTAGTTTCAGCTTCATTTTTACTTTCACCTTCAAAATAGGCTATCACTCCGGCAGAAAGGTTCATGGCGTCAGGAAAACCAATGTTGAAGCGGAGTCCACCTGCATACTTGTTGAAAGCGGGATTCTTGTACTCGGTAGTGGTTGTTGTGGTACCATTGGTCTCTGTCACTGATTCTACATTATGCTTTGCGGACGTCATGTCCAAGGCAATTGCCAGGCTCCACGGAATTCCTCCCGGATGGTAGTAGCCGATAAGTCCACCGCCATTGGTGTTGCTCTTGAAATTCAGGTCATTGAAGCCGCCGCCAATGATGACCTGCTTTGTCTCCACGGTGTTGAACATATTGTTCGGCTTGATGACAAAGTCGTTCACGTTGCGGAACAGTCCGTTGGTAGACTCGTTCAAAAGTGATACCTGACTGACGGCTGTGGCGCAGGCCAGCAGGAGCGCTCCCGCCCCTGCGATAAATCTTTTCATGCAAGACTCCTCTTGTGCTGTAGATTTTTACTGTATGACAGGAAAGAGTATTCCCTCGTATTTTGTTGCATTTTTTATCAAATTGAAAAAATTTAGTCAACAGGATTTTTCCATTTTTTAGGATGCAGGTTTTATCCTTGTAAGACAGAGGATTAAGTCCGCTGCTGCGTGGACGGCGGGCAGTTGGCGACGGCCCTTTTTTTCGCTATACTGGAGCCGCAAAGACGCAAGGAGTTTGTTTTTTATGGAACGATATAGCACTGTGTGTGAGGAGGGAATCGACCTCCTGATGGACATTTTCTACGCCAAGATTCGTGCAGACAAAAACGGCGTGGGAGACATCTTTAACAATAAGATTGGCACCAGCGACGAAAAATGGGAGGTGCACAAGAAAAAGATTGGCGAGTTCTGGCGGGGAATGCTGCTGGGAACAGGTAACTTTCAGGGAAACCCCATGAAGGCCCACATGGAGCTACCAAGATTTCCCAAGGAATACTTTGACATCTGGCTGGGCCTCTTTGAGGAGAGCCTGAACCAGGTCTTTGACCCGGAGCCTGCAAATGCTGTCTTGCAGCGGGCAAGGGCCATTGCCTCCAACTTCAAGGTAATCCTGTATCAAGCCTAAAGCTTTAGGAGGGACCTTCAGTGGGTCTTTGTAAGGCTAGTTTTGTGAGGGAGCCACTGCGGAACCTGTCCGGCGGTAGGCTCCCTTTTACATTTTTCTTGACGAGTTTTTAGCTGTTCCTGACATTTTTCTTGATGACTTTATTGGTTTTGTCCAACCACCAGAAGCTTTTTGACCAGTAGCGAGGATGCTTTTTTTTCGTTATACTGGGGGTTCATGAACATAGTCTTATTTCATTCAGATGAAATTGATTCTCTCCTACCTCTTGCCGACCAGAGGGTGCAGCATTTGCAAAGGATTTTACGCAAGGAGGTGGGAGATGCTTTTGAAGCAGGAATTATAAATGGTCCTTCCGGAGTGGCCCAAATTACAGCTTGGAATGAGGAAGGACTTTCCTTCGAGTTTACTCCCACAGGAAATGGAAGACCCCTGTATCCTCTGACTATGATTATCGGTTTTCCTCGCCCCATTCAGTTAAAACGACTTTTACGAGATATTGCTAGCCTGGGAGTAAGTCAGGTTCATTTATGTGGCACTGAATTGGGAGAAAAATCCTATCTAAAAGCTAGTTTATCCCAGCCGGAGGAGCTGGCCGTCATGCTCAAGGACGGCTCCATCCAGGCAAAAAGCACCCACGTGCCACAGGTCTTCGTGCATCGTGATGTAGCCGCCTGCTTGGAAGCAGCTGCCGCCACCAACAGCGTCAAGGTTGCGGGCAACACCAGTATTAGAGTTGCCCTAGACAATGTGGAGCCTGAGGTTTCACTGAACAAATTTTTAACGCAGCAAGAAGCTGAATTAAAAAGGGCTGGCGCTTCCTTGCAAGAGGTTGGTGTGGTGGCGGCCATCGGCAGCGAGCGGGGCTGGACGGCGGCGGAGCGGAAGCTGTTCTGCGAGGCTGGCTTTACCCTCTGCAGCATGGGGCAACGGGTGCTGCGGACAGAGACTGCTGCCACCACCGCCACGGCAATCATTCTTTCACAGATGGAGATACTATGAACCAGGACCAGATTAAGGCCATGCTTTTGGACATTGAGGACAGCCAGCTGGAGTTTTCCGTCATCCTCACCGGCAAGGAGAGCAAGCGGGTAAATGGCCTGTACAAGCCGGACACCTGCGAGATTCTTTTGCACAACAGGAATTTCACCTCGGACAACCAGCTGATTTACACCGCCATCCACGAGTACGCCCACCACCTTTTGAACGAGGAGAAGCTGGAGCATTCTCTGGGGGCCAAGCCTGGCTCCTACCAGCGGGTGCACACCAACCAGTTTTGGGCCCGCTTCCACGGTCTGCTGGAGGTGGCGGAGCAGAAGGGCTACTACGTCATCGGCTTGGAGAATTCCCCGGAGTTGGCGGAGCTGACCGAGGACATCCGCAAGAACTACCTGGAGGCCAACGGTCGGCTCATGCAGGAATTCGGGCAGCTTTTGGCCAAGGCCCACAAGCTCTGCCAGGAGGCAGGCATCCGCTACGAGGACTACATCGACCGGGTGCTGCGGCTTCCCCGCACCGCCGCCATGTCAATCACCAAGGTGGCCGCCGCCAAGGTAAATCCCGCCCTGGGCTTTGACAACATGAAGCTGGTGGCCTCCATGCCCCAGGCCAAGCGGCAGGAGGCGGAGGACCAGCTTTTGGGCGGTCATAGCCCCGATTCGGTTCGCTCCATGATGAAGCGGAAGTCGGAGGAGGTGGACCAGAAGACAAAGCTGGAGCAGGAAAAGCGGCGGCTGGAAAAGACCATCCAGCAGCTGACCTCCCGGCTGGAGCTGGTGGAGGAAAGCCTTGCCAGCCTGTAGCAGGCGGGCAGATTGGCAAAAGGAGGGAAACGTTATGAAAAACAACTTGCTGAAAACCAGCTTGTTTGCTGTAGCCCTGTGGGTGACGGGCGGTTTTGATGGCGGGCTCTTTGCCTCGGACTTTCCTTCCATGCCCTCCATCGACTCGCCGTCCATGCCCAGCCTGTCCAGCCCCTCCTCCGGGCCCGCCACCCCATGGCGGGGCGGTGCTCCCTACATTCCTAGTCAGGCGAGTCCCGCCCAGCAGCAGTCCGCCGACAAGTCCGACTCCACGGACACCAAGGACACCGCCGCCGGCCTAGCCCTCACTGCCCAGAGCATTTCCGGCCTTGGGGGACTTGAGGCCCTGGAATCCCTCGGCGGCTTGGGCGGTCTTGGGGAACTTTCCGGCTTGGGCGGACTGAATGGGCTGGATGCACTGAAAAGCCTAGAGGCCCTGAAGGGCGTGGAGGACGAGGATGACTTGAAGGAGTACCTTTCCGCCCTGTCTGGCTCCAGCGGGCTGGATACCAAGGCCTTGGAGGAGGCCCTGGAAGCGCTGCGGGATTCCGCCGACTCTGCCGATTTCACCGGCAGGGGGACTACATCCACCGAGGACAGGGGAACCGCTTCGGGCGGCCAGGGGGAAAATCAGGCTGAACCGGAGGCCACCGCCGCCACCCTTCAGCAGATTCTCCACCAGCTGGAAATCCTTGCCGCACAGAGGGATGTAGCCCAGCAGGAGTCCAGCCAGGCTGCCACCCAGGAGCCGGTAAAAACAGAAAACCTCTCCCCCTCCCGCATCCTTCGGTTCAGGGCAAACGCCACGGACCTGCTTCCCACCTGCACCACCGTGTATTTTTCCCAGCCAGACCCGGCGGGAGCCTTCCTGCTCACCGGCGACCGCCTGGTAAAGGCCGGCGGCAAGGAGCGCAACGAAACCTTCTACTTCCTGTTCACCCCTACCTTGGATGAGTCGGGTAGCCTGGTCTACACAGTGGAAGCCCAGCTGATGCAGGACTGGACCTCCGAACGCTCAGAGCTCTACCCCCTCACCGCAAGCCTTCCCCTGAGCGCCACCCGCACCGGCAACCTCGTGACCCTCCGCCACAACAGCGACAGCTGGAGCCTAGACCTGCTGCTGGACCTGCGGGAAGTCCATGGGGACTGAGGGAGAATGTTGCGTTGTTTGTTGGTTTGGAATACAATCATAATGAGGCTATTTTTCAAGGGTAGTACGAAATGAAGAAATTACTGGGAGCAGGATACGAGGATTATGCAAAACTAAATCCAGAAAATGTGGCTTTGGTACGGAAACAAGGCAGCTCGATTTTTCTATGAACCTCAAGCACCTTTCCTGGTTCATTGAGCTGGCGAGAACCAGGCACTTCACCAAGACTGCCCGAAAGCTGTATATGGACCAGTCCACCCTCAGCAAGGGAATCAAGGCTCTGGAGGACGACCTGGGGGTTCCCCTCATTGACCGGGCTTCCAATGTGTTCCGCCTGACCTCCCACGGCGAGGTTTTGTTCAAGCTTGGCTCCGAAACCTTGGCCAAGGTGGAGGACTCCCTGAGCTTTTTGCGGGACTCCACCGCCGTTTTTACCGGCGGCGTTGTGCGGGTTGGAATTCCACCGGTAATCAGCACGGTCTATTTTGCCGACATCATCGCCCGGTTCGAGCAGAAGCAGCCTTCAATCCGGCTGGATGTACTGGAAATCGGCGCGAACATTGTCAAGGAAAAGGTTGACGCAGGGGAAATCGATGTGGGCATTGTGATTCTACCCATTACGGAGGGAAGCTACGATATTCACGTGCTGTTTGAAAGTGAAAGCGTCCTGATAGTCAGCAAGAGGCATCGGCTGGCACAATTCGACTCGGTGTCTTTTAGTGAGTTGAGGAATGAACAACTGGTGTCTCTTGACTCCTCGTACATGCTCTACAACCGCATCGTTTCTCTGTGCCAGTCGGCGGGATTCGAGCCTCGCTTTAAATTGCTGAGCTCCCAGTGGGACATGGTGGCCCGCATGTGCGAGTTGAACTATGGCGTGGGAATCCTCCCCCGCCCGATTCTCGCCCACTTCCACTCGAACAAGATAAAGCTGCTCAACCTGCGAGAGCCCGACTTTCCATGGAATATCGCCATGATTACCAAAAAGGACAAGTATCTTACCCCCGCCATTCGCATCGTGCAGGATTTCTTCTTAAAATGCAGTAAAATATAAATTTATATTCAAATTAAGGTTCAAGGGAGCACTAGGAAAGGCAGTGGCAATGGCCTGCATATTATGATTTTTCTTCATAATACCTGTGTAAAAATTCCATTTTACGAATCAAGGTTTTGCCTGTAAGATAGAGTTGACAATGACTCATTCAATCGTACTGTTGGCGTGAAGCATCCCAAATGTCGGGATGTCGATTCGTCCAGTGAACCAAGCTAGGAGGTGAAATGATATGAACAAGGTTGTCAGTGCCAGGGAGGCCGTGAAGCTGATTAAGGATGGAGATACTGTCGCCTTTGGTGGCTTTGTGGGAGCTGCCCACGCCGAGGAGGTTACCGCTGCGATTCAGGCGAGTTTTCTGGAGTCGGCCCAGCCGAGGGATTTGACCGTCGTGTATGCCGCCGGACAGGGAGACGGCAAGGAGCGGGGGCTGAATCATCTGGGTGAGGAGGGACTGGTAAAGCGGATTGTGGGCGGCCACTGGGGACTGGTTCCCCGGCTGCAGAAGCTGGCCCTTGAGAACAAGCTTTCCGCCTACAATCTGCCCCAGGGTGTCATCTCCCACCTGTTCCGAGACATTGCCGCCGGAAAGCTGGGTGTCCTGACCCACGTGGGGCTCAAGACCTTTGCCGACCCCAGACTTGAGGGTGGAAAGATAAACGATGTGTCCAAGAAGGACATTGATTTGGTGAAGGTGGTGAATATTGACGGCGAGGAGCGGCTGCTGTACAAGGCCTTTCCCGTCAATGTCGGCATCATCCGGGCCACCTACGCCGACACCCAGGGCAACTGTACCATGGAGCACGAGGGAGCCCTGGCGGAGAGTCTGGCCATCGCCCAGGCGGCAAAGAATTCCGGCGGAAAGGTCATCGTGCAGGTAAAGCAGGTAGTGGACTACGGCTCTCTGGATGCCCGCCTGGTAAAGATTCCCGGCATCTACGTGGATGCCATTGTGGTTGCCCACCAGGAAAACCACCGCCAGACCTTTGGAACCTACTACAATCCCGCCTACAGCGGAGAGACTCGTGTTCCCGTGGATTCCCTGGCGCCACTGCCGCTGAGCGAGCGCAAGATCATTGCCCGCCGTGCCGCCATGGAGCTGATTCCCGATGCCGTGGTAAACCTGGGCATCGGAATGCCGGAGGGTGTGGCCAGCATCGCTGCCGAGGAAGGCTTGAAGGGCATGGTGCTTACCACCGAGTCCGGCACTGTCGGCGGAATTCCTGCTGGCGGCGGGGACTTCGGTGTCACCACCAATCCCGACTGCGTGCTGGAGCAGCCTGCCCAGTTCGATTTCTACGACGGCGGCGGACTGGATGTGGCCTTCCTTGGCTTGGCCCAGATGGACGTGCATGGAAACATCAACGTCTCCAAGTTCGGTCCTAAGATTGCTGGCTGCGGTGGCTTTATCAACATCACCCAGAACGCCCGCAAGGTCATCTATTGCGGCACCTTTACCGCCGGCGGCCTCAAGATTTCTGTGGCGGAGGGCAAGCTGAAGATTGACCAGGAGGGGAAGAGCAGGAAGCTCATCAGCGAGGTGGAGCAGGTGACCTTCTCCGGCGCTTATGCCCAGGAAAAGGGGCAGCCTGTCCTCTACATCACTGAGCGGGCCGTGTTCCAGCTTACCCCGGAGGGCGTGGAGCTCATTGAAATCGCTCCCGGAGTTGACCTGCAGAAGGATGTGTTGGATCAGATGGACTTCAAGCCCATTGTGAAGGACGTAAAGACCATGGACGGGCGCATCTTCCGTGATGCCCTGATGGGTCTTGCACTGTAGTTTTTAAGGAGGAATATATGGCAGGATTGTCACTTGTCGGTGTCTTTGTTGGCCTTGGACTGCTCATCTTCTTGGCGTACAAGGGCCATTCGACCATTTGGATTGCACCCTTCTGTGCATTTATCGTGGCGTGCTTTAGCCTGGGAGCTGGCCTTGGCGAGGGACGTACCCTTCTGTCAAGCTATACGGTAGACTACATGCGGGGTGCCGGAGAGTATTTTATCACCTGGTTTCCGGCATTCTTCCTGGGAGCCGTGTACGGAAAGGTGATGGATGTGACGGGAGCGGCCCGCTCACTGGCGAACGCCATCGTCAAGCTCATCGGGCCAAAATTTGCGGTTCTGGCTGTGGTTCTGCCCTGCTTGCTTTTGACCTACGGTGGAATTTCCTTGTTCGTGGTGGTGTTCGTCATCTATCCCATGGGCTATGCAATCTACCGCGCGGCGAACCTGCCCCGCACCCTGCTTCCCGGAGCCATTGCCTACGGCGCCTTCGGCATCTCCATGACGGCGCTTCCCGGAACCCCGCAGATTCAGAACCTGATTCCAATGGCCTACTTCGACACCACTCCCTTGGCCGCTCCGGTGATGAGTGTTGTGGCGACCATCATAATTGGTGTGCCCGGCTACCTGTGGCTGGAATATCGTGTCCGCAAGGCTCGCAAGGAAGGCCGTGGGTTCATAGAAGACCCAAAGTTTGAGGCTGTGGAGCATGACGAGAGCAAGCTACCCTCTTGGCACTGGCTGACTGGACTCGTTCCTGTAATTATAGTGTTCTTTGCCTTGAACATAATGGAATGGGGGATTGTCATTGCCATGCTCTTGGCCATTATCACTTGTTGTTTGCTGAACATCCAGCATCTCAAGCTGTTCTTGCCCGCCTTCTCTGCAGGAGCCGCCGGCTCTCTCACCGCCATCATGAACACTGCCAGCGAGGTGGGTTTTGGTTCCGTGGTGAAGATTGTCCCAGGCTTTCAGCTGCTGGCCAATATCATGGCCTCCAACAATGGTTCTGCCACCAGCCTCCTGTTCTCCGAGGCTCTTTCAGTCAACGTGCTGGCTGGTGCCACTGGCTCCGCCTCCGGTGGTATGTCCATCGCCTTGTCCGTTCTGGGTGAAAAATACCTTGCCCTGGCAAACCAGATTGGCTTGAATCCAGAGTACCTGCACCGCATCGCATCCTTGTCTTCCGGCGGAATGGACACCCTGCCCCACAATGGCGCTGTCCTGACCCTGCTGGCAGTATCCCACTGTACCCACAAGGAATCCTATCTGGATATCTTTGTGACCACCTGCCTCATCCCTGTGCTCGGTTCATTCGGACTGGCTCTTGGCTGGGGCTTCTTCATGGGCTTTTTCATGGGCTAGAAATTGGCGGAGGAATCGTTCCAAGATTGCCCTCCGTGTACGCCTGCACCAGGTTGAGACAGCCTTTGCTTTTCTTGCAGAACAAAATAAGACCCCCTAGCAAGACTAGGGGGTCTTTGTACATCGGCCTTGCTCATTACAAGGTCTTCAGATACTCGTTGATGCTGGCGGCAGCCCTTCGTCCCTCACCCATGGCAAGGATGACAGTGGCTGCCCCCAAAACGATGTCACCGCCAGCCCACACCCTGGGCAAGGAGGTAGCGCAGTCCTCATTTACCTTGATGTGCCCCTTTTTGTCCACATCAAGGCCAGGTGTGGTCTTCATCATCAGCGGGCTGGAATCGTTGCCCAAGGCCACGATGAGGGCATCACAGGGAACCTCGTGCTCACTACCGGGAATGGCGACGGGGCTGCGGCGGCCGGACTCATCCGGATCCCCCAACTGGTAGGAAAGGCACTCCACTGCACGGATGCGGCCCTCCTCGTCTCCAAGGATTCTGGTGGGATTTTCCAAGAACAGGAATTCAACTCCCTCCTCCTCGGCATGGGCAATCTCCTCCCGGCGGGCGGGCATTTCGTTGCGGGTACGACGATAGATGACAGAAACCCGCTCCGCACCAAGGCGGAATGCGGTGCGTGCCGCATCCATGGCGACATTGCCGCCCCCCACAATGGCCACATGCTTGGCATCATACAAGGGGGTGTCCGCCGCCTGGTCATAGGCCCGCATCAGATTGGCGCGGGTGAGATACTCATTGGCACTGAACACACCGATGAGGTTCTCTCCCTCCACATTCAGGAACTTTGGCAGTCCAGCGCCTGTTCCCACAAAGGCAGCATCAAATCCCTGCTCCTCCAGCAATTGCATCAAGGTGTCGGTTCTTCCCACCAGGAAGTTTTCCCTGAACTGAACCCCCATTTTCTTGAGCTGGTCAATTTCCTGCGTTACTATGCTTTTGGGCAGGCGGAACTCAGGAATTCCATACACCATGACACCACCAGCCTTGTGGAATGCCTCGAACACCACCACCTCGTGGCCATCTCTGCGGACATCCGCAGCGGCGGTGAGACTGGCTGGACCGGAACCGATTATGGCAACCCGCTTGCCTGTAGGAGGGGCAATTTCCGGCAGGGTTTGGAGGTTGTTCTCCCGCTCATAATCCGCCACAAATCGCTCCAAGCGACCAATGGCCACGGACTTTTCCACATCCTTCAACACCTTCCCGACGGTGCACTGCTCCTGGCATTGCTTTTCCTGGGGACAGACGCGCCCGCAGATTGCAGGCAGGAGGTTGGTGGTCTTGATGATGTCCACAGACTTCTTGAAATCGCCATTGGCAATCTCTGCGATAAACTGGGGAATGGGGACATTTACGGGACAGCCGTTGACGCAGGGCTGATTCTTGCACTGGAGGCAACGCTGGGCCTCCACAATAGCCTGCTCCTTGGTATAACCGATGGCAACCTCATCCATAAGCCGTGCTCGTTTCAGAGGCTCTAGAACCGGCATGTCCTGCTGGGGAATGGCCAGCCTGTCCTTGGCGGTAAGAGCCCCCTTCTCCAGTTTTTTGTTCACCTCCGCCAATTCCAAGATGGCCTTCTCGCTTAACTCAGGGGGACTAACAAAACTCACTTTCCACCTCCCGATGCAATGGCATCAGCCTGGGCTTCCATCCGGCACTTGTGCATGTCTTTTTCCTCCCTCCGCTTGAAGGAGCGCATCCGCAGCATCATATTGTCAAAGTCCACCAGATGGCCGTCGAATTCAGGGCCGTCAACGCACACAAACTGCGTCTTCCCGTCCACCGTGATACGACAGCACCCGCACATGCCAGTACCGTCAATCATAATCGTGTTCAAGGAAACGATGGTATGCACACCATAGGGCCTTGTGGTGTCGGCACAGAACTTCATCATGATGGGGGGGCCAATTGCCACCACCTCGTCTGGCTTGGGATTTTGCTCGCAGAACTCCTTCAACGGCTCGGTAACAAGTCCCTTTTGCCCGGCAGATCCATCATCTGTCATAATCACCAGCTCGTCCGCAAGGGCACGCATCTTGTCCTCAAAAATCAGCAGCTCCTTGCTGCGAGCTCCCATGATGACAATGATCCTGTTCCCGGCGGCCTTGTAAGCCTGGACAATGGGGTAGAGAGGAGCCACTCCTATTCCACCGCCAACACACACAACGGTTCCTACCTTTTGGATATGGGTGGGGTTCCCCAAGGGCCCAAGAATTGCGGCAACCTCATCGCCCTCATCCTTTTGGGAAAGTTTTAGTGTGGTGGCTCCAACCCTCTGGAAAACGAGCGCAATCCAACCAGCCTGGGCATCTGCATCTGCGATGGTCAGGGGAACCCGCTCCCCAAATTCCAAGTCCAACTGCACCAGCACAAACTGCCCCGCCTTGCGATTGCGGGCGATGTCCGGCGCCATAACCCTCATATAGAAAACATCTGCAGAAAGCTGCTGTTTTTCAATAATTTTATACACAATAATAACTCCATGACAAAATAAATGGCAAAAAATAATACCGTAAAGCCTGCAAAAAAACAAGGCTCTAGAAGAAGGCGGACAAGACATTTTCCTTTGAGGGGCCGAATTCCTGTACAATCCAAGTGGGATTGATTGCCTGCTGATAGCTAGTCGAACATGATTTCAGCCACCACATCCGTGTGGGCCCTGCCGTAGTACAGATCTCCGTAGACTGCGGTTGCACTGACAATCTTTCTGCCGTAGCTGCGAGTTTCTGCAAAGGGAATCAACTCCAAAATCAGGTCCTCCGGTAGGTCTGGAAAGACTTTTTTCCAATTCCGCAGGTTCGTGATGCCCGCATTGTAAGAGTATAGCGCCTCGATAATTGAATTGTCCAGACGGCCCACCAGCTCCGCCAAATAGAAGCTGCCAAAGCTGATGCTGGTGGCAGGATCGGTTAGGTCATACTCACTCACCCTCAGCTTGCGAGCAATGTCTCCCGCTGTGGACGGCATCAGCTGAGCCAGTCCCACCGCACCAGCATGGGAGGATACGCCGGCCTCAAAAAAGCTTTCGCTACGAATCAGGCCCAAAAGCAGATATTCTGGCAGGTCATATTCCTGGGCGGCGGCGGCAATTTCTGCCGAATACAGCCGTGGATAGGCCAGCCGATACATTTCCTCTGTGGTTTGGCTGTCCGGCTGAAAAATCGCATTTGCCATGAGGCGCAGGCCCTGTGCGGAATACAGTTCAACCCCATACAGTGAAAGATAGGCAGCAGCCCTTTGCGCCATTTCCAGGCTGATAACAGAAGAATTCTCTCTCCACAGCGGGTAAATATGCTCCGGCAGGTCAAAGACAATGAAGCCCTCCAAAAGTTTTTCCAGATTTGCATCTGGCTGGAAGTCATCCAGAATTCGGGACTTGTAAATGGTTTGCCGAACGACTGCTGGGGAATAGTCAAGCTGTACCGCAGCCATCAGCCGGTAGTACAAGTCCCCACCCTCTCTGTAGGCCGTAGAAAAGAGGGCACGAGAAACCTCATCCCTCATGCTGGGGGAATCCTCCTCGTCGGACTTGCCCGTAGATGTTGCTGACTGGCGGGAGCCATCGTCAGCCTGTGGAACGGAGAGGATTGCTTGAACGTCACTCTGAGAAAAATCTCCCAGGTCTATGAGCCCCAGCTGGACAAGGCGCCCGCAAAGATAGGAGTAGCGGGACAGGGTTTCCGAATCCGCATAATCCTTGATTATGCCGTAGACCCGAAGCATACCGGTCCAATCGTGCTTGGTAAAATACCGCAAGGCCAGGGTCTCAAAAAAATCACTGCAATAGCTTGGGTCATGCAGGGTGGCAATATATTCCCTTAGCGCCGTTTCAGCCGCCTCCACAGAGATTTTTAGCTGGGTGGAAAGATAGTACCACAGGGCATTGTCATAGTTTGCTGGGGTGGGGGCGGTCTCCATGGCTGCCTTGAATCCTTCGAGGGCCTTTTTGTTGCCTGTCCCCAGCCCCCTGTCATAGAGTCTGGCGGCATAGAAATTGAGGTAGAATGGAGTGTATTCAGGAGAGCTCCTGTCTAGCCCTTTTACGGTGGACTCAAGGAATTGGGCGGCCTCCGTTACCTGCGGGGTTCCGTATAAAAAGGTTCGCCCGATGTCAGAAAGCATTTTTTCTGATTGCTGGGACAGCCATTGGGACGCAGATGCCTGCTCCTGCAAGAGCCGGGATACAATTTGAATTGCCTGCCCATAGTCCCGCCGCTGCACTGCCAGGCGGAATTCCATTCCTTGAATCGTATCCTCTGCCAGCAATCTGGCAATTGCTGTGTCTTTAAAGGCGTCGAAATACTTCCGGTGGAACCCGGTGATGTCCTCGTGGAAAAACCAGTCCTCCAGCTCTCCGGCAAAGCCCTGCTTGCCCCTGTTTGACAGGGCAACAAGGCGCAAATAGGTCAATTCTGCAGGAATGTCGCCCGTCAAATTCGCTGTTACTGCAATGAGCTGCTCGTACTCCTCGCCGGTCAGCAGCTCCTGGCAGAACCGCAGCAAGCTTGTATTGCTGGGAAACCTCTTGTACAGCTCCTGGGCGGTGGCAATCCTCTGCCGTACAGAACCAAAGCGACTCAGCTCCTCCAGGCATTTTTGGGCAAAAAAGTCCTCGGATTTTTGGGCTCCCCGCTCCAAATATGTGACGGCCTCGTCTTCCGTACCGCTGTGCAGACTGGCACGAGCCATAAAATACCAGGCATTACGTCCGAACTGGGCCTGCGGAGACAAAAATCCACCGTCCCCGCAACCAGTCAAGACAAGGGCAAGCAGTAAAAAGAAGGCGAGAATGCAGGGCTTTTTCTTTTGCACGGGCATCCTACTGTGGTGGAATGGTGAGGATGGTACCTGCAACAATATAATCCGGGTTGGAGATATTGTTGACTGCCGCAATCCGCTTGTACAACCAAGGATTGTTGTAGTAGGACTGGGCAATATCCCACAGGGTGTCGCCCCACTTTACCTTGTATTTAACGGCTGCAGGCTCCCCTGCGACTTGAGGAGGCGGGGCGGGCACTACAGAAGGGGTGTCCACAATGACAATTACATCCTCCACGGCTGCTGTCACATCTGGCTGCACCTCCAATTCCTGGGCGGCGGCATCAGTCTGGGAGCTTGCGGCCAGCTGGCTGCCAGCAGTCGCCTGAGTGGAAAGCCTGCCAGGAAGCAGGAAGAGGATGAACAGCAGGATTCCTATGCAGATGAGGGCACAGATAACGCAGACTACGACGGCAAGGGAGCTACGCCGCTTTCTATTTTCCTGTTTTATGAGTTCGTTTTCCGTGTCGTCGTAGAGTCCAGTAAAATCAAGGGGAGTGGCAGCGGATTGAGAGTCCGTAGTGTAGAACGCAGGATCTCGGAAGTCATTTTCGGTGAACAATCCAGACTCCTTTTCAAAGGAAAAATTGTTTTTAGGCGTATCATCAAAATCCGGCAATTCAAAATTGCTGAAGTCAGGCAGGGAGTCCTCATATACAGACATGGGCTGGGTTTCTTCCGTTGAAGTGAATCCAGCCTTTTCATTACCAAAATTAAAGTCAGGAGCATCAAAAGAGAAATCATCGGAGGATTTGGCATCCAATGTGTTCTCATTGAAGTCCGGCAGGTCAAAGGAGGTGGCGGAAATGTCGGGCAGCGATTTGGCAGACTCGTCAAGGCTGTCGCCCTTTCCCAGCAGGGCATCCAAGTGGGAGTCTCCGTCAATGGAGGCAAAGTCGTCCAAATCCAAGTCGGAAAGCACCGGGTCAGCTTGACTCCCACCCCTTCCCCCGTCGGCATTTTGGTCATTGTCCAAGTCGAGGCTCACATCGCCAAAGTCAGGCAAGTCATCGATGGAGGCCGGCATCTCGTAAACGGCAGGGCTCTCTTCGGGAGAATCATCCTTGTAATGTGAAAAATCAGCTCCAGACGGAAAGGCATCCTCTTGGGAAAGGCTCACCGAGGGCAAGGAGTCCACTGTGGCAAAGTCATCCAGATCAAAGTCAGCAAGATTCAAGTCGGCAGCTCCGTCTGCCTGCGGAGCCTCTGTTTCGGCAAAGTCAATATCCATGGCCTCGGCAGCAGGGCCATTGATAGGGGCCTCTGGCAGGGGAGGTTCTTCAAAGTCAATGTCAGAAACCTCTGAGAGTGTGTAGTCGGAGGAGTCCCGACGCTGGTCGGAGGGCAGATTGACAAGATGTGCTTGCGTGGCGCTGGTTTTTCCAGACTCAGAATCCACCACCTCTGCCGAAAGCATGTTGTTCTCATCTAGCTGGATGGTAAAACTGATGCTGGTCTCGCCACCAGGATGCGGAACAAGCTCGGACAATTCCAGCGACTCCACGTACTCCGCATCATCCATGGTTCCAGATTCGGAGCGATACAGGTCGATGGAGGCGGTTGTCTGGTTGTCCTGAACCGTAGTCAATTCCATCAATTTTTTTTGTGGAACTCCGTCCTCCATAATGGGATAAAAGGTTCCATCTGCCAGTTTTATGCCGATTTTTTTGCCCATACAATATATGTTATTATTGATGGCCTTTCTTGTCAAGTTTGTTTCTTGACACCTTGGCACAGGAACGGCATAATGCACCTTATGATAACGTCAATTTTAATTGCCATTCTCATTATTGCTGTTTTTTTAGCCATCATCACAACCATTGCCGGAAGAAAAGGAAAGGATAAAAAAACAACCAAGACACGCAGTCGGGCTGTCATTATCAGGGAGGCAACAAAGAAGTTGTCCCAAAATCCCCATAACGTCCCTGCCCTGATGGAACTGTCCGACCTCTACTACCAGGAGAACAATTGGGAAAAGGCGTTTCCACTTTTGGAAAACCTGCTGGCGCTTGCCGCCACAAGCAAAGACATGGATGTTTTTCAGGTGGCTCTGCGGCAGGGAATTGTCGCCGTCAAGCTCAACAAGCCGGAGCAGGCTTTGCATGGTCTGAGCGTCGCGGCAAAAATCAACAACAAGAATTTTGAGCTGAACTATTACTTGGGGCAGGCATACTACCAGACCAATGCCTTTGACAAGGCCATTCCCTACCTGCGAAATGCCCTCATGCTCAATCAGGATGCCGCAGGCTTGAACGAGTTCATCGGCTTGGCTTACTATAATGTAAAGAGATACAAGGACTCCCTGCCCCATCTGAGGAGGGCCCTGGAAGAAAATCCGGAGAACAAGGAGGCGCTCTTTTCCATGGCGGATGCCATGCTTCAGACTGGCTTTGGAGACAAGGCCCTGAAGGTGTTCATGCATCTGCGGGCCGACCCTGACTACGGTGCGCGCTCCTGCCTTGCGGCGGGCGTCATGCACATGAACGGCGGTGCGTTGGACATGGCCATCCAGGATTTTGAGATAGCATTGAAGCATTCCAATGTACCGCCGGAAACCTTGCTGGAGATAAAGTACCGCCTGGCAGGATGCTACCTACAAAATGGAGGAATGGAAAAGGGGCTTTCCCTGCTGAAGGAAATTCAAACCGTCAATGCCACATATCGTGATGTCAGCGCCTTGATTACACGCTATACCGAGCTGAAGCAGAACAAGAACCTCCACATATACCTCACCGCAGGAAACAGCGACTTTGTGGCTCTGTGCCGGAGAGTTGTGGAGACCTTTTACGGCAAGGCCACAGTCCGCATCCTGGACATTGCCGTAACCACCGACAATACGGAGGTCTTGACAGAGGTGGAAACGGCAAAGTGGGAGGATGTGGTAATCTTCCGCTTCTACCGCACCTCTGGCTCCATTGGCGAGCTACATATCCGGGACTTCCACGGCAGAATAAAGGATGCCAGAGCAGGACATGGCATTTGCATCACTGCCGGAGTATTTTCCGATGAGGCCAGGAGGTTCATCGAGGGCCGCCCCATCGACCTGGTTGACAAGACAGAGCTGGTCAAGCGCCTCAAAAAGATTGGCTGAGTGCAGTGGCTCCGTCTGGCCGCCCTTGAGAATTTTCTACTGCCGAATGAGAACCAGATGCCGCTGGTGGTCCTCCAAAAAGGGAACCGTCAGTGGTTTTATTTTATACTCCGGTACGATGGAAGAAATGGCGGCCATTTCCGCCTCGATGCTTTCCAGCCTTGCCTTATAAGCGGCCAGCACACCATCGGGACGGATTGTGTGCAGCAGGGTTTTGATTATCTTTTTGTCCAGTGGACGGAAGGCACGGAAGGTGGCCACATCGAAGGAGTGAGGCGGCACCTGCTCCGCCTGGAGGTTTTCCACCCGCACATTTTTTAGCCCAAGGACGGCGGCGCAGTTCTCCAGGAAGGCACAGCGCTTGCTCATCCGCTCCACCAGCACAAACTGGAGCTGCGGCATGACAATTGCCAGGGGAATTCCTGGCAGACCGCCGCCGGAGCCAATGTCCGCCACTTGAACCCTCTCCCGTCGCCCGTCCTGACGCTCCAGCGCCAGCTCCTTGATGAGACTCCAGGGGGAGAGACTGTCCAAAATATGATTGACCGCAATCTGACTGGGGCTTTCCGAGCCCACCAAGTCATAGGCGGCATTGAACAGCAGCAATTCTCTGATGTAGCCCTCCAAGGCTTGCTGGATGCCAGGAATTGTGTCTTGGGGAAAATCGAGGGCTGCAAGGCCCTGCTGCAGGATTTGGGATGCATTCATTGGTGCCGCCAGTCTATCACATTTCCGCCAGTGATTTCCAGCATGGTGCATATTTTGCCGCCGTCAGGATGGCCTCCACCATACTGACGGCAGATGCCTCTCCCCTTCCTGCAATATCAAAGGCTGTGCCGTGATCCACGGAGGTGCGCAGGATGGGCATTCCGCAGGTGATGGAAATGGTTCGCTCAAAGTCGTAGGTTTTGGTGGCGATGTGGCCCTGGTCGTGATACAGGGACAGGACACTGTTGTACCGTCCCCGCAGGGCCAAGTGGAACACGGAGTCGGCGCTTACCGGCCCGACGACATCGTAGCCCTCCCTCCTCAATGACTCCACGGCAGGTGCAATCGCATCCATCTCCTCGTTTCCAAAAAGGCCGTGCTCCCCGGAGTGGGGATTCAGTCCGGCTATGGCCATGGTTCCCTCTGTAATGCCCAGCTGTCGGAGCGCCTTGGTACAGCGGCGAACATAGTCCATAATTCGCTCCTTGGTCACAAGGTCGCAGGCACGGCGGAGTGAAACATGGCGGCTCAGAAAAAACACCCGCAGGTTCCGTACCTCGAACAGGGTGAGGGGGTCGGGAGTATCCGTCAGCGCACCGAATATCTCCGTGTGGCCGATGAAGGGAATTGAGCCTGCCCGCAGCGACTCCTTGTTGACAGGGGCTGTCGCCACCGCATGAACCTTGCCCGCCTTGGCAAGCTCAATTGCTCGCTGGAGGTAGGCAAAGGAAGCGGCACCGCAGGCAGCAGAGACTTCCCCGTACTGATATGAACCGGCGAGGATTCCCTCCACATCCTCCACGCAGACACACTCCGAGTCCAAAATTGCGGTGGACAGCCCGCATCGTCGGCAGGCATCCTCCAGTACCGAGCGGCTGCCCACCAGATGACAAAAGGTGTTCTGCCTCACCTGGGAGTTCACCAAGGAACGAACCACAATCTCAGGACCGATTCCCGCCGGGTCTCCCATCGTTACCGCAACAATCGGTTTCGTAGCCACCGCTCCTCCACACACAGGCTAGCCCTTCACACTGCCGGCAGTCAGGCCGCTCACCAGGTGCTTTTCAATCAACAGGAAGAGGATGATGACCGGAATGGTTGCAAAGATCGATGTCGCAAACAGATACTGCCACTTGATGAAGTTGAATCCATAGAAGACATTGATTCCCACGGTGATGGGCTTGAAGATGTCCGAAGAAATCAGAGTCAGGGCGATGGTGTACTCGTTCCAGGAGTTGATGAACACGAAAATCAAGGTGGTGACGATGCCCGGAGCGGCGGTGGGAAGCAGGATCCGAACCAATGCCTGCACTGTTCCGCAGCCGTCAATCTTGGCAGCCTGCTCCATCTCGGCGGAAATGGAGGTAAAGGTTCCCCGCAGCAGCCAGATGACAAAGGCCTGGTTGAAGGCCGCGTTCAGCAGGATGAGGCCGAAAATGCTGTTGTTCAAGCCCATATTTACCATCATGCGGTAGATTCCCACCAACAGGACCACCGGTGAGAACATCTGACTCATGATGACGGCTCCCATAAAGAAGGCCTTGCCCTTGAATTTCATCCTCGAAAGCGCATAGGCAGCAGGAATCCCGCAGACAATGGCCAGAAGTGATGCGCCTCCCGCCACCAAAATCGAATTCCCCAGATAGCGGATGATGGGAGCCTCGGACCAAATCTTTATGAAGTTATCCAGCTGCCAGACCTCCGGCAAGATTCCGGCACGGGTGTCATACATTTCCGCATTTGTTCTGGAAGCCGTGATGACCATGACAAAGTACGGATACAGGATTATGACACAAGCGACGATAATTCCCACATACAGCAAAATTCGGGACAGTTTAAATCCTTTTCCCCTCATATTCAGTCCTCCTGCTCAGCCTTCAAGGATATAATCATATAAATGCTTGCGCAAATGGCAAGAATCACAAATCCAATGACAGAGACCGCCGCAGCCTCACCGAATTTGCCGGAGCTAAAGGAGAGGTCATAGAGATAGGTGACCAGGGTATGCGTCTGGTCGGCGGGGTCTCCCTTGGAAATCGTCCAAATGATTGGGAAGGAGTTGAACACATAGATGATGTTCAGCACGGTGGAGACGGACAGACTGGGCATGACCAGCGGCAGGGTGATTCTAAAAAGCTTGCCCCAGAATCCGATTCCGTCCACGTCAGCCGCCTCGTACAAGGCGCCGTCAATGCTTTGCAGACCGGAAAGCACGCAAAAGGTCACAAATGGAACGGTGACAAAGATGCCTACCCAGCATTCCCAGGCAAAGAAGGCGGCGGGAGTTGCCGTCCAGTTGATGTAATGGCTGATGATGCCCAGATTGTACAGCAGGGTGTTGAGGGCACCGTACTCAGGGTTGATGATGTATTTCCACACAACTGCCTGAATGATGAGCGCCGTTGCCCAAGGAAACACGATGATTGCACGGACAATCTTCCTTCCCTTGAATTGCACGTTCAAAATCATAGCCAAGGTAAAGCCGATGACCGTGGAAAGTCCCACCACCACCACCGTCCAGACAAGGGTGTTCTGCAGGGTGTGCCAGAAGGTAGGATTGTTGAACACAGCGACATAGTTTGCGATGCCGTTCCATCCACGGTTCACGCCCACCTTGCTGATTTCAGAAAAGGATGACTGGAACACTGTGACGATGGGAATCAGAATCATCACTCCCATCATCAGGGTGCTGGGCAAGAGCCAGACGTAGGGCTCAATCTTTTTAAACGACTGTACTGGTTGAGAGCTTCCCTTCATTTGCTGATTCCTCCTGGCGATGATGAATACGAACTCTTTGTATTTGCGACCAAAAAAGGGGCCTGAGTGCTCAGGCCCCCGTCAGATTACAATGGACTACAAATATTCCCCACGGAACTCAGTTTCCGGCAACCTGGGCCTGCAATGCGTCCAGGGCATCCTTGGCAGAAACCAGTCCCTGGCAAACCTTCTGCTCCACATCAATAACACCATTGCGAACATCCATCCACTCTGCTTTCTGCAGGGGATAGAACTGGCAGGTGGGAAGAACTGCACAGAATGTTGCAAAGTACTCGGAGGAACCTGTCTTTGTGCTTCCGCCCTGGGTGTGCTTCTCGGCATTCTTGGCCAGGTAATCAGAAGCATCCAGAGTAGCGGGCAGGAAGCCCTCGAACACCATGTAGTCGGAGTATGTCTCGCAAGCATAGAAAGCGTCGAAGAACTTGGAGATGGCAGCGGTGCGAGCAGCCTGGTCAGCAGCCTTTTCGTCCTTGAATACCATCAGCTGGTCGCAAACACCAAGACCAATTCCCTTGCCAGGAATGTTCACAGCCTCGTAGTTTACGGTGGAGTCGGCGGCAACCATGTTCATGGGCCCAATCATCATGGCGAGGGTTCCGGCGCTGAAGGCATCCTGTAGGGGATAACGGGTGTCAGTGTAGGGGCCGGCGTTGCAGTAACCAGCGTCAATCAGAGACTTGATGTACTCAACGGCCTGCACGTTTTCGGCAGAGTTCAGGTTCCAATTGCCGGCGGCATCCACGTAACCACCACCGAAGTTCCAGGCATAGTAAGAGAAGGCAGCCTGTCCCTCGTCAGTAGAAATGTCCAGTCCCCAAGGAACGATGGTGTCGCCATAGGTGGCACGGAGGGCGGCACAAGCAGCCACGACCTCATCCCAAGTCTGGGGAGGAGTGGTGATTCCAGCACCGTTCAGCAGGTCAACATTGCAGAACAGGGCGCGGCAGGATGCCAGGATGGGCAGTGCCCAAACAGTTCCATCCATCTCGTTGGAGTTCCAGAAGCTGGGGATAATCTGGGCCTTAACAGCGGCAGAGGTGTACTCCTCGGCGGGCATCAGCAGGTCATCAGCAACATAATCTGCAAAGCCTGAGATGTTCAGGATGTCAGGCTGCTCACCAGTGGAAATACGGGTGGTAACAACAGAGTAGATGTCGTTCCAAGAGACAATCTCGATGTTCAAGTCAATGTCAGCGTTCGCTGTCTCGAAGGCCTTCTCAAATTCAGTCCACCACTCCTGGGTATAGTTTCCATACTGGGAGATGATGACATCAACAACCTGCTTGCCAGCCTTACTCTCGGCAGGCTTGCTACAGGCAACCATTGAGAACACTGCGGCAACAACCAACAGAATTCCTACAATCCTTCTCATTCTTTTCCTCCTAACGGCAATAAAAAAAGATTGTTTCATTATAACGCCACAAAAACCAGGCTGTCAATTTTTTTTCTAAAACACCCGAAATAAGCAAGCCACAGTCTGCGAATCACTCAGGGTAGACCAAATGCGGCTCGTCTATGCCGTACAAGGTACTGTTTAAGAACTTACTGGCCAGCCAGTTGGCCATGGGCAGGTTCATGTCAAGGTAGTTGCCGCAGTCCTTGGGGCAGGCTCCAGGAATATCGTCCCGGAAGTCGCGGATAAACTCGTACATCTGGGTCAGCAGCGGAACCACATCCCGTGAGCTATATTCCCCCGCCAGCAGCAGGTAGAAGCCGGTGCGGCAGCCCATGGGGCCAAAGTACACAATCCTGCTGCCAAACTCCCCGTGATTACGTAAAAATGTAGCTCCCAGATGCTCAATGGCGTGCATTTCCGCCGTGTTCATCACCGGCTCCCGATTGGGCGCTGTCATCCTGATGTCGAAGGTGGTGACGCAGGAGTTGCCCACCGGGTCGATGCGGGAGACATAAACCCCAGGCTCCAGCTTGATGTGGTCAATCGTAAAGCTCGCAATCTTTTCCATAAATAACTCTCCTTAAAAATACTCCTTGATTCCGCCGACGGCAGGCCACACCGCAGCTGCCGACGGGCTTTATTTCAGCCTTTTGAAAATCCTTTTCAGCAGCCCCAGCCTGCCCAGCAGCAGCCAGTACAGGAAGGCCACCAGGGCAAGAATCGGCACTCCGAAGATAACAATATACAGCACAATCGCCACAAAATCCACAAAAAAGTCCACCACATTGGACAGGAAGCGGCGGACGTTGCGATCCAGGCTGGGCCATTGGAAGCCCTGGTCCGTGGTGCGGTAGGGCAGGTTCAGGTCCACGGTGATGGTGGAATAGTCAATCTGGTTGGAAAGCCGCCGCATCCTGCCCTCCATGGACTCAATCTCCGTGAGGGTGGAATTCAGCTCCCGCTCAATGCCCAGCAAATCCTCCATGTTCGCCGCCTGGGTAAGGTAGGCTTGTAGCCGGTCCCGCAGAATCTTTCTGGTGTCCAGCCGGGTTTGCAGGTCGTAGAACTGCTCGGAAACATCCTGGGTAGAGACGTTGCGGGAGCGGACACGGCCCAGATTTCCGGCGGCGGCCATGGCTGCGTCAAAGTGGACGGCAGGAATCCGCACAGTAAAGGCGGCGTTGGTCTCGTGGTTAAAGGAGGAGGCCACATAGCCGCCAAAGGACTGGCACCACTCCAGCACCGCCTCCTCTGCGGAAGCCAGCTGCTCCACCTCCAGACTGATGGAGCCGGTCTTTATCAGCTTGCGCTCCTGCTGCCCGGCTGGATTTTGGCCACCAGAACCGCCGCCGCTGGCACCTGCCACCGTCGGCTCCGGCACGGCACCATAGTCCATCTCTGCCTCCACAGCCTCCTCCATCACCACATCATCAAAGACCGCAGTGTCCGTAAATGTGGCAGCCTTTGCGTTCATGCGGAGAGCAGCAGCCTGGGTCTCCGTCGTTGCGACGGCCTTGTCCTTGCCGCCGCAGGAAATCATCAGCGTCATCCCCAGAACGGCCAGCAGCACTGCCACCCTCCTTCCATTCCATACCTTCATAGCAGTCGCCTCCTTGACAGGGAATGATACAATATTTTTTGCAAACAGGCTACTGGACTTGTCATGGCCACGAGGGATTGGCGGCGTACCCGGCTGACACTCCTGCCTTTAAAAATATCCGCAACATTTCCTTGATTAATTATCTATATAGGTTATAATGTTATATCAAACTACACCCATAAGAGGATTCCGTATGGCAAAGCCACCATTGAAATTTCCGCTGGCACTGGAACTACTGCTACTGAGCGTGCTCCCCCTTGTTATTACCTCAGTAATCACCTCCCTCCTCTTTGTCAAGGTGACGAACACGAGCATAGAGCGCACGGTGGAGCAGCTTGCCACCACCACGACAGAAAAGCTTGACATAGAGATTGTGAACCTCTTGCTGCCGTTCTCCAACAAGGTGCAGGAGCTCAATGCTCTTGCGAGAATCAACCATGACCCACGGCTTCTGAGCATTGCTGTGCAGGCCTTCGGTAGAGAGGAAATTGGAAACTTTTCCATCTACTACGCCACGGAGATTTCCCGCTTTGAGGAGGGAGGCATCTTTGTGAACAGTGATGATTGGGTTCCCGATCCTGACTGGACACCGAATTCCCGGCCGTGGTATCAGCTGGCAAAAGCAAAGGCGATGGAAAAGGACACCTCCGTCTCCTTCAGCGAGCCCTACATCGACTCCCGGACAGGAGAGGTCTGCGTAACCATCTCCTACGCCGTCCACGACACGGTGGGCAACATAGTCGGCGTAACGGGAGCCGACCTGCTGCTGAAAGACGTATCCACACTGGTTGGGGAATACAAGGTTTCTCCCAACGGCACCATGGCCCTAGTGGATTCTACGGGAGTCTATGTCGTCCATACGGACAAGAGCAAGATGATGTCAGCCTCCTTCTTTGCTGAATATGGCGTGGATAGGTCTATGATTCAATTCCAGGGCACCGGAATTTCCCGCAGCGGCACCCAGGTCTTCATAAAAAACCAGCGTTACTTTTCCCTGTCCCCCGTGGAGGGAACGCCGTGGTTTGTGGTGGCGGAGGGCCCCGTGTCGGACTTCTCCTCCACCATGCAGCGCGGGCTGGGGCTTGTCATCATCGTCATTGTGACTCAGGCTGTCATCATCATGGTTGTGGCCTGGCTGTTCAGCCGCCTGATCAGCAGAACCTTTTCAGAGATGGTGGCGCACTGCGACGACTTCTCCAAGGGAAACTTCACGGCGATCTTCGAGGAGTATGCCATCAAGGAGGCTGACTCGCTGGCGCGGGGATTCGAGGCATTCTCCCAAAACATCCGAATGCTGGTGGGAAAGATTTTCAAGTCAGCCTCGTCGGTGTCTCAGATGTCCTCCTCCCTGGCCCAGGCATCGGACTCCATCAAGGTTTCGGTGGGAGACACGGTGTCGGCCATCGCCCAGATGGACTCCACATCCTCAAGCCAGACCTCCGCCATACAGCAGGTTGACGATGCGGTGGCAAAGATTGTGGGCGAGGCGGAGCAGCTGGGCAAGGAAATTGACTCCCAAAACCAAATCATCGCCTATTCCAGCACCTCCATCGAAGAGATTGTGGCCAGCATGGACTCCGTGCACAAGCGAATCAATGAGGCAGCCGAGTACGTGGAGGAGCTGGTGCGGCTGGCCTCCGACAACAAGAGTGCGGTCAGCCAGGCTGCCCAAAACATTGTGGGCGTGCGGCAGGAATCAGCCTCATTGCAGGAAATGAACTCGGTCATCTCCTCGGTAGCGGCCCAGACAAACCTGCTGGCCATGAACGCCGCCATCGAAGCCGCCCATGCCGGAGCCGCAGGAAAGGGATTCGCCGTCGTTGCCGACGAAATCCGAAAGCTTGCTGAGACTGCGGCAAAGCAGGCAAGCTCATCGAGCTCCTACCTCAAGTCCATCCAGGGTCAGATTGACGGCATCGCCGAGACAGCCGTAAGCATCGACAAGTCCTTTGAGGGAACCATTCAGCGCATCAACGACATTTCCCACGTAGTGACCCAGCTGGAGCAGGCCACCGGCGAGCAGGAAATGCTTTCCGAGCAGGTGCTGAAAGCACTGAACGACATACAGGGCAGCACCCGCAACATCACGACGAACGTGGGGGAGATTACCTCCAGTACCACTGAAACCTCCCAATTGTGTCACAAGCTGCGAAGCATGAACGACGACGTGAACAGGGGACTTGCCTCATGCAAGGCGGCATCTTCGGAAATGCAGAATGCATCCATGCTCATCGCTGACGTGGCACAGTCCACCCGGAATTCGGTGGCCGAACTACTGGAGGCAGTGAGCTCCTTCCAGGTGGAGCGGCGTTCTGAGGGGGGAGACCGCCGCAGGCGGGACGGAGCCTCCCCAGAGGGCAGCGATCGGCGCAAAGCACCTGACCGGAGGCAGCAGCATGTGTCACTGAAGCCTCCAACCTTAGCAGAATGAGCGAGGCAGCTAGATGACGCAAGACCACACCTTATTGAACCAATTAGCCGCCCAGGATGTTTCCGCCCTGAAAAGGGAGCTGGCAAGACGATTCATGGAGCTGTATGGAGCCGCCCCGCAACCCATACAATTCTTTGCGGCCCCCGCCCGCATCAACATCATCGGGGAGCACATTGACTACAATGGCGGCATGGTGCTGCCCACCGCCATAGACCGCTACATCTACCTTGCCATCCGCCGCCGGGCTGACACTGCCATCAACTACGATGACATCCGCTTCCCCGGCCGCCTCACCTTTGACATCACCGAGCATTTCTCCTACAAAAAGGAGAGCGACTACTGCAACTACCTGAACGGGGTCATCACCATTATGAAGGACCGTGGCGTGGCCTTTCCCACTGGCTTTGACGCACTGTTCTTCAGCTGCATCCCTGACGGCGGCGGTGTCTCATCCTCCTCCGCCCTGGAATGCTGCTTTATCGCCGCCATGAGCCAGCTCTACGGCGGCAACATCGGCCCCGTGGACAATGCCCTCATCGGTCAGGAGACGGAGCATCGCTTTATGAACGTCCAGTGCGGCATCATGGACCAGTTTATCATTGCCACTGGACGCAAGGATTCCGCCGTCCTGCTGAACTGCGCCACACTGGACTACCAGTACATTCCGCTGGAGCTGGGCGACTACCGCTTTATCGTTATGAACAGCAACAAAAAGCGACAGCTGGCTGACTCCAAGTACAACCAGCGGGTGGCAGAGTGCAAGGAGGGGCTGGAAATCCTAAACACAGCTCTTGCAGCCCAGGGAAAGAAGCCAGTGGCAAATCCCTGCTCCATGACAATGGATGACTTGGCGCTCCTGCAGGAGGCCCTGAAAACAAACGCTCCCCAGACTGCCACTGCGGAGGTTATATACCGCCGGATGCGCCACTGCATCACGGAAAACCAGCGAGTTCACCAGGCCACCGAAGCACTGAAATCCAGGGATTTAAAGGAGCTGGGACAGCTGATGAATGCCTCCCACCAGTCCCTGAAGGATGACTACGAGACCACCGGAGTCGAGCTGGACACCTTGAACCAGGAGGCCAACAAAACCGAGGGCTGTCTGGGGGCCCGTGTAACCGGAGCCGGATTTGGTGGTTGTGCCATTGCATTGGTGCACAAGGAGTCAATCCCTGGCTTTATCAAGACTGTAGGTGCGGCCTACCAAAATGTCATTGGCTACGAGGCCACCTTCTTTGAGTGTGCCACAGGAAATGGAGCGGGGCCACTGGAGTGATTCCAAGGGAAGATTCGACACCATGCAAAAAGGTTTACACTAAACCTTAGTTGAGAGTATACTAGTATGACTATGAACACAGGAACAAAAAAGTACCTTTACATTCTCATCGTTTTTCAAATCGTCATTTGCCTTGTTACATCCGTTTTCGTAACTGTCCTCATAGAAAATATCTCCAACTATATGCAGACTGTGTTGGAGCAGGAAGCCCTGAGCATCACCGAAAACAAGATGCGGGAGCGGGTGGAGAACATGGTCAGCTACATCGAGCATGAGCGGGAATTCGTCCTGTCCTCCATCAAGTCGCAGGGAGAATTCATTATCCGCATGGCCGCCCAAACAGCCAGACAGGAACGGACCGCCCTCCACGACTGGGTGCTTTTGCTGGACACCATGGACAGCGGACAGGTATTCCAGCTTGCACTGTATGATTCCATCCGCCAGGAAAAGACTGAATTCATCAAAAACGAGGACAAGGTTGAGGAAAAAAGAACATCCATTCCCCTGGATGAATGGCATCGCTACGTTGCAGCCTGCCCCTACCATCTGATTGCCCCCTACGGACAGCACACCCTCTACATCCTAGCACCGCAGGAAAACATCGACAAAATCGCCAAGGGATTCATCTACCGCCTGATTCACGCCTCTGTCTACGGTTCCGACGGCTATGTCTGGGTAAACGAGATACTTGACTATGACGGTGGCGATGACTACGCCCTCCGGCTCATCCATCCAAATCTGCCCGAAACGGAGGGCCAGCTCCTCAGCACAAACAGTGAGGATGCAACGGGGAGGCTCCCCTACCTTACCGAGCTTGAGGGCATCCGCAACCATGGGGAAATTTTCCACACCTACCATTTCCAGGAGCTGCACAGCGATAAGGTCAGCGAAAAGGCATCCTACGCAAAGCTGTACGAGCCGTTCAATTGGATTATTGCCACAGGAGAGCCGCTGTCGTCCGTGTTCAGCTACGTCCACGGCAATGCCGTTGACCTCCAGCTCTACAACAAGCAACTCGGCCGCTCTACCCTGCTTTTCATCATCGGCCTGCTGATTGTGCTCTCTGCAGCAGACATCGGGCTCATCGTCATAATCAACAGGAGGCAGTCCCACAAAATCAGCGAGTATGTGAAAAAGGAGACCAGGCAGGATGCCCTGACGGGAGCTGACACCAGACGATTTGGAGAGGAGATGCTGATTGACCTGTTCCACCGCTTCCAGCAGGGAGCTGAGTCGCCGCTGGTCATGATGCTGGACTTGGACGACTTCAAAAACATCAACGACACCCATGGACACGACATGGGGGACGAGGTTTTGTGCCGGACGACACAGGCAATTCTCTCCCACATCCGTTCCGCAGACCGGCTGTTTCGCTGGGGCGGGGAGGAATTCGTCATCCTGTTCAATGACCATGCCAAGGAGCACGACCAAATTCTGGGGGAAAAAATCCTGGAGTGCGTGAGTTCCCTCCACTTCAAGTCCGAAGCCAGCCATTTCCGCACCTCAATCTCCATCGGCTCCTCCTGGTTCCATGCGGACGACACCACTTGGCGGCAGGTCCTCAAACGGGCGGACAAGGCCCTCTATCATTCCAAAGAATCTGGAAAGAACCGATACACCAGCTATGACAAGGATATGATGTCCGCCGCCGAGCCTGCCTCTGAAAGCTAAGGTGCTCCGTTGCTACAGGAGTCTTTAAAAAATGAACCGGCAGCAGATTCTGCCGCCGGTCTGATTTCTGCCCCTAGGCTCAGCTACACGATGACCACGCTGTTGTCCGTGTTGGAAAAGGGAGCGGGCACGTACTTGTCCGCAGACCAGTCGTTTTCCCAGCGCTTGCCGTCCAGCAGGTAGCGGAACTGGTATTCCCGTCCGGTCTCCAGCTTGAGGGTGACGGTAAAGCTTCCGTCCTTCTGCTTTTTCATGGGTGTGTCCACGCTGCTCCAGCTGTTGAAGTCTCCGGCCAGCCAGACCTCCTTGGCTCCGTCAGCAGCCTCCGCAGACAAGATGAATTTAACCTTACACTCCTTCTGATTTTTTAAATACTGCTTATCACAAGCCATCAAGCCCTCCCGCTTCGATTAAAGTATCATTATGCATAGTATACTACATTTTAATTATATGGTATAGTACTTTAGAAATGAATTCAAATTGGCACATGCTGCCAGGAGCTCAACATGAATAATAATAGATACCTTTTTACCTCTGAGTCTGTAGGCGAGGGTCATCCCGACAAGCTATGCGACCAGATTTCGGACGCAGTGCTGGACGAATGCCTGCGCCATGACCCTGAAAGCCATGTGGCCTGCGAAACCTTTGCCTCCACTGCCCTTGTTCTGATTGGTGGCGAGATTACCACCAAAACCTTTGTGGACGTGCAGCAAACCGCCCGAAACATCGCCAGGGAAATTGGCTACACCGACTCTGACTTTGGCCTGGACTGCGACTCCATGGCGGTGATGAACATGATTCACGCCCAATCACCTGACATCAATCAGGGGGTGGTTGGCAGCGGCCTTGACGAATTCAAGGGGCAGCAGGGCGCCGGCGACCAGGGCATGATGTTCGGCTTTGCCTGCTCAGAAACCCCTGAGCTGATGCCAGCCCCCATCATGTACGCCCACAAGCTTCTGCTGAAGGCCACCGACCTGCGCAAAACCGGGGCCATCGGCTGGCTACGGCCCGACGCAAAGAGTCAGGTTACGATTGAATACGAGGGCCACAAGCCGGTACGCATCGACACGGTGGTAATCTCCCACCAGCACAACCCTGACGTGAGCCATGCCACCATCAAGGACACGGTGATTGACCAGATTATCAAGCCCGTGCTGGAGCCCACCGGCCTCATCGACAAGGACACCAAGTTCTATGTCAATCCCACGGGGCGCTTTGTAGTGGGTGGACCCTTTGGCGACACCGGCCTCACCGGGCGAAAAATCATCGTGGACACCTACGGCGGTATGGGCCGACACGGAGGCGGAGCCTTCTCTGGAAAGGACCCCTCCAAGGTGGACCGCTCCGCCGCCTACATGGCCCGCTACATCGCCAAGCACGTGGTGGCTGCAGGGCTTGCCGAACGCTGCGAGGTGCAGCTGGCTTATGCCATCGGCGTTCCCTTCCCGGTCTCCATCATGGTGGAAACCTTCGGCACTGGCACGGTTGAGGATGCAGCGATTGCGGCCGCTGTAAAGGAGGTCTTTGACTGCACTCCTGCCGGCATCATCAAGACCCTTGACCTAAAAAGACCTGTCTACCAGGCCACCGCCGCCTACGGACACTTTGGTCGCAGCGAATTCAGTTGGGAAAAGACCGACAAAATCGAGCAGCTGAAGAAGGCCATAAAATAAATGGCAGGCGGCAAGGGGTTAAAACAGCATCCCGGCGTGCGGCTCTTGGAGCGGGATAAAATCATCCAGATTTTTGAGCGGTTTAAGGCAGCCAATCCCGCTCCCGCCACGGAGCTCCTTGCGCCGAATGACTTCACCCTGCTGGTGTCCGTGGTGCTTTCCGCCCAGGCCACTGACAAGAGCGTGAACAAGGCCACGGCCCCCCTCTACCAGGTGGCGGACACTCCTGAAAAAATGCTGGAGCTGGGGGAGGCAGGACTCATCGACTACATCAAGTCCATTGGGCTGTTTCGCTCCAAGGCACGCCACGTGATAGAGCTGAGCCAGATGCTGATAGAAGACTACGGTGGCCAGATTCCCCGCACCCGGGAGGAGCTGCAGCGGCTGCCCGGCGTGGGGCGCAAGACTGCCAACGTCATCCTGAATGTGGTGTACGGCGAGCCCACCATGCCGGTGGACACCCATCTTTTGCGAATCAGTCCCCGCATGGGGCTTTCAGCCGGAACCACCCCAGAGGCCGTGGAGCAGGATTTGGTTCGGGTCATTCCAGCAGAATATATGCAGCACGCCCACCATTGGCTTATACTTCATGGTAGATACATCTGTACCGCCCGGAATCCCGACTGCACCGGCTGCCCCATTGCAGACCTCTGTATGCACAACAATCTCACCTCCTAGGAGAGCTCATGCTGGAGTCAATCAAAGAGTTTTTCACCGCAGAGATGATTGCCAACATCATTTCTGCAGCCATCGGCCTTGTAATCTTCTTCCTGCTCTACCTTATCATCAAGAAGATTGCAAAGAAAATCCTCATCAAAAAAGAAAAGCCCCAGACCATTCCAACCGTCATCAGAATCATCCGCTACGTCATCTACGTGCTGGTGGTGATTTATATCCTTGGTGTCTTTGACATCAACATCTCGGCTCTGCTGGGTGCGGCGGGAATCGTTGGTGTAGCGGTGAGCTTTGCCTCCCAAACCTCTCTCAGCAACATCATCAGCGGCTTTTTCATTGTGTCGGAGCGCGCTCTGAAAGTGGGGGACTTTATCACGGTGGAGGGAATTTCTGGCACAGTGGATTCCGTGGAGATGCTTTCCGTCAGGATAAAGACCCCGGACAACCAGATGGTGCGCATCCCCAACGAAAAGATTTTGAACACAAACCTGCAAAACACCTCCTTCTATCCCACCCGCCGGGTAAACGTTACCATCCCCCTTGACCGGCAGACCGACCTGGACTATGCCATGGCCATTGCCAAGGAGGTTCCCGCCAAGTGCGAGAACGTACTGGCTGACCCGGAGCCAATCTTTTACTACGACGGGTTCAATGAGGCGGGAATCAACCTGGTGATTGGCGTATGGCTGAACAACAGCGACCTGTTTGTGGCAAAAACCCAGGTGTACAGCGCCATAAAGAAGACCTTTGAGGAGGCGAACATCGAGATTGCATACCCACGGCTGGAGCTCATCTCAAAGGGCTAGGCAGCCACAGCCCTGACTGCCTGTCTTGGCCCAAGCACAATCAATAATGGGGCGGCCTGCTGAAAACCCAGGAAATCCGCAAGCTCATTGACTCGGAGATTCAGACAGCCATCAGTGCCAAGAACGGATTCCGCCTCTTTGAAAGGATTTCCCGGTTCTTCATGCTGGACAAGCCCTTTGTGGTGGGAGAAACCCTTTCTGCCAAGCAGGAAATCATGCGCCACAAGATTTCCGAGCTGTATGCAAAGGAAATTGCGGAGCTGTTCAAGTAAGCGCAGATAATCTTGAGACGAAGCCCCAAGGTGTGAGCCTTGGGGCTTTTTGTTCCACAATGAGTCTCGCCCTGACATTCCAGATTTTCAATGGTTTTTCTACCCCATTTTGCGAACTTTATTGTACACTAGCAAACACTATCTGGTATATATTGCTGAATAATATTCTCAACCTTTTCCTTTGGTTTTATGCAAACAATTTCAGCAATGTCTTTTAGACTTCCAATATTAAGGTATAAATAAGGTGCAGAATAATTCTTTGGAAATGCAATGAATCGAAGTTCTTCTTCCCACGCGTAATTTAAATCTTTATCTACGTATGGAATCAATTTTTTCTTTAGACTGTCTACTTTTGAATGTTTATCGTAATAATCTACTGGTGCAGATATGATATCTTGTTCTCCGGCTGAAAATTCTCTCAAAAAAGCTGTTTGAACTCGTCTACAAAACTCAGGATAATTATGAATTATAACACATGAATCATAATTAGGCATTTCTTTATAAAAAAGTGGATTATATTGTAACGAGAAACATGACAAATAATAGTTATATGCTGAAAAACTTTTTGTTGCAGTTCCGATGCAAGGAATCTCAACACCATCCATTGTTATTATTTTTGATCCATATCCACTGTAGATAAAAGACTTTTCCATTTCGTCATCATTACGAGCTTCGTTTTCATCTGTTTTATAATTTGAAGCAGCAGAAAAACGAATAGTTCCATTTACAACAAAATCTAGGTTGTATTGTAATTCACAAAATCTAAATAGTTTTCTTATTTCAGGCTTATATTTGGTTTTATACGTTGGAAGAAATTCATATCCAAAATTAAATTTAGGTTCACAAATTTTTCGAAAACTAAATATAACTTTATATTGATACAAGAGTCTTGTCCAATACCAACTACTATAAAACGAATCTATTGGGATTATATCATTTTCAGGAGATACAAAAACATTATAATTTCTTAATATTTGTACATATCTTTCTTCTAGTTGTTTATTTGAAAAGCAATCAAGAAAATTGTTATTAAAACAACCTCCAATCCAATTTCCAAGTGTATAAAAAATCTTTTTCTCAGGATCATTTTCTACATTTGGAGGATATCTACAGGGGAGATCAATTTTTACATCTTCAAAAAGCATTTTTTATTCAGATTTATCCAAGGCCTTATCTACTCTTTGCTTAATATAATTTGTCTGTTTTCTGTATGAAAAAATGAATAACACAATAAGTAAGACTGATATAATTAAATAAAACCAATCATTAAGCCAAGTAAATTTCTCAGCTAGAAATATATAAAGTTTTTCAACTAGTAAAACCAAGAAAGTTGCAATAATAACTCGATACAAATTATTTGTTTCAGATAGATTTTTTATTATACTATCTTTTTGAGATGCTTCAATATAATTTGAATATTTACAAAAATTAAGAATTTTTGTTTTTCTTAGCATAGGTTCAACTATTATTGAACCAATACGAGAAATGATTAATCCGATAATTAATATAACGATAAAATCATAAACTGGTTTATCCGTTAAAAAATTAACTTCATAAAAACTTTTGGAACAATATGTAAAAATCATTCCAGGTACAAGACTTTGTATAAAATGATACTCTGATAATTTATTTAAGAATTTGTCCATAATTTACAATCTCCTTTACATACTACCCCTATATAATAACCATGTATTGTTTCCAAATTTTTAAAATTTTTAAAATTCTTTGCAAAGTTTTCATTAGAAACAAATACCTTAATTTCATCATCTTTAATTTCTAGAACAATATTACCTGCTTGATTATTCGTAATTTTCAACAACTTTCTATTATTCCAAGAACTGTAATCAAGATGTTTTGATTCAGCATTTCCAAATAACGTTAATTTTGGCTTTAATATGTCAAGATAGAAATCATTTCCACCTGTTTTACGTCCATGATGAGGTGCAAGTAATACATCTACATTAGACACAAGAGATTGATAGTTTTTAATTATATAATTCCATATTTCTTCGCCTGAATCTCCTGCAAAAATTATCTTTTTTCCACCTGTTTGATATAATAATACATAGGATAATTCATTGTAATCTTTAGAATCATTTGCTTTTTTTATTAATTCTGCTGATGGTGCCAGAATACATAGTCCGTCTCCATTATCACAACAGTAGAATTCTCCCTTGGAATTGTCTGTTAAGTGTAAAACCTTTGGATCGGTAGTTGATTTTCTAATGCTTTGATAAAAATCCCAATCTTCTTTTCGATACTTATTAAAATCACCTGATAGAATCTTTTTATTATTTTTCGTATCCCAAAAATTTAAAACATCAAATTCTGCAAATAAATCCTTTATTCCATCCATATGATCCATATCAGGATGGGTTTGAATATATCTAAAAATACTTGAACACTTTACGATTCTTTTTAAGTATCTTATTGGATTTTCTGGATATTCTTTTTGTCTATAATTTCCAGAACTATTTGAATTCATAATTATATCAAAAGTTTCCATACTGTATTCATCATTATTTTTTTCTTTCCTAGCACAACAAACATCAATTATAGTAATTCTTCCAGAATTATGTTCAATTATATTACAATCACCATTTTGTACGTTCAAAAAATGTATAACGCTCATATATCCTTTCCTTTAATTTTTATTCCATTTAAAGATAATAATATAAAATAGAAAGTCAAATAATTTCCTACTACAACTCCCCACGAAACGCTCGTGCCAGAATTGACTTCTTCAACAAATCTATCTGCTCTAACACTGCTTCAGCGGCTTGTTTTGCTTTGTTTTCTTTTTCTATGATTATATCAAGAAAATTGACAATTGAAAGTTGAAAATTGAAAGGTGGAAGTTTTATAGGAAAATTACCTATTATTTTCCCACTTAAGTTTAATTGATTTCCACCAACTGATTGTTCTCGAATTTTGTGATAATTGCACATAAAGTAATAAAACAAAAATTTGTTATACAGTTTTTCTTTTGGTTGAAGGACACAAACTGCTTGATTTGTTGTCATAGGCTTTTTTATAATTGCAGCTCTTCCTCGTGTGACTCCCATTCCATACATTGCAACTACAACAGATTCTGCTGGAAACATTTTTGCGGAACTATTTGCAACACCATCATCTGTGATTTTCTCTTCTGCATCATAAATATCATTCCAATCAATTTCACCTGTTTTTAACCAGGGTATATCTCCATTTTCATAATATTCTGGATGCGATTTTGAAGGTGTTCCGCCAGACCCTAATTTACAACATTTACCCAACGTCGTTTCTTCCCAATCCTCCTCTTTCAGTTTTTCGTTTTCAATTTTCAGTTCCTCTGTAAACGCTTTGTGCAAGATTGCGGCTTTGCGTGTTTCAAAACCATCTACCACATTTTGGGCTTTTTCTTTTGCCTCGTCCAATTTGGCAAACATTGACTCTATGCGGTTTACAATGCGTTGTTGTTCGGCGAGTGTTGGAGGAAGAGGGAAAGGGATTTCACCAAGGTTCTTACGAGATATTCGTAATCTCGTTGTTCCTGTACAGGAAGTTTTTACCAAACCGTCATAAACATGTGATTGTGTATAAAAACAAAACCATTTTTTTTCTACAGCACCTTCAAAAAGTCTAACTATTGCACAATCAACAGCAGTAATCATACGATCCTTTAGTTGAGGAATTATACAAGCCCGTCCAACAGGTTCGGGAAGCCTTGAAATTAAAATATCACCAGCAAAAATTTCAGTACAATTTAATCTTTCAAAAGTATTTTCGGAAATATAACGACATTTATCATCTTTATCTCTAAAAGTTCCTTTTCCGATATTTCCAGTTTGAATTAATCTAATTCCTTCTGTTGATTGGTCTTTGCTTTCAATCCAATCCCCATCAGAAAAAGTTCTACACACATCCCCCAATCGACACCACTTCCACCCTTCCGGCAGTTCATAAGGAGCTTCTATTTCTGTTTGTTCTAAATTGCTTTTCATCTTTCCGTTTTCACCTTTCATCTTTCAATTCTCCGTTGATTCTTTTGTATTACATTCACCGTAGCTCACCGACCAGTTCATTTCGGTTGCTAAGCCTGTCGAATCGGTTGCTGAGCCTGTCGAAGCACTTTTTGCTAACTCATGAAGTAAATCAAAATCTTTAGCAATTAAAGCTTCTTTTTTCTTTCTTGACCAACCTTGTATTTGCTTTTCCCTATAAAATGCATCATCAATTCTTTCAAATTCTTCAACATAAACCAGTTCAACAGGAAGATGGGCTTTTGTAAAATTCGAACCTTCACCATTTTGATGTTGCCATAAACGTTTTTCTAAATTTGTTGTACTTCCTGTATAATATTTTCCATTTGAACATTTCAATACATAAACAAATCCTTTCATTGAGTTACCCCCTTATTCGTTCGGTTCGACTACGCTCACCGACCAGTTCATTTCGGTTGCTGAGCCTGTCGAATCGGTTGCTGAGCCTGTCGAAGCACCGTTTTCACCTTTCTAAAACTCCATAAGCAAAAAGTCTTTTATATTTTTGTGAATTATTCCATTTTGTGAAAAATCAAGTTCATCCATAGAAACAACATATTTTGGATAACTATCTTTTACCGAATTATAGACAGAAAATTCTCGCTTTATGGTTTCTTCATTTGCCAAAAGATATGCAACTTGTATGTAGATTTTTTTCCCTTGTTTTTCTGCAATAAAGTCTATTTCTAAATCGCCTTTTTTTCCAACATAAACCTTATAGTTTCTTCGTAGAAGTTCTAGACAAACAATATTTTCTAGAACTTGGTCTATATTTTGAATATTTTTACCAAAAAGCGCTTCTCGTAATCCGTGGTCTGCACAATAATATTTTTCATTAACGGTAACAATTTTTTTTCCTTCTAAATCATAACGATTAATTTTGTAAAAAAGAAAAGCATCTGAACAGAATTTTAGATAATTCAAAATTGTGTCGTGGGATATTTTTCGGTTTTCGCTTTTAAAATATTTTGAAAGTGATGTTGCACTAAAAATATGTCCAATGTTTGAAAAAGCATAAGCAACAATTCGCTCTAAAGTATCAACATCACGAATATTATTTCTTTTTACTACATCTTTTAAAACTACAGAATTGTATATATCAATCAAATATTGACTTTTTGCTGAATCATCATCAGGGAAATTTGAAAGAAAAGGCATTCCTCCTGTTTTTAAAAACTGCATAAAGCAAGTGGCTTTATCTACATTCGGATTCTTAATAAGATTCATTTCAAAAAATTCTGCAAATGAAAAAGGATAAATTACAAATTCAACATAACGACCAGCCAAATATGTTGTCAATTCTCCAGATAGAAGTTTTGCGTTGGAACCGGTTATGTAAATATCACAATCAAAATCTATACGACAAGAATTTATACATTTTTCCCAGCCATCAACTTCTTGAATTTCATCAAAAAAAAGATAGATTTTTCCTTTTGTGTTTTTTTGAAAATCCGTAATTTTCTTATAAAGGCTTTCTACATCTAAAAACTGAGAATTTGAAAATTGTTCAAAATTTATACAAAGAAAATTTTCTTCGCTTATGCCAGATTCTTTAAGTTCGTTCTTTACAAGTTCCAGCATTACAGATTTTCCTGCACGTCTTATACCTGTAAAAACTTTTATCAAATCCGTATTCATAAAGGGTCTGATTCTTTGCATGTATATTTTGCGTTTTATCATACTAACATTTTATCAGTTATAGTCGCCAAAATCAAGAAGAAATATATTTTTAGCGATTATAACCTATATTTTCTCCCGTTTTCATTAGCTCTTTTACCACGTCTTTTATCAAATCTACCGCCATTTCTAATTGTGAAATTGCGTCTTCGGCACTTTCTATTGGGTCTGGTAAATCTTCGTAATCTAAAATACTTTCGTCACGAATAAGACCTAAGTCTAGGCTGTTTCCTTTTTGTGATATTTATTCGAGCGAGCAGCAGACCGATGCTGTCTTAAAAAAATACAGCTTCCTGCGTTCCATTGCACATGTTCCATTGAACGAACGCCAGAGAATGATGCTCACAAGGCTCGTCAGTGACACCTGGTTCGGCACCCTGACCTCCTCAAAGTGGGCGAAAATAGCAAAATGTTCCTCCGATACTGCATTGCGGGATATTCAGGATTTGCTTCAGAAAGGTTTGCTCCAAAAAGAGCCCACTTCTGGAGGAAGAAGTACCAATTACAAGTTGCTAGGCTAAAGGCGTCTTTTTCAATCCCTTTTTTGTGTTTTTTTTTGAAGTTTTTTTTGCAAAAAAGACAAATTCTCCAAGTTTAAAGCGAATAATATATATGTAAAGCTTTTATTGGAGGCACAAATGCTTAGTGAAGAAGAATTGCAGAAAAAGTGGGAAAGTCTCACCTTTACCGACAACTTTATCTTTTCCCATGTGATGCACGATGAAAACATTTGCCGTCAGGTGGTGGAATTGATTCTCGATGTGCGGATTGGGAAAATCCACTACCTTTCTGCTCAGGATGAACACAAAACAGATCCAGATTCCATGAGAATCATTATGGACGTTTTTTTACGGGATGAAAACCGCATCATTACTGTGGAAATGCAAACCGGGCATAAGAAAGAGTTACCTCGCAGGAGCCGCTACTACCAAAGTGTTGCTGATGTAAGCACCACGCCTAGTAGCAGCCAGTATCCAAAGTTACCCGACAACATCCTTATTTTTATTTGTACCTTCGATCCATTTGACAGAAACTTTCCCCGCTACACCTTCCAGTACACCTGCCAAGAAGCAGACCACCAGCTAAAACTGGAGGACGGTTCCCTCCGCATCTTCTTGAACACCGCCACAGAAGAGCTCTGTAATCTTGACCAGAAACTCCAAGCCTTTTATCATTATATCCAGAAGGGTGTGATTGAATCAGAATTGGCACAAAATATTTCCCAGAAAATCACCACCCTCAAAAACGATTCCATAGTTAGGAGGTTCTACATGACTTGGTCTATTACAATGGCTGACATGCGGCGAGAGGGCTTTGAAGAAGGCTGTGAGCAAGGCAGAGAAGAAGGGCGGAAAGAAGGTGCCTATGAAAAGGCGCTGGAAACAGCAAAAGCCTTCCTCGCTATGGGATTATCCCCAGAACAGGTGGCACAGGGTACCAATCTCCCACTAGAAACAGTCCTTGATCTAGCACAATAGTTAGGAGGTTCTACATGACTTGGTCTATTACAATGGCTGACATGCGACGGGAGGGCTTTGAGGAAGGACTTACCACGGGCTTGGAGCAAGGGCGTGAGCAAGGAGCCTACGAAACCAAGCTGGAAACAGCAAAATCCTTCCTCGCTATGGGATTATCCCCAGAACAGGTGACACAGGGTACCAATCTCCCGCTGGAGGTGGTGCAGGAGTTGATGAAAAGCCAATAGTTACCATCCTTAGCAGTGTGTAGGCATCGTCACCACTAGGATCTTCTGGGATAGGCTACTCTTTTTCTTATTTTTGCAATAAAATAGTACCATGAAATTATTTTTCTGTTGTGTGCTTTTTTGTTGCAGTTTCCCCCTTCCTGCCCAAGACGAAATTTCCCTCGATCATATTGATAATCTTGATATTTATAATGATGAGCTGTTTTATCAGGAATGGTATCTTTTTTCTAATGCAGCAGAGAGATTCTTTTCCTTGCCAGGAGCAGATTTTGAACAAAATCCAGTACAAGATGAATCTTCCATAGAAGCTTATTATACTGCCTCAAACCAATTTTTATCCGCCCTTAAATCATATCAAGATGCCTTGAGTATTTCCTATGCCATAAAACAGGATGTGTACACAAACGACATTCTTAGGGGGGTGTTTTCGGCATTGGAAGACTCCTTGTTCATCCTAGAACAGGAAATATCTACAGAAGCTGAAACTGAGGTAAATCAAAAATTATTTGTTAAATATTCCTTGATACAAAAAGAAATGATTGGATTCTTTCATTTGTTGAATGAATCTGCTCGAGTTTCTGGTTTTATTATTACCATCATGCTTTGTAGCTTGAGTATTATCATCTTTGGTGGCCTTGTTTTTGTTCTTAACTACATAAAAAGACGTAATCAAGTAATTCAACTGGAAAAAAAGGTGCAGGAGCAATATCTTGTTGTAAAAATCCAAGAAACAGAACGAATAAAACTTGGAGCAGAGCTTCACGATACAGCAATTCAGGATTTTAAAGCATTAAAGCTATTTTTGATGCAGCTGGAATCTCAAATACAAAAGACCAGTGAAATTGATTCTATTCTGGTAAAGATTCACGAGCTAGAAAAAAATGGGCTTTCCAATCTGTACGCTATTTTACATAAATTGGCTCCACCTGAGGTAGATGGAGAAGATTTTAAGAGTGCGCTTTTATCTCTTTGTGGTAATTTCAAGAAAGATAGTGGTATAGATTGCGTGTTTTATGTAGATCCAGGGGCTCATCTCAATGCTTTGACTGGAGATGTGCGATTGCAGGTCTACCGTGTTGTCCAAGAAGCACTTACAAATGTGGCACGTCATTCCAAGGCTACAGAGTGTATCATTTCTGTGCGAGAAGAAAACAATCGTATCATTATGTTTATTTCTGATGATGGAATTGGATTGGGAGAGAGAAATCCATCTGAAAAGTCTGATACTGGAGGCTTTGGGCTACGAGGAATGGAATCACGAATCGCAATCGTTGGAGGTAATTTCCGCGTTCGTTGGGATGAAGACGGCACGGAAATTCGCTTGGAAATTCCCGTGGCCTAGGAACAACAAGATCGTCTTGCAGAATTATTCTGCCGAATTTTTGTTTATCCTGTTTTTTAGGATTTTGTCGGCACCAAAATAAATCAGATAGCCCAGTAAGGTGGTAATTGCCTTGTCCAGAATGTTAATGGGAATTCGGGATAACAGAGAGCTAAAAATAATAGGAATATGTTGCCGAAGAAGAATCACCGTAAAGAATTTGATTCCAGTAACCTCTTGCAGGCCTGCGGTTTGATACAAGAGTGTGGAAATAATTGCACCTTCCAAACTAATAACCAAAACGGCAATCAAATAGATGGGTAACAAGTCCAGAAAATTAATTGTATCTTTTTTGTGCAGATACAGACGAATAATTACCACAAAGGAAATAGAGCAAAGTGCAAACCAGAGTCCTGACAGGTGATCTCCACGAAGAATCGTAGTAAAAAGATTGGCAAATCCTGCAGTGATAAGTCCGCTTATCCAGCCAAAGAATGAGGCGGTTACAATGAATATGGTATCCAAAAAAAGTGGATTGTAAGGAGTTTGAGATAAATATGTAACCAGAAGATTCAGTGCAAGGCAAATAATTCCCAGCACTATTTGGGCTGGAACAGGATATGAAAACTGACTCTTATTTGACATATCCCCCCCCTAGAAGTTGTTCTTTTTTTCCATCGGTATTTGAATGCTTGGGCAGTTTTTTCATTACCTCTCCTTGCTAGCAAAATTAGCCCAGACTATAACAGAATTACTTGCTATTTGCAACTAAAATGGAGAATCGTGAGTTAATGCAGGGGGTATGGTGCGTACTTACTCGTGACAAGATTGCTTTTTTAGTAGAAGATTTTTTAATGTTATTTCTATCCGTATATCCCTATCACCACCCCCTAATTCAATCCTTCTCCAACCTACTCAAATCGTTCCCCTGTCCTTGCACGCACGCCCGACCTGACTGGCTCAAGAAGCCGGAATTTCCTTACATGAAACGGGAACCATTCTAGCTAGAATGGTTGGAATTTCATTGCATGAAATTCCTCGTTTCATGCTTTGAAATTTTGAATTTCAAAGTATCTTGCATTTCCTATTCATTCTTCTATCCTTGTACTTGTATGGTGGAGTTGTCATATAGTTTTTGCATCGAGGAATGAATTAAAAAATAGACAAATTGCATGAGATGATATAAAATGTAATCTCGGAGATAGTATTATTCTAATAATAGGATGGAACGGTGAAAATGCTAGATAAATTTGGACAAGCTATATGTACCTATTTTCTTGCTAATTACCCCAATACCCATCCATTTAAACTGTCTGTAGATGATTATATATTTTCTGAATTTGCAAGAATGGCAAATGTAGATGAAGATAGAATAATTCAATTAATTCAATCAAGAGATACTACATGTTCCAGCAACTTAGAAGCACTAGCAATTGCAGCATATCAAGTAAAGATTGTTGGTGACCTAGATTCTGTAATGGCATCTGGTTCAGATAGTTATTACCAAAAAATCAGAGACAATTATCCATCATATCGTGTTGCTGATGATAATGCTATTTGTAACGGGTATTTTTCAGGACAAATAAACCTCTGGCACAAGGTTCGTACTCTTTTTCAAGAACATAATAGAAACATCGAGCTTCCGGCTGATCATCCAGGAGCGGGACGTTACGTACAATATCCCATCAAATCTCATGAAATGAAGAATACGGATTTATTGAGATGGGCAGATAAATTCCGACGAGCAGGCTTACTACCCCAGGACATGATGATTAGTTATAAGGTTTTCTGCTCCCGATTTTTTCAAATTCCACGCACAGAATCTTATCAAAGAACCGTGTATAATTTTTACAAAGTTTGGGATGGCCGTTCTTACGCAGATATTTTAAAACGGCAGAAAAGAATACTCAACAACACAGTCACAAATTCTGTAGATACTAGAATTCTTCTTGATTACCAACAAACACGAGTTGATTTCTTTAATCGTAGTACAGGGGAAAAAATTACAAAATTTACTGAATTACACCCATTATTGTATACCTCGGCAAATAAAGTTTTCTTCATTCAAAATGATGAAGATGACTTTTATTCTGCAATGAAAGATAAAATCGATTTTGGCTTAGATTTTATCGTTATCTCAAAGACTGATTTAAATATTCCGGAGCCTTATCTAGAAAATATAATTCGACAAAAGTTTGAAAATGAATTGCTATATATTTATGTTATCAATTTTTCGGAGAATACAAAAAATATTTGTGCATTATTAGATATCCAGACAGGTCAAAAACCTCCAATGAGTTTAGTAGGAGGATTAAAAAAATCACGAAATTGTTACTATACGTTTGCTTTACCAGCAATAGAATTTGCTGAACCCCAAACAATCATGTATGTCAATTCAATTGCAGTTCCCATAAAATCTGATAGAGTTGTTTTAAGTGAATTAAAAGAACTTTCCTGTCTTAAAATAAGTGGAACTATAAAAATAGTTTTAGCAGACTATCTCCCAATACAGTTTAATATTATAGATATTGATTCTGGGGCTAATAAACCAGATGAAATTGGTTGGAAATTTAATCATTTTCGATACAGACCTTCTGCCATTAAATCAACAGATGACACTATACAAGGTTCAATTATCGGTTTTAATTCCACAATGAATTTTATACCAATAGGAACGGAAATTAGAAATAAGAAAAATGCAAGATACTTTATCATCCGTAATAACTACCTAGAAAACAGGTTCTCACAAGGAAGAGGATTTTAACTATGGCTGAAAAATATTTAGGGTATGTCACAGATACAATTCGAAGCAATGATGAATCGAAAGGAGCAAATGCCCTTCTTAAAGTTGTTGCAATCAAAGAAAATGGAAATTATAGAAAACTATCATCGAAAGAAATCAAACATTACTGTCCTCCGCTTGGGCAAGTATTTTGTCCCAATTTTTTTAACCCACAAAACGCTGATTTTTATGAAGGGCCTTTCATTGAATTCGAGACGAAACCCAGTGAGACAGAGAAAAAAGTCCTCAATCAAACTCACTATATTATAAATTACACTCCACGACCAAAAACAATCAATCTTCCAAGATTGGTCACATATAATGGAAAAATTAACAAAATTATAACTAGGGGATATTTATCTCCAAATGAAGTAATTAGAACACTTGACAAGATTAATGTATTTGCAGAAAAAGATACTAAATTCTTTTTATATGACTCTGTTGAAAAAAAAGGTATTGGTATTTTAAAATATCAAAATCACTCTCGTACCGTTGAAGCAAATTACGGGAAGGATGTACAGGAATTCATAATTCCTGATGACTGTGTTGTATTTGCTAAAGATAACAAACAGTATCTACTATTCAACGAAAAACAAAATACATTGCAAAGAGGTAGTATTATTGACTTTATGACCAATCAACAACTTGCGGATTGGTTGAAATCAAAAATGAAAAATATTGCTGACATAGACAAGAACACACTTTCTTTAATTTGCGATTTTCCAGAATTTCAATCAATTGAAGATGATACAGAAGCAGCCCGATTTGAACGTATAAAAAATAAAACCACTGCTTTTGAGATAGATATACAAACTCTTGTAGAATTGATATGTAAACATCAAAAATATTTTGACCAATTTGTAAACAATCTTGAACTCATTGAAAAAAAGTCAAAGAAAATTTGCACAATAAATACAGAGTTGAAGCAAAGGAAATAATAACAAAAAATCAAGAACAGATTAAACTCCAAGAAGCTGAAATTAGCAAGCTGGAAGAAAAACTAAAAGCAGAGACAACAAGAGTTCTTTCTGAAATTAACCAGATAAAAGAAAAACTAGAAACTGAAAAGGATATTCTCTCATCACAAATTGAAGAAAAACAGATTCAACTTAAATCTCTTAACGAAAATTATGATGCAGTAATTGCTACAATTACTGCCATAACTCCTGTTTTAAAAAACAAAGAAAAATCTTCAGCAACCCATGAAGTGTTTAAAGTTTGTAATCCGCCTTTTTCCAAAGATGTAAATGCACGCCCATATTCTAGGATAAAAGAAGAAGATGAAGAGAGTTTCATTTCATTCCTGAAAAGACATGTTTGTTATCAAAATGATAAACTCATAGAATACTTAAAACAGATAAAAACCATCTTTGCACATAAGGCATGTTTTATTCCGAATATTGCCATTGCATTTTTATTTGCCAAGGCTCTCAGAAATACAGAAGTCATTGTTATGCATATTGAACATGATTGGTTACATTATTCTGATTTTGTACAACATGGTTTAGTGGACACTTTCAAAGCAGCCTATGAAACTCCAGAAAAAAATTATATTTTAGTTTTAGATGGCTTAAATATAACGCAACCAGAATGCGGTCTTAGACCGCTATTGAATTTAATAAATGGAGACATTCCTATTCTTGAAGGATGTGGATTGTCATTCCCTAATAATATGACTGTAATGGCTACCCTATTGTCTACCACAGAAGAAAATACTGTGGGATTAAAGCTAAATCCATCATATTTTCAAAAGTGGTACGCTATTGGTAATCCATCTGAAGAAAATGATAAGGTGTTATTACCAGAAAATTTCTGGAATGATGAGATAGGTGAGAATTATGGTTATGTGGAACCATCCGATATTCCTAAAACTTATCTTATAGAAAGAGCAGAACTTCTCGACAATTACCTCAATTTTTAAATGATTAGATATGGTTGATATTGAAGTTCTAAGAACAGTTCAGAAACAATTGTCTCGTTACTTATTTGTAAAAGGCTTTCTTTCGTGGGATGGTGTTCAAAAAGCTTGTAAAAGAATAATTGCAGCTTTGCCAGATAGAGAACAACAATTTTTTGAGAATAAATCATATCCAGAATTCGAGCTTTTTATCCCTCTGTTACGTAATGGTTCTGTGGAAGTCTGTAAAAGTAAAAATCGTGCTACCTTGTTATTTTGTATGAATTCAAATGTAAACTTAATAGCAATGGACAATAAAGAATATATCCGTGGACAAGAATATTTTTCAATTTATAAAACAAAAGATGAATTAGAGGAAAAGAATCTCCTATACCAAAATAATCTTCCTGGTAAATCAACATTTGAACCACTGGATTTCTTGAAAAGTTGTCCTTCAATTCAACAACAAATTAGTTCTTTTTCTGAGCAACAAATTCAATCCAGTGTATTACTATTTGAACAAAATTTAATGAATTACCAATATGAAAAGAAAAAATCTAAAAACACAGCTATTGGTATTTATAAGCTAAATGATTATGTATGGACTTCCCCTTATTTGATAGATAAGGAACTAAAAATTAGAAAGATTCCGTACTATGCAGAAGATCCAGATGCAATGAATTTGGCAAGACTTTATGTCCGAACGTATAATGAAATATTTACTAAACCCATTTTTGAATATAACAATGATTCTCAAGAATTAACTTGCAATAGGTATTCGGAAATGCCAATTCTTTTAACGAGAGCTTTGCTCTTATTTGAACCAGAGCAATTAACTTCAAAAGAATTTTGCACAAATCATCCGACAGTGCCTTTTAGAAAGGTTCCAGAAGAGGCAATAAAAGAATTAAAACGTATATTTTCAGACAAAGCAATAATAATAAGGTGAGGAGATTTTATGGAAAACCCTATTGAAATTGGACGTCAGTTTAAAACCAATTATTTAAACTACCTTGATACGGGAATCCCACTCCCATGTGATGAGTACAAGAAGGAACGGCGGGCACTATATGAGCAAGAAGGTGTCATTATGCAAAGTCCAATCATAGAGTTTGTCAAGAAATATAAACCTTACAAAACCCTAAAGGATGCTTTTGCCTCTCTACCGCAAGAGAAAGGTTACGAAATTTCTATCGCCGAGTTCTTAAATAAAGGGCTATTAAGAAATGAAAATGGATCAGAACGTTTCCTGTACGAACATCAATACAATACAATAATTGATGTGCTGGGAAAGGATAAAAACCTTATAGTAACCACGGGAACCGGTTCTGGTAAAACAGAATGCTTTATGATTCCTCTAATCGCAGGTTTAATAAGAGAAGCCAAAACTTGGAAGGATCCAGAAACACGTCCAAGAGTGATGCGTGCCATGATTTTGTATCCGTTGAATGCTCTGGCTGAAGACCAAATGGTTCGCTTACGGAAAAGTCTTGATAGCAAAGAAGTCAAATCTTGGCTTGATTCAAACTGCAACAAAAATAGAATTTATTTTGGCCGTTATACAGGGCGAACAGACGGCAAAAATTCGACAAACAGAAATAGTGACCTACTTTCGTATAGATCAGAATGGGAAGATTTACAAATACAGCTAAAAGAACCCCATGATAAAATGCTGGATCAACTTGTATATTCAATCCCTTGTACAGATACAGATTCTGCGGAAATGATTTTACGCTGTGATATGCAGGAAAATCCACCTGATATTCTTATCACTAACTACAGTATGTTAAATATTATGACCATGCGCTCAACAGAAGAAAGTATTTTTAAAAAGACAAAGGAATGGCTCAAGAAAAATCCAAATGAAAAATTCACCCTAGTTGTTGATGAATTACATACTTATCGAGGAACTGCTGGAACAGAAGTTGCATACATAATTAAAGTACTCCTTGATAGATTGGGGCTTTCTAATGACTCACCTCAAATTAGGTTTCTTGCCTCTTCCGCCTCATTAACTGATTCCCAAGAAAATAAAAAATTCATTGATGATTTCTTTGGTGTTTCGTATGAAAGCTTTAGTCACATTCGTGACAACAAGGAAGAAGAAGTCCCCCAAAGAAAGCCTCTCCCAATTACTGTACTGAATAGGATTTCCTCTCTATCTCCTCTCACTTCCAATAAAATGGACAAGATTGAAGAAATTATTAGATTAGCAGGATACAAAACTATCAGTGATTTCGTCCTCAAAGAAGCTTTGATTGAAAGTGTTAAAGAAATAATCAATCAAGATAAGACAACAACAGCGAAAACTATTACATACATCTCAAATAAACTTTTTCCAGAGTATGACAATAAAATTGAGTTGCTTGAAGCTACTTTATTTCTCATCAATCTGTGTCGTAATGAAGATAAAAGTGTAACACAACCAATGAGAATCCATTATTTTGCACGTAATGTTGACAATATATGGATTTGTTCATCTGCAAAATGCAATCAAGTTGATCCTGATTTCCAAGGACAAAAAAGAAAATTTGGAAAACTATACTCTGCGCCACAAAATCGCTGTCCTTGTGGTGCAAAAATTCTTGAAGCTGTGGTATGCCGACAATGTGGTGAAATTTATCTTGCTGGCTATGAAGAGAAAATGGTTCTTAATAACACAAAACCCCTCCTATCTGAAACTACAAAACAGACAATTATTTATAAAATAACCCCTGAAGAAAAATTTGATACAACGAATTGGCAAAGATGTACCTATAATCCTGTAACAGGAGAAATACGAAGAGGAATTGGAAATGAATACATAGTTTTCAAATGGCCGAATGAACCTAAATCCCTGAAATTTCCTTCAGCCTGTCCCCATTGTGGATTCGCTATTAAACAAAATAAAAAGAATGCATTTACAGCATTGTATAGACATGGTACTGGTGTCCAGAAGGTAAATCAGTTATTTGCAGATAAACTAATGACAATTTTGCGTTCTGATACAAATGCACCAAAGCTAGTTCTTTTTTCTGATAGTCGCCAAGCAGCTGCAAAACTCTCTGCTGGTATCGAACTGGATCATTACAGAGATGTATTACGAAGTGCAATTATAAAGTCATTGAATTCTCATTCCGGAACAAAGCCTTATCTTGCACAAATGAGAGCAGAAACAATGAAATATAAGGACTTTCCCAACGATGTGCAAACACAGATTAAGAAAAACAATTACCTGTATTACATAAAAACGCTGATACATTCTGAACATGATGGAGATGCGACTGGGGCTCAAATACAAGAACTGAATAAGTTCTTTAAATCTGAAAACGTCTCTTTAGAGCAAATAACAGAAACTGTTGAAAAGAAATTGTTACAATGTGGAATCAATCCAGCAGGACCTTATCCGTCTATGCAGCATTTTTCTTATCGGAATAGAAATGCAAAATGGACGGAAGCCATCGATTGGGAAAGTTTTAAATATGAAACTTCGGATGACCAACTCCGTGATTTCAGAGATCGTTCAAAAAGAAGACTTTCTGTTGAAATATTAAATACTGTTTTCGGAAACAATAAACGTACTTTTGAGAATCTAGGATTAGGCTATTTTAAAGTAACTGGCCTCAATTCATCATTTAACCAGCTTTTTGCGGATTCTGTTGTACGCATGATGGGGGAATCCTGGCGAATTATGGATACCGACCAATTCGATACAAACACAATTCCACTTCGCCTCCAAAGATTCAATAAAGTTTTCAATGGGGAAAAATATTCAAAAAATCCTGAGCATACGCCTAAATTGTGGGGAATAATTTTTGAATTAGTTAATATTGGAGTCTTAAATAAGAAAGATGACCTTCGACTCACCGGCCAAAATCTTGAATTTGTAAAAGTAAATGTTGGAGACAATATTGTAGTGTGCTCAAAATGTGGAACCATTGACTTACATTCTCATCAGTGTTTCTGTACATTCTGTCAAAAACACATCGGATTTGAGGATAGAACAAAACTAACAGAGGAAATGCAGAGGAACTTTTACGTCATCAACAGTTCTGAAAAAGAATTATCTAGGCTCCATTGTGAAGAACTGTCAGGACAAACAAACAAATCAGAAGCACAACTTAGACAACGCCACTTCATGGGACTTATTAATAGTAACCGAGAACACCAACTTACAGAAGAAATAGATTTGCTCAGCGTAACAACAACAATGGAAGCAGGCGTTGATATTGGATCTCTGGATGCAGTAATGATGGGGAATGTACCTCCACAAAGATTTAATTATCAACAACGTGTTGGTCGTGCAGGTCGCCGAGGCTCAGCGCTGTCTCTGGCTCTGACAGTCGCAAAAGTAAATAGTCATGACCAATTACATTATAGTCAACCAGAAAGGATGGTTGCAGGCATTCCGTCTAATCCATATATTGATTTAAGTAGTGAAGATATTCTCAAGCGATTTGTCGTTAAAGAATTACTCAAACGTGCTTTTGAAAATATTAATTTAGAATCTAACTCAACATCAGTACATGGGGAATTTGGAAATGTCATTGACTGGGATGTCCACAAGCCAATCATTCAAGACTGGATTAATACTAACCAACAGCAAATCAAAGACATCATTTCATACCTTGCAAATGAAAACTCCATAGATATGGTTGTTCAAAACTCACTCTTTGAAAACATCAAGGATAATTTAATCTCTGATATTGACAGAAAGCTTGAATTACCAGAGTTCATCCAAACAGACTTGAGTGAAAGACTTGCCGCTGTAGGACTGCTTCCGATGTTTGGCTTCCCAACACAAGTCCGTTACTTGTTTGAAAAACCAGTAAGGAAATTTCCACCAGAAGATGTTACTGACCGACAGATTGATATGGCAATGCAAACATTTACTCCTGGTTCTGAAATTATCAAAGATAAAAAAGTGCTTCAATCCATTGGATTTGTGGGATACAAACCCCAAAGGGGGGCAAAAAATCCACTTGAAACTTGTGGTTTGAAATTCTATGAGAATAGCAAGATAGCTTTTTGTAAAACTTGCGGGTTTTCAGCTTTTGTTCCTAGTAATTATGACCATACAAGTTGTTCTATTTGCAAGTCAACATTAGAAGAATACCTAAATGTCGCTACCCCAGAAGGATTCCGAACAGATTTTAATGGCAAGCCCGTTGACTTTGATGGAACCTTTGAATGGAACACTGAACACAGTGAAGTCTCAATTGATAGTGAAAAAACACAAGTCGAACTAAATCTTATTGTAAAATCGAATCTGATGGTGGGCAACAATAAATTTCCCCATACCGGAGTAGTTAATACTCTAAATACAAATGCTGGTGAACAGTTCACTGTCATGAATTCAAAAAAATACCCAATTCCACTGTTTTCCCCAGATTATACACCTAAGAATTATGAACTTGATTCTACTACGGAGCAAAAAGTTGTGCTAATTGCAACAAAAGTCACAGGTGTTTTTCAGGCTGCCATTAAGAATCAGAGTAATGAAAACATTTGCATTGTTCCTGACTTTTATTCAACTTTGCAAAGTAAGGAAATCCAAGGTGCTTTTCTTTCCTGGGGTACATTAATCCGAAAATGTGCAGCAACATATTTGGATATTGAAACAAATGAACTTTCTATAAATTACTTTTTACGTGGAAAGACTGGTACTGATGATGAAATTCGTCCCGCCATTTATTTAATTGAGAATCTCGAAAATGGTGCAGGTTATACAAATCATCTTGGCTCAATGAATGACTCTGAGAAATACAAAGCTTTCATAACACCATTGATTAAGGGAGGTGACGTGTATGAATGTATGACAGCTAGCAGTCACAAAAACAAATGTGATTGCTCTTGTTATGATTGTTTACGGGATTATTATAATCAACAGTCGCATTCAATTCTCAATTGGCGCTTAGGACTGGATCTTGCCCATATTAGTGCAGACGAGAATCATATTCCTCAATACACAAACGATTATTGGACGGATGTTGTTGAAACATGCTTAAAAGGATATAAGCATGAAAATCCAACAGCTAAAATCAAAGAGTCAAACAGTATCATTTATATTGAAACAGATGCAATGAAATTCTCTTTAATACATCCATTGTGGAGTACTTCTTATGTTGAATCCAAAATAAATGAAAAAGAATACCAACCAGTCTTTGTCACTCAATTCTTACGAAATTTTGGTAAGACATGATATGAGACGATGCATCTTCTCCATTTCTTCATAAAATTCTACGCATTATTTCACAAATTAGTGAATATTTTTACTAAAAATACTTGCAATATTTTCTATTTTGGGTTACATTCAATGTAAGGAGTAAAATCCCTTCAATAAAAATCCGGTGGATTCTACAGAGACAAGGGAGTATAAGATGTCAGTAACAGATTTTGGAAAGGTACTGAGGAAACTCAGAATTGACCACTCTGAGATTTTGGGAGACATGGCAAAGAAGCTGAAAATTTCGCCAGCATATCTTTCGGCCATAGAAAACAATGGACGTGTCATTCCAGATGACCTGATCGCAAAGCTTGCGCAGAAATACAATCTGAATGACTCTCAGATCAATGAGCTGGAGGAGGCAAAGGCCCAGACCAAGGGAGCCGTTGCCGTTCAGTTTGAAAACCATAAGGGGAACCATGACTACATTCAGACCGCAGTCATGTTTGCCCGGGATTTTTCCAAGCTGACCGCACAGCAGGTGGAACAGTTAAAGAGACTTCTCAAGGAATTTGAGGATTCAGGAGCAGCAGCCTATGGAAGTACAACAGAATGATGTAGGAGAAAATCAGTCCGTTCCAGTATTGGTGCTTACCGATACTGGAATACAGCGAATGGCCTTTTGGCTCAGATTGTTGGGTGGATGCCACCGGCACAGTCGGTTCAATCCCCTGTACTGTATGGAGCATGTCATCTCATCCTTGGATGGGACATTCAATTACAAAATCATAGATGCACAGGAGTGGCCCCACAGCCCTCATTGTGCCGCATCGTATACCCCGGCGGACAATACCATCCGAATCAGAAGCGATGTGTACGATGCCGCACTGGAGGGGGAGTCGGAAGCCCTCGTCACCATTGCCCACGAGGTGTGCCACTACATGCAAAGCCTGGCGCTGCGAATACTTTCCTCTATACCAGGCCTACGCTACCAAACCGAGCTTTGCACTCAGGATTCACTGCAAATGCAGGCTCATGAGACTCAAACCGATTCAATAACAGTGCTGCTGTTCACCGATGACCTGTTTCTAGACAAAACCGATGAGGAGGCTATTGCCGCCTACATTATAGCCCCCATTGGAGAGGTTGTCTGTGTCCTGATAGAAGAGCTGGGGAAATGGCTTGCTCATACATGGCAAGCCTGTTCCACCACCAGGCAAAGGAGGGAACCATGCGTTGTATGATTGTATGGACGCTTGCAAAAAAAATGGCCTAAGCCTACTGCAATAGGCTCAAGCCAGCAACAGAAAGTAGCAAACTACTCGACAAAAAATATTCTACTTTCTGTTGCCATTTTTTGCAAGCCGATTTTTGGCCCCTTGTACAAATTTGTGCAAGTTTTTCAAAAAGATTTCGTATGAGGTCTTGATTTTTACAAGCGCCACAAGAAGTGGCAAAGGAAATTATTATGGCAAAGATAGAGAATATCTCGACTCTAGAAAACAGTAGTTCCAGTGTGAGCGTCACACTGCATGAGAACTACCTGAAGAAAGACGGATCTTACTATGCACGGGTAAGTCGCAATACGGCAAGCTTCAAGAACATCATCTCGGAGATTGCAGAGGAAAACAAGGGCTTGGATCCCCATCTGCTGCAATACTCGGCGATTTTGATTCAGAAGAAGATGCTCAAGATGCTTGAGCAGGGAAAGGCGGTGAACCTTCTGGACCTGGCCACCATGTACATTGCCATGAAGTGCAATGCCAAGGGAAAAAGCGATGTGCCAGAAAAGGGGCACTTTGTCATCAAGCTTTCCCCCACCAAGATTGCCCAGGATGCCGTCAGCTACCTGAATGTGGACAAGGTGGTGTATGTGGATTCTGAACATGAAATCACCGAGGTTCGGAACTTGGTAACAAAGCAAAGCGACGGCACTGCCGCCAAGGACAAGCCGGTTGCAGTGTACGGCAGCAAGCTAAAGCTTGGCGAAACAGATTCTGGCATTTACTTTGCCCCGCTGGACGGCAAGGGTGAGTATGACCGTGACGAGAACAACTGGGTTGCTGTTGCAGCGGAAAAAATCTTCCGGAATCTACCGGGAGAGTTGAACTTCTTTGTTCCAGACAGCCTGACGGAGGGTGACTCCTACTGCATCGTGGTCAAGACAAACTACTTGTCCAAAGGCCGAAACAGGAAGGATGCAGTCCAGATGGTCAGTTCCCCTGTCCAAATAACCTAGCTTTCCAAAACAAACAAGCCCCAAGCTCCACCTACCAGTGGGCCTTGGGGCTTCTTGTCACTCTGCTGCTGGGCTACTTCCTGGCAACCACCACGTACTGGCTGAGCATCCGCCACATCCCAATGGTGCAGCGTCCTCCACAACCGGGCCATCTCACTTTTCTCAGGGCATTTGTGTAGGCGTAGACGGTGTCTTCTGCCAGTGCCTCCGCATCATTTGCAAGAATGTCGTCCCTAAGCAGGGTATACGCCGTTTGCGTTCCCTGAGCCTGCTGAAGGGAATTGGGAGAGGGTACCGCAGGTCTTTGATTTTGCCGCTGGAAGCCAGACCTTGAATAAGGCAAGAGCCAGAAACAAGGAGTCTACAGCCCCCAGCAGGATCGTTTCCCCTCTCCCCTGCCAGTCACAGACTGAGGGCCTGGGTCAGTCCGTCGAAAATGCTTCCAGGGCAGGCTCCACACCGGCGAGGAGCTTGGGCACCGACAGGAGCACCGTGTCCTGGAACAGGGGAATCTTCAGTGTAAATTCCTGACTCGGACTGCCATCAAAGAATTCCACTTCAAGCCGTATCCGCTGTCCCTTTACCGTAAGCAGAATCCTGTCGTTGCGCAGCATCTCCTCCGAATCGCCGCCATTCACCCGCACCGTCATCCCCTTGACAGCCGTATACATACCCTCCTGGCTCCCCTTATTGTCGAGCAGCAAGGTATGTGTCCTTCCCGTCAGGAACATAGCCAAAGCTAGCAGGAGGTAGCACAGGATGAGGCCACCACGAATAGCAAAAATCCTATGCTGTCTGCTCATGCTGCCCTCCTGCCTCATCCATCATCCTCTTGCGGGCGGCCTCTGCATTCTTTTTAGTCCGCCATCCGTGGATAATCAAGGATAGGGCGATGACTCCATATCCTATAAACTGCCGGAAATACTCGCCGATATTGCCGTCCCCAAAGACATTCTGCCCTGCCCGTGGAACCACAATGTACATCAGGTGCAGCAAAAAGACACCAACAAAGCAGTTGGGGATGGTTGCCTTGGTTACGGTGGCACCACCAACCAAAATGGCGGCGGCGGCAAAAAAGCCGGTTTGGTCATGGGCATTGTAGGTGTTCATGTTCCCCAGATTCTGCAGGAGGACAATCTGCCCAAGACAGGCCAAAACCGTGGAAATGACAATGGCAAGAATCCTGGTGCGCTCCACAGAGATACCTGCGGCTGTGGACACCTGCTGGTCCTGCCCCACCGCCCGCATGTCATGGCCCAGCTTGGTCTTTTTGAACCAGACGATAAACAGGCAGAGGCTTCCTATAATCAGGTAGGACAGCAGGGGAATCTGAATGCCCGCAATCCTGAGCGACAGGGTAGTATCCAGCACCTGCCGCACCGACTCCAGATTCAGCGTATTGCGCACACCGTAGCCACGGGACAGGGAAATCGCCTTGTTGTGCAGGGGAATTACAGAGCCGAACATGTACAGCACAATAAACTGATAGATTCCGTTAAAGAAGAATCCTAGGATGTAGCTTGTTACCATCTCACGGCCACGAGCCTTGTTCAGGATGGAGCCGGCAATCCAGCCCAACAGCACGGAGATGGGCATTCCCACCAAGGCGGCAAACACCAGCGCCTGGATGCCTGCCAGGTTCCAGTCCATTGCAAAAATCAGGCCAATCTGTCCGGCCATGGCCCCCAGCACCATGCCAAAGTTTATGCCCATTCACGCCATAATCGGTAGAATCAGGGAAAACACCAGAAAGGCATTGCGTCCGATTCGGGACAGAATCTCGTTGACAATGTACGAGGCCGAAAATCCTGACAGGGGGATGGAAACCATTGTCAGCACCAGAAAGATAACCGCCACCAGGTTGTTTGCCAGGAATGTCCTTGCATTACAATGAATTCGCTTCATCTACGTCCTCCTGTCTTTCGGGTCAGGGCGTACAAAATCATGCCGTTGGACAGCACGATTCTGATAACCTCTGACATGTCGGTCTGCAGCACTCCGTTGACCACAGAGGGAGTCATGGTGAGGATTCCCTGGAACAGGATGGTGCCCACAATTACGTTCAGTATCGAAGCCTTGTTGATGGAGGCTCCCCCAATGAGGATGGCCGCCACCGCAGGAAAGGACATGTACAGGGGCGCACCGTAGAGCTGGATAAAGCCAAAGCTCTGCTGGTACACCAGGATGCCAAAGGCTCCCAGGACGGTGGAAAGGATGACACTGATGGTTCTCATCCTGTTGATGTCTATGCCACTGGAGCGGGCAAAGTCAGGATTTGACCCCACGGCCGTGAGAGCGGTTCCTGTCTTTGAGCGGAGAAAGAGCCACATGGCGGTACAGCACAGGACGATGAACAGAATCATACCCGTAGGAAAGACAAAGCTCCTGCCAATCCTAAAGGCAAGGAAGGAGCTCAGCTGCTTTACCCAATAGCCATCCAGGGTAATGGTCGTCCGCAAGCCCCGCCCCTGGTAGCCCCACACCATGTTGCTGCTGGAATAGGGCAGGACCAGCCACATAATCGACATAAACATGACGGCAGCAAATCCCACGTACATGGCTATGGTCATCTCCTCTCCCTTTACCCGGTTCAGCAGCAGGCTGTAGCCCCAGCCGAAGAGCACCGCAAAGGGGATGGAAATGGCCATGGCTCCGAAGATGCCGCCCCAGCCCGTCAGCCCAAACTGCATGGCCAGGGTGGAGCCCAGCAGACCAGCAATGACCCCTAACGACAGGCCAAAATTCAGGCCACAGCCAGCCTGAATCATGGGAACCATAGCCAGCACCAAGAGCCCGTTCATGCCGAACCGGTTGATAATGTCCGACAGGGAGGCTGCCACATTCACGTCCACAAAGGGTGCCACCACAAACAGGGCCACGAGGAAGAGGGCTATGATAATGCGGGGAAGTCCAAACTCCTCTAGTCTTTGGCGGATGCCTTGCATTAGGCTTGAGTATATCATCTCTTTCACGCTAGTCTCCTGACATCAACAGGGCAAATTGTGTTGGCTCGGCCTGGGCCTCCAAGATTCCTGCCATCCTTCCGCTAGAAATGATGCCCACCCGATCACAAATTGACCGCAGCTCCTCCAGCTCGCTGGACACCATCACAATGGTAATTCCCTGCTCCCGGTTGTATTTTCGCAGCACGTCCAGCACTATTTCCTTTGCACCCACGTCGATGCCACGGGTTGGCTCGGAAACGAAGAGCAGCTCAGGCTCCAGACAAAAGGCTTTTGCAAGGCACACCTTCTGCTGGTTTCCTCCAGAAAGCTCCCGTGCCCGCTGCTTTGGCCCCGTACACTTGATGGCAAGCATGTCGATATATTTTTTTGCCAGCTCTTCCATAGCCCTTTCATTGCGCAATCTAATTAAACCGCCCAAAAAGCTATGCAAAAATTGATTTTTTGTCTGCATGGCAGTAAAGGTCATGTTCCACTCCAGTGACTCATCCAGTAAAAGTCCCACACCCCGCCGGTCCTCTGACACAAAGGCCATGCCTGCATTCAGAGCATGGCGGGGACTGTTGAGGGTAAGCGGCCTGCCCTTAAAGACGACAGAACCAGCGGCAGGATACAGACCCATGATTCCATTCGACACCCCAAGCTTACCCTGTCCGGCCAGGCCGCCGATGCCAAAAATCTCCCCCTCCCTAACAGAAAAACAGACATCACGCACGGTCTCTCCCGGCATGTCCACCTGAAGATGCTCCACCTCCAGCACAATAGGAGAGGGCAGCGAGCGCATGCCACTGCTAGAACTCTGGGAAACCTCCCTCCCCACCAAAGAGGCCGCTATCTGTTCTATATTTGTATCCTGAATCAGCACATCCCGGATTGCCCGCCCATCCCGCAGGGTAATAACCCGATGGCAAAGGTCCATCACTTCATGCAGGCGATGGGAGATAAAAACTACGGAAATACCGTCCTGGGACAGCTTCCTCAAGGAATCCAGCAAAATCTCTGCTTCGGTCTCTGTCAGTACCGCAGTGGGCTCATCCAAAACCAGCAGGCGGACACTCTCCCGGCTGATTTCCCTAGCAATTTCGGTAAACTGCTTATAGCCCACCGGCATCTCGGACACGAGCATATCGCTGTCGATGGAAAGCCCCAGCCTGCCTATGGCACTCTGGGCTGTCTCTTTCATTGCCGGACGATCCAGCGTCCTCATACGAGAACCAAACACGGCTTCAAGGAGGGACGGACGAGTAATCTCACAGTTCAGCATGATATTCTCGGTGGTAGTAAAGCCCGGAATGAGGGAGAATTCCTGGTGTACCATGCCGATTCCTGCATCCAGAGCCGCAAAGGGCGAGGAAAATTGCACCGGCTTGCCATCGATGAGGATGGTTCCACCATAGCCGCCTGTCTCGCCAATAACGGGCATTCCAAACAGGATGCTCATCAAAGTAGTCTTTCCCGCACCGTTCTCACCAACGAGCCCCACAATCTCGCCGGCATCCACTGAAAAACTGACATCCTCCAGCACACGGGTCCCGGAAAAGTCCTTGGTAATGTTCTTTAACTCCAACAGAGGTCTTGCCTTATCCACGATAATTCCTGATGAGTAAAATGAACCTGCCCTCCCCTCCAGCACTCCTCGTCGAGCCGCCGGAAAGAGGACAGGTTCATTTCTATATTATTGATTGAATTTGATGTTGTAATACTTTTCGGGGACTTCCAGTGAAGTGGTGGACAAGTAGCCCTGCCCCAGAATGTAGGTGTCCATGTAGATGAGCGTATGATTCTTGGACCGGACACCGGTGCTGGCATCCACATAGCCACTACCATTCCACTTTGCCCCCGGAGTGAATTCCCCCAGAGCGGCGTAGAGGTCGGCCATGTTGTTCAGCTGGGCAGTGCCATCCAGGATGCGCTTGGCATACTCACCAAGTCCAGCTGAGGCGGTAAAGCCGTATGAATAAGCCCAGGTACCAAAGCGGCCTGGTCCAGCCTTTTCCACCACGGTGGACTCCACCTTGCTGAGAATTGCGGGGAAATTTCCGGCCTCCGCTGTCAAATCAATGCCGAATGCACCGGGATAACCCATCAGAGGAGAAGGGAGATCCGCCTCCACGAACATTCCGCCATACTCAGCAAGCTGCTTTAGCAGCGGCTCGGTGTGGGCATCATTGGTGCAGAAGAAAGCGGTTTCACTTCCGTATTTTTCAACCCACTGGGGAACCTTCTCCAGGATAAACTGCTGGGCACCAGCAACACCCACATCACTGGTGGGGTCGGGAGCCGTCTCAAAAATGAACTCCAGACCGAGATCCTTGCAGGCCTCTTCCATAATCTGACGGCGCAGACCCAATGACTCGTAGGACATGTGGCGGGGGAACGAGATGTGGACAAACTTGCTGGCTCCCATCTCCTTGGCAGCCCACACGATGGTGTAGCCACGAGAAATGAAGTCCGCATTAACAGCTAGGTCGGCAGCAGCCTGAATGACCAGCGGATCCTCGTGGGCCTCTCCCGTAAAGCAGAGGATGTCGGGACGCTTTTCCTTTACCCGCTTAAAAGCCTCCGCCGTTCCGGGAACTCCCTGGTTTACGATGATTGCCTTCATCAAGGGATCATCCGCTAGGGCCACAATCTGGGAGATGGTGGTTTCCTGCTGGGACATAAAGTCATCGGGATAGGTGATGTGCTGGATAATTCCACCGTCAGCCACCTTTCCGTACCGCTTGATAAGCTCCTCGGCACCACGCAGGTCATCCTCGGACTGGGACACCGTTCCTGTCACAACGCCAATGTGATATTCCGCCGATGCAGTGCCAGCCGAAGCGTCGGCAACAGCGGAGCCCTCCTTCTTTTGGCATCCAAAGAACAGCAGGGTAGCCGTCAGTACCAAAAGAGCAAATTGTACCTTCCTCATAAAAATCCTCCAAGATAGAATGCAACCATTCTAACTATTTGCGTCCCTTTCGTAAAGAAGAATTCCTGCACTCTGAACACAATTTACTAATAATGGGGCGGCCTGCGGTTGGGGATGTCGCCTTCCAGCTGACCTGCCAAGTCAGCCAGCCTTGTCTTGATGTGACGATTTTCTGCCACCAGCCGCTCCAGACCAGCACCCTGCTCCAGCACCACCTCCTGTAGCTGCCGGACAAAATCCTCCAGATAAGAAATCTTCATCTCCAGGCCGATGATGCGCTCATCTTCACTCGATTGGGTATTTTCCATGGAGGCAGTATAGCGGGATTGAGCCAATTGCAAAAGGGCTATCCCCTCCCCAATCTATTGACAAAGGCCGGGACCGGAGCAATAATGGACATATTGAGAGTTCTGAGCCCG
>CALEFI010000068.1 GCA_937876905.1 uncultured Treponema sp.
CCGCCGTTGCCGGTCCTAAAAAGGCTGTTATGATGGAGCCGCCCTTGTAGTAGTCTTCGTAGGGGATGCCGGTGAGTCCTAGGAAGAGGCAGCACAGGATGATGGATATGAGCAGCGGATTTGTTGCAGGATGCTTCCATCTTCGGTTGATAGCGATGCCAATCTGAAAGGTGAACAGGGAAAGGCTCAAGCCGAAGAAGGGCGAGCTGATAAGGGTTCGGTACAGGGTGGAGAGGGTTTCACTCATGGCTTTTTCCTGTAGAATCACCAGCCTTTCCCTTGTTTTTTTGGATGAGCCGGATGGTGAGACTCACCGCCAGGGAGGTGGTGAGGAAGGTGAGGATGGTGGACACCATACAGACGACCAGCAGGGGGACCAGAATTTTCCCCAGCAGGCCCAGGTTCTGGATGATGCTGACACTGGAGGGCACCAGAAAAAAGGCCATGTTCTGTCGCAGGAACTGTGCCGTTTGCCGGATGCGGTCAATCTTGAGAAGCTTTACCAGCAGAAGGATGAGAACCAGCATCATGCTGATGATGTTTCCTGGCAGGATAAAGGGCAATGCGGCGGAAATGCATTCCCCTGTAAGGCAGATGCCGACTACAAGCCCGATTTGCAGCAAGATGTTCATGCCTTCCATAATGCCACGTTTTGGGGATTCGTGCAATCGTGCGGAACGGGGAATCACAACAAAGGAACCGCATCGCAAGAATTGCATCCTCCACCTGAATGGGGCAGGGTAGCGTAAGGCTACAATGGAGCTGTTAGGCTTCCACGGAATTCCGTGAAGGTTTTTCCAATATCCCCTTGGGTTAGAGGAAGCCCTTCTATCAACAGGTCAACCCTATCGTCGGTGCTGGGGGGAAACATAGTATAGCTAATGACGCTGATGATGACATTGTCACACTGGAGTCTCCCTCGGTAGCTATGGGCGTTTGCTCTGCCGGTGATCACCTGATGTCGGCCTTGGATTTCAAAAATATCTTCCACTGTGATGCGGAATGGGCTGTTCATGGACATCCTCCTGTCTTAAATCGGTATAAAATCTTTCAGAATATAGTGCAAAAGTCTATTTTTCTTGTATCAATCATTGTTTTATGGTAAAATTATAGGGTGTCAACTCTATATGTAGTGGGTACCCCCATAGGCAACCTTGGCGACATCACCTACAGGGCTTTGGAAACATTTAGGTCTGTGGACGTCATCGCTTGTGAGGATACCCGGCACACTCTGCAGCTGCTGAGCCATTTTGAGATACAGAAGCCCCTGATTTCGTGCCGGGCACAGAATGAGCGGGCGGCTGCCCAAAAGGTTGTGTGCCTGCTGGACGAGGGGCAGGTGGTGGCATACGCCAGCGATGCGGGTACTCCGGGAATCAGCGATCCCGGTGCCGTGTTGGTGGATGTGGTTCGTGCCGCAGGGCATGAGATTGTGCCCATCCCAGGTGCCTGTGCCTTTGTGTCCTTGGCCAGTGTGGCCGGCTCCGGCGGAAAGACCCTTCTTTTTGAGGGTTTCCTCTCGCCAAAGCCTGGCCGCCGCCGTTCCCGCCTGCGGGAGTTGATGGCCACGGGATTTGCATTCGTTTTGTACGAATCGCCCTTCAGAATCGTTAAACTTTTGGCGGACATTGCCGATATTCATTGTGAGCGTCGCATTGTCGTGGGCCGAGAGCTTACGAAGTTGCACGAAGAAATCGTGGAGGGGACCGCGGCGGAAGTTCTTGAGAGCTTTGCCGGACGCAGCAAAATACTGGGAGAATTTGCTGTGTTTGTTTCGGGCAGTAAGACTGTCCAATTTCTAGATGAAAATACCGATGAATCGGTAGAGGCAGGTCAAAGTGATTATTGATAAGCTTGGAGGAATTAATCCTCTGAACAATGTGCAGGGTTCCCAGCGTGTCTCTGCAAGGTCCTCCGTTTCATTGGGCTCGGATTCCATTTCCGTGTCCACTGAGGCCCAGCAGCTGGCCGAGGCTCATTATCTGTCGGAGATTGCGGCCGAGACACCGGATGTCCGCATGGACTTGGTGGAGCAGATTCGGGTCAAGATTCAGGATCCAATGTATTTGAGTGATGCCGTCATTGACTCCACAGTAGACAATATCATGGCGTCTTATTTTGGAGTGTAGTCCCGGTTATGAGGGATGCAGGAGAGGACTGTTCTGGAGGTGGAGTGTGCTTCCGGGACAGTCCTTTTTATATGTGCTGACAAGGAGCTTGTATGGCTGACTTACTGTTTAGGGCAGCTCCCAATATTGTGTTGGGTTCTCTCATTTCGTCCCGGCTTGGCTTATACGCCAAGGAATGGGGGGAGCGGTTTATGGTGATTGTGGATCCCGGCTTGAAACGGGTCCAGAAGGCCGACACTATCTTTGAGTCCCTTTCCACCCGCAACGTAGACTACTTTGTCTTTGACGAGATTGACCCGTCCTCCGACTCCGAGACAGTCAGGCACGCCTTGGGGCTGGCCCGTGATGCCCGTGCCCAGGGAGTGATTGCCGTGGGAGGCTCCTCTGTCCAGGGGGTTGCCCGATCCGTCTGCGCCTTGTTCCACGAGAAGCAAGAAATTTACAGTTTTTTGGATGGAGAGTCCCCTTCCACGGAGTCTCTTCCCCTAATAGCAGTTCCCTCCACCATTAGAAGCCACTTCCTGTTTACCGACGTGGTTCCGGTTGTGGATGCCCGCAGCCGCCAGCTGAAGGTGATGAAGGTTCAGAATGCCCTATGCAAGCTGGCTGCCTTTGACCCGAATCTCCACCTGTCCCTATCTGCCGACCAGACAGGCTCCATAACCTTGGAAACCTTGGGCATTGCAGTGGAGGCCTACCTTTCGCAAAGGGCCAACTTCTTTTCCGACATGTTTGCAGAAAGGGCTATGGAGCTGCTGGGCTGGTATCTAAATCCATCGGAGGGGTCCCGTCCGTCTGCCGAGCCGGAAACCCTGCTGGCCCAGGGGGGCTGCCTTGCATCTTTGGCTGTGGCCTCCAGTTCGGTGGGTCCGGCGGCCCTTGCAGGACTGGCGGTGAGCGCCCGCTACAAGGTTCCTCGTCCTCTGACGGCCTCCATCCTCTTGCCCTATGTGCTGGAGGATGTGGCTAAGTTCAAGAAGGATAGGGTTGTCCGTGTGGCCCAGCTTATGGGCATTGAGGGGGACGCTGCTGATGATGACCGCATGGTAAGCCTGCTGGCAGGAAAGATTCGCAACTTGATTGCCCTTGCCAGATTGCCGAGCCACCTCAAGGACCTGTCCTTGACTATGGAGCAGTTTGCCATCGCCGCAGAGGATGTAAGCCAGCTGGAGATGGTCAACGGAATGCCCCGCTCCATGGGTTCGGAAGACTTCTTCGAGCTGATGAAGACCGCCTTTTAAGCCCTCATCCCATGATTGCTCCCGACAAGCTGAGTCATCTGCGGGGCGGCCAAAAGCGGCGGAAGCTGGCCCTATGCTTTGGGGCGCTGGAGCGTGACATTGCAGGCATTGCTGAGGCAGGCTGTGGCTACCGCTTTCCCTCCATGTCCCGCTCAGAGTATGTGGCAAGGCTTGCTGCCATTGTGCTGGAGGATCCGCAGTTGCCTGTGGCTGCCGCCGCCGACCTGCGCTCGCTGCTGTCCGTCACTCCCCTTGATGAGCGCCGGGTATGCAACTGCGCCCGCAATGCCCTCCTTGCCATCATCGGAGCCCTTCCCGCCGAGTGGGATTTGATTATAGCACCCCATCGCAGTGTTCTTCCCACCACCCGTGATTTTTATCCCAATCTCTACGTCTATGCCGAGGATATCCGCTCGCCGTTCAATCTGGGCTCCATCTTTAGGACAGCGGAGGCCATGGGCGCGCAGGGAGTCTTCCTGTCGCCTGGCTGCTGCGACCCGTCCCATCCGAGGGCTGTTCGGTCTGCCATGGGATGCATTGAGGTGCTGGAGTGGCGGCGGCTGTCATTGGAGGATTTGCCTCGGAGCCTGCCGGTCTTTGTGCTGGAGACGGGGGGCACGCCGATACAGGACTTTGCCTTTCCCAGGGAGGGGATTGTCATCGTCGGCTCAGAGGAGCTTGGGGTGAGTCCTGCCGCCTTGGAGCGAGCAGGATATGGCCGTGTTACCATTCCCATGAAGGGGATGAAGGCTTCCTTGAATGTGGGGGTTGCCTTGGGAATCCTGATGCAGGCTTGGGTGGCATCCTTGAACTAGCAGGGGCAAAATTGCCCTATCATCCGACAAGCTCTTTTAAAAGTGCTTGAATCTGCCCCTCCCTTGCAATGCCAAGGTTGTCTAGGGTGCTGGAGTTCAGCTGTGCATAGCTGAGACTTCCCTCCTGATAATGGAAGAGGGCATTGGCAAGGTACACAATGTCAACAATCTTTCTATATTGAGGCGGAGCCGCCGCCGGGCTATGGTGGAATTTGATTGCCGCAGTGATGACCTCTGGAAAATTCCATTTTTGGGTGATGAGCGCACCGATTTCGGCATGGTTTGCTCCCGCCACAATCTTCTCGAAGACTCTGGACGGAATCCCCTTTTTGGCGCAGAGGGCGGCCAGGGCCTGCAATGTCTCAGGATGGGCGGCTTCAAAGAGAATCTTTCCGATGTCGTGGAGCAGGCCGCAGACGTAGGCGTCCGCAACAACCTGATTGTCGGTGCTATAGAACTTGTGGGCCAGGGCCAGGGAACAGGTTCCTACCCTGAAGGAGTGTCGCCACAGGCTCCTCTTGTCCTTGGTGACGGGGCTAAGGTTTTGGAGGCTGCCGACGGCATAGATGAGGTTGCTTACCCCCCGCAAGCCTACCATTTTTACCGAGTCCTCTATGTTAGTGGGGGCCTTGGTCATCCTGAAGGAGGCACTGTTTGCCAGTTTTAGCAAGTCTGTGGAAAGGGTTACGTCCTGCTGGATGAGGGAGACAATTTCCCCTATTTCCGAGGCGGGATTGTCCAGCAGCCTGGTGATTTTTCCTATGTTTTCCGGCAGCTGGGGAATGTTCTGGATTGCATCGGCTATTTCCTTGGATATGAAGGCAATGTGCTGTTCCTCCCTATTTTCGGGCAGCCGGATTCTGATGATGGTGTCGTCATCCTGAGCGATGATTTCGATGCTTTCCTCGGTAATCCCCAGCTTGCTCAGCATGTAGGTGATGCTGATAAAGCCCAGTCCGGCTCCCTCGCTCTCGTCAATGTGGGAAAGAATCTGGGTGGGACTCTTGGATTGCAAGGCCCGCATGATTCTGTCGTGGATGCGCTTGTACTCAAAGACGGTGAGCTTGCTGTTGTTCCGCACCTCCAGATATATTGCCTGGTCCTGCACACCGAGACTCATGGTGATGCTCAGCCCCTGCTCCTCCTGGAGGCCCTGGTAATGGTGCTGGTTGGACAGGAGGTGGGATTTGAAGGTCTCCATGCCGACGCAGTAATCGTCGGGAGAAAAGATGTCCAGGTTGCGCTCTCTGAAGTAGATTCGCTTGGCGTTGGCCTTCTGGCTGTTGTCTATCAGCTCCGCAATGCAAAAGGTGAGGTATTCCTCCATGGCTTCTTGATGGACCTCATGGAGAAAGAGGGAGGCTACCTTCCTGAGATACTGCCTTATCTCAGGGGTCAGGCGATAGGTGGTTACAGAAATGGGCTCCTTTGCTTCAATGAGCTTCTGGATGAATGCAGGATTCAGGAACTGCAACTCCTGCTCCGACAAGTAGTCTTCCACTTATTCCTCTCCAAATGGCACTGCCAGCGTCCATTGAGGATACCATAAATAAAACTGGTGGTAAATACAGGTTGTGCTACTTTCCAATTTATTTTATGATAGGGGCCATGACGGATTCTATGGTGATTGAGCTGTTGATCCTCAGCCTGCTCCTGGCTGTCAATGCTAGGCTCTTCTTTGTGGCCAGAGGGCAGCGGGATGCGGTGGTGCTCCTGTCTCCGGTAGCCTTTGTAGTGAGTGCCTTGGTTTTTTTTGCCTGGGGCATTACCCTTCTCAATGGAGCTATTTTTATTCTGGCCCTTGTCGTCCTGCTGGAGAATGGACTTGGAATCTGGCGCTTTTGCAACAAGCTGTATGTGGACAGCTTTAGCCCCCTGCTGTGGTTGTGCTCTGTGGCCAACATTCTCCTGATTTTGGTGCTGGGGGCCTCGGTTGTAATTTTTCGTCCTGTCCCCGTCCCCCCCACTGTGCAGGTGGCGGAGCGTACCCTTGCCTTGACCGGCTCCCACCATTCCGGCCTGCGGCTCAGGGAGGGAGTCTTTGCCCCAGTGGATGTGCTGCTGCAGCAGTTCAAGCCTAAGTCTGACACCGGCCCGTGGACGGAGCCGGGCAAGAGTATTGCCGATGGTACGGAGACTGCTGCTGCCGACTTGCCCTTGGTTTTATGGATAACTGACCGCCGTACCACTGCTGACCGTGTGCGGCCTGTTGCTGCGGAGCTGGCTGCCCTGGGATACGAGGTGGTGGTGGCGGATTTTAATCAGGACATTCCAGGCTCATTCGCATCCAGGCTGAAAGCTATTTTTTCCCCGCAGGAATTCCAAAAGGAGGTGGACACCTGGGTCAGGGAGTCCTCCTTCCAATATGGGGCCCTCATAGAATGCCTGGGGGGAAAGGGAGCCATGGAGGACAGGGTTGTGTTTTTCCTGGGCGATGGCTACACGGGGGATGGGATGAAGGCTGCCTTGCTTTTGCATGACTTTGTTGCAGGCGGACATGCGATAGGCGGATCGGCGGAGGAGACAGGCGTGTTGAGCTACTGGCCGGATGGATTTGGTCCTGTGGGCGAGACTGCTCCCTGGCTGAACTACCTGGTTTGCGGGACAGGGCTCATGGAAAGCAGGGATTTTTCCCGCTCCCATTCCATTGCGGCTGCCCAGCAGTCCCATGGTGCCTTTGAGGAGATTCTTTTTGCGGACAAGGAATCCTCGGTGGAGCCTTCCTTGGAAGGAGAGCCCTTCCCAGAAGGAGACTCCTTTTCGCAGGAAGGTACCGCTGTGGCTGGGGCAACCAGGCCACCTCCAGTATTATAATTGAGGGAGAATTGTATGACATTACAGCAGCTTGACGAGTATTTTAGGAGTTTTTTAGACATGGATGCCTATTCGTCAGATCCTTCCCGCAACGGTATTCAGGTGGAAAATCAAGATCCATCGGGACGGGAAATAGGCAAGGTGGCCTTTGCGGTGGATGCTTGCCAGGAGACGATACAGCGTGCCGCCAGTGCCGGAGCGCAGCTGCTCTTTGTGCACCACGGCTTTTTCTGGGGTCAGTGCCAGACCATAACCGGCAGCCACTACAAGCGGATTCGGCAGTTGCTTGACAATGACATGGCCCTCTACGCCTGCCACATTCCACTGGATGCCAATGAGTTGGTGGGAAACAACTATGGCCTGGCCAGGCGGCTGGAGCTACAGGACCTGCAGCCCTTCGGCAGCTGGCATGGTATGACTATCGGAGTGGGCGGAACCCTGCCCACAGCAATGACGGTGGAGTCAGTTTCCCAAAAGCTTTTTTCTGCGGGAGAGCAGCCCCTGCATATTCTGCCCTTCGGTCCTGAGTACATACAGAGGGTGGCCATTGTCTCCGGTGGTGCCGCCAAGGAGCTGGGACAGGCTATAGACCAGGGCTACGATGCCTTTGTGACTGGGGAAATTGGCCACGAGCAGTACCACCAGGCGTTGGAGGCGGGAATCACTGTCATAGCGGGGGGCCACTATCAGACGGAAACGGTAGGAGTCTCCCTGGTGATGGAAAAGCTTGCTAGGGAGAAGGGGCTGGAGACAGTGTTCATTCAGGTGCCGACGGGTCTTTGAGGAGGGGTGACGATGAGTGATATTGTTGATTCCACGGAAGGGGAGGAGGCTGTGGGGAGAACCTCCCTAAAATGGAAGCTGCTGCCGCTGACACTGACGGTTTTGGTGTTTTTCCTTGACCAGCTGACCAAGATTTTGATTGTGAAAAGCATTCCGCCGTATACCATTGGCTTTTCATTTTTTGGTGATTTTCTGCGGATAATCCACGTGTACAATCCTGGCATTGCCTTTAGCATGGGGAACAATCTGCCGGACAATCTGCGGGGCATCCTGTTTGCGGTGGCCCCCTTGATTGTGCTGGGGGTGGTGCTGGTGGTTTACTTTCGGAACGAGGAATTTACCCCCTTCCAGCGCTGGGCCGTGGCAGGCATTGTGGGAGGCGGACTTGGGAACATTTACGACCGCTTTTTCCGTCCGGAAGGGGTGGTGGACTTTATCGACGTGAAGTTTTACGGCCTATTCGGTTTGGATCGCTGGCCCACCTTCAATGTGGCGGATGCAGCTGTGCTGATTTGTGGCTTTTTGCTGATAATCAGCTTTATCCGGGCTATGCTGCGGGAGGGAAGGGGTCACAAGGCTGGCGCTTCCCAGCAGGGCTAACAGATTGGAGTGAAAAAAAGGTGCAGGTTTTCCTGCACCTTTTTTCTTGGAAGGTCGGCCAGACTCTCCCGATGTTGCAACAAGCACCGGGGAATGCGGCTCCCCCACAAATCAATAGCCGTCGGACATTGCCCTGTTCAAGTCTCGCTGGAAGAGCTCCTGATAGACAAGGCTCCGTGTCTTGAGCTTTTCCTTTACGTCCTGGGCGAATGGCATGTGGCGCCAGAAGATTCCACGAACCTCCTTGTCCAGCTTTTGGACACCCTCGCTCTCCTTGGTCATCCACAGCACATAGTCGTCAATGAAGAAGTCCTTCACATCGCCCTTGAATTTTTGGGCGACAATCCACTGGTAGTACTGGCCGGTGAGCCCCTCCTCCATCCAGTAGTAGGATGCCTTCTCCTTGGCCACCTGCCAGCGCAGGTCTGCCACCGCCGTCAGCAATGCAATCTTCAAGTCCTTTGGATACATGGGGATGGCAATGCGGCCACGGCTGGTGATGCGGTTGTAGCGGTCAAATGGCTCCCAGCAGAAGCCGGTGTCGCCATAGGTGGGAAGCAGGATTACAAAGGGGACGATCCGGTTGGAGACATTCTTGTGGATGCGGCAGAAAACCCCCGGATCCACGGACTCAATCCAGGCCATGGTGCTTATGACGTTTTCCCGGAAGCCAGTTCCCTTTGGGGTGCAGTGGTAGTACTCCCTGGTAAAGATGGGGAAGTGGTTTCCTTGCCGCCCGACGGTCATCTTTGCCATCTGCCGCAGAGTGTCCACCTCGGTGTTGATTTCGGAGGTGTTGACTTCGATGTTTGTGGGGCCGCTGCTGATTTTGACGTCTAGCGAATCAGAAATATCCTTTGCATCTTGGAATTCTGCAAGGTAGCCACGGATTTCCTTGTCGATTTTTGAGAGGAGCCGCAAGCGCTCGGTAATCTCGGAGAACAGTCGCTTCTGGATGTCGGTGTAGGGGGCCCTGTGGTTTCCCAGTCCAATCAGCGTTTCATGGTGGCAAATCTGCTCCACCCGCGAGGTGAGCTCAGCCTCCACCATGGCGCGCTGGCTTTCCTTTGAGGTAAGCAGGTTCTCTGAATTTTGCAGCTTGCCGGAATTCTTGCTTTTCAGCTGCATCAGATGGGCGGTCTCCTCTGCCGGATTGCTTCTACGGGCGGGACGGGCCTCGTCGGTGGTGGAGATGTTTATCCTGCCGGAGGAAATCTCCTGGAACCACTCGTCAAGATAGTATACCGGCTCCCCTGTGTTGTTCTCAAAGAATACGGATGAAAACAACTCCTTCTGCTGGTCTGTGAAAAGGGAGGGCAGCACCACACCGAACCGCATCAGCATCCTCTTTGACTTGGGAAGGTTCGGGTTGCCCATTTTTGGAGCCATGGAGCGGATGAATTCCCAGTACTTGCCTACCATCTGCTGCCGATAGACCGTGCGATCCTTGGGATCCTGGCAGGTCAGGTACTTGGTGAGGAGGGTGTGCAGCCCCTGGGCCGCAGGATTTTCCCCGGTGAGGGCTGTCTTGTAATACGTCGGGTCGTCAAAGATATCCGAGGGGGTAGATGAGAAGAATTCTGTGATTGGCTTGAATTCCCTGACACTCAAGTCAACTTCGTGCGCACCATGCTCGTCGTGCCCGTCATCGGCGGGCATTTCTGATTCGGTTATGTATTCTTCGTAAGGGGTTACGGTGGGTGTCGCCGTTTCTTGGGCCAACAATGCCGCAATTTCTGGATCCAAGTCTTCGTACATTCCTGCATTATGGTTTATCTTCACCATAAAGTCAAGTTTTACGCCTATTTATCGGCGAAGCAGCATCTTGGCTTGTTTTGTGGGCTTATCAAACTGGAGATTCACTGCGCCCTAAAATCATAGCGCCACTATCGAAATTTCCAAAGAAATTGAGAAAATTGTGCTTTTTAATTGGCAATTTTCTGACTTTGTGATACGATGGACAACGTGAATTCTTTTTAGGCAGGTGGTTTATGAAATTCCTTTCATCATATAAATTCAAGTTCACGCTTGCGGTTGTGGGCTTGATTTTTGCCGTCGCCCTGGTCATCACCCTGGTGTCCATCAGGATGATAGAGCAGAACGCCATGGACGTGTTCCACGAGCGGTCTCACATCGCCATGAACCAGGCATCCGAATACATGGATGTGGAGAGGATTGCCGAGCTTTCCGTTACGCTTGATGAAAATGACCCCTATTACATCGAAACCTGCGGTGCCCTCTGGGACGTGCGGGTAACCCACGGCTGTAACTACATCTATGCCATGATTCCCGTTCCCGGCACAAAGAATGACTTCATGTATGTGCTTGACGGCAGTGCCGAGCTCGTTGACGGCAGGCTTGTTCCCACCGAGGACTACTCCCACATCGGCGATGTGGAGGACATTTCCAGCTACGGCGAGTATCCTCTGATTTGCATGAGGGAGCAGAAGATGATTACCTCCGACATGGGCTACTATGACATCTGGGGCTGGAACACCAGCGTGTACTTTCCCCTGGTGGACAAGAGCGGCAAGTCAATCGGCTTTCTGGCCTGCGACTATGATGTGACGGATTTGGCGGACAACCTGAACAAGATATATCTTACCCTCGGCCTGCTGGCCTTGGGAATGGGCCTTGTGGGGGTGCTTGGAATGCTGCTCTACATCATGCATTTTTTCCGCCGTATGGCTGGCGTTACCTCCGCCATGGAGAATCTGGCCGGTGGTGCCAGGGACCTTTCTGCCCGCCTGCCAGTGCGGGGCTCCAGCGAGCTGGACGGATTGGCGGATGCCTGCAACCAGATGATGGGGCAGCTACAGGAAATGGTCAAGAATATCCTAGGGTCCCTTTCGTCGCTGACAGAGAACAGCTCCCGCCTGTCTGACCAGAACAAGGACACTCTGGAGCTCATTGAGGATGCTGACCGTGCTGTCCGGGAGATTTTTACCAAGGCGGAAAATCAGAACAGTCTTACCGAGTCGGTAAACCATGGGATTGAGCAGGTGAACAATGCGGTCATCCAGCTGGATGACAAGATTGACCAGCAGATTTCTGCCGTCATCCAGTCTTCCGGGGCGGTGGAGGAGATTACCGCCAACATATCCTCCGTGGACAATAGCATTGGCCGCATTTCCAAGGAGTACACTGAGATTGTGGCTGAGACGGCACGTGGCAAGGAAAAGCAGGACGATGTGGCGGCAAAGATAGACATTATCCAGCGGCAGGCGGTTGGCTTGGCCGAGGCGAACGAGGTGATTTCCCACATCGCAGAGCAGACAAACCTTTTGGCTATGAATGCTGCCATCGAGGCAGCCCATGCCGGGGATGCGGGAAAGGGCTTTTCCGTTGTAGCTGACGAAATTCGGGCCTTGGCGGAAACCTCCTCTGAGCAGACCAAGGCGATTATGACCTTGATTACCGACATCCAGGATGCGGTCCATGGCATTGTGGATGCCTCTAGGGGAAGCTCCCACGCCTTTAGCCAGCTGGGGGACAAGATTACCACCCTGGACCATTCCCTGCAGGAGGTGCGTGCTGGCATGGAGGAGCAGAACCGTGGTGCTCAGGACATTATGGACATGATGCGGGTTTTGAATTCCGTGGCGGCGGCCCTCTCGGAGTCATCCCAGCAGATGAAGCATGAGGCAGCCTCCGTTGCAGAACAGGTTTCCCAGCTGCGCAATTACTCGCAGGACATTCTTTCCAGCGGAAGCAGGACTTCTCAGCAGCTTTCCCAGATGTCCACCTTTGCTCAGGAGGCTTCCGGCCAGTCGCAGGAAAATGTGGCCTTGGTGGGGGAGGTAAAATCTCTGATTTCCAGTTTTAAGGTAGACTGAAAATAGAAATTTTAGGATGAGGAAATCACCTGCTGGAATGGATTCTGGCAGGTGATTTTTTTTCTGAGTCAGGATGCCTCAATCCGGCACGGGCGAGGCTTCAATCCAGCAGCGGCAGCGGTGGCTTTCTGCCACCTCCTGCATGGACGGAATCGAGTGCAGGCAGCAATCCTGCACAATCGGGCAGCGATGGGCGAAGGGGCATCCGTCCTCCTCCTCCAGCACCGACTTTACCTCTGAATTGGCAGTGGCGGATGCTCCCTGGGCTCCCTCAAAGAGCAGCTTGGTGTAGGGATGGATCGCCGTCTGGAAAAGGCTTTCTGCCGGCGCTTCCTCCACCAGCATTCCCCGGTACATCACTCCGATGATGTCGCAGAAGTAGCTAGCCACCCGCAGGTCGTGGGTTATGAACAGGAGGCTCAGGTTTCGTTCCTGTCGCAGGCTCTGCAGTAGGTTCAGAATCTGGCCCTGCACCGAGACATCCAGGGCAGACACCACCTCATCACAAATCAGCAGCGGCGGCTCCATGATGAGTCCACGGGCGATGGAGATTCGCTGCCGCTGTCCGCCGGAAAATTCCGAGGGGCGGCGGTGGAGGTCTGCTGGGGTGAGCCCCACCTCCTGGATGATTTTCTCCGCCCGTTGCCAGGCATCCTCCCGTCCCCGCCACAGGGATGAGTAGCGGAGGGCAGCAGTGAGCACTTGGAAGACGGTCATGCGGGGATTCAGTGAGCGGGCAGGATCCTGGAAGATGTACTTTACCTGCTCCCGATAGCGCCGCAGCTGTCCCTTGTCTAGCTGGTGGAGCGGAATGGCTCCTTCTTCGGTCTGTGGCCAGAAGGTGATGGAGCCCGCTGTGGGCTTGTACATGCTCGCCAGCAGACGGGCGGTGGTGGTCTTGCCGCAGCCTGATTCCCCCACCAAGCCATAGGTTGCGCCACGGGGAATTGCCAGGCTTACGTCGTTTACAGCGTATACCGTCCGCTTGTTCTTTTGGAAAAAGCCCGCCTCAAGGCTGAACTGCTTGGAAAGTCCTTCCGAGCGGATGATGAGGTCTGATGAAGGCAGGTGACTTGCGCCGCCGCTGGGTTCAAGAGCCTGCCCCGGTTTCTTTTCAGAAGGTAAAACCTGTTTTTCCATGAGGCGAGTATAGCAGGATTTACCGGATTATAAAAGGGTGGACGGGAATGGACAGCCGGTGGAAAACGAATCCACGGCCACAAAAGATTGGCTTAAAATCTGGAAAGGTATCCTGGCCTAGGGCTGCTGCTTGGCTTGACGCAGGGTTGGCGCTCTGCTACAGTAAATTCAATTGATTAAAGGAGGGTTGTACTATGCGGCTGGAAGGAAAGTCCATTGTTGTTACTGGTGCCTCGTCAGGCATGGGCAAGGCCATTGTGGAGCTCTTTGTCAATGAGGGGGCCCAGGTCGTTGCGGTGGCGCGGCGCACCCAGCGTTTGGAGGAGCTGGCCGCATCTTTGGCAGGCGCTCCCGGAAAGATTGTTCCCTTTACCGGCGATGTGTCTGTGGAAGAGGTCAACAACCAGGCCATCGAGGTGGCCGTCTCCAATTTTGGCAGGCTGGATGTCTTGGTCAACAATGCGGGAATCATGGACGATATGAGTCCTATTGGCGACGTGAAGACAGAGGATGTGGGCCGTATTTTCAGCGTCAATGTGAACGGTCCCTTGTTTGCCATGCGCAGGGCTGTGCAGGTGTTTTTGGGGCAGGGAGCAGGCGGAGTCATTGTCAATGTGGCCTCTGTGGGCAGCTTTAAAACCTGTGCCGGCGCTGTATACTGTGCTTCAAAGGCCGCCCTGGTGTCCCTGACAAGGAATACTGCCTTTATGTATCAGTCTGACGGCATCCGCTGCAATGCTATCGCTCCTGGTGGCATCGACTCTGAAATCAGTGCTGCAATGGGCGCGCCCAATATGAACGGCTACGGAAGGATTCAAAAGGTGCTGGCAACCGCTCCCGAAAGGGGAACTACCGGGCACATTGCCTCCGCCGCCCTGTTTTTGGCCAGCGATGAGTCAAGCTACGTAAACGGTGCGGTGATGGTGGTTGACGGCGGCTGGTCGGCAGGCTGACTTGTGTGGGGGAACATGCCGCCTGGCCTTCAAACCAGGGACTGCATCCGTTCCACTGCCGGTGCAAGGTGTCACACTATGCTGCGGCACAGTCTGGGACTATGTTCCCGCTCCGGCTGACCCTATGCAGTCAGTCGGGCTTGTCTTCCGCCACCACGTCGCAACGGATGACGGCACCGCTTTCTCGGCTTCAAGCTTGATGCTGGGATATTCGGATTTGTACCTCATGTCTCTGCCACAGGAAACTGTCCAGCAGTTCATTGACTAAAAAACGCATTTAGGCTATCTACTGATTTAGAAAAGCACTGCACCACAATCAATGTCAGGAGGCACTATGTACGGAGCGATTTTAGGAGACATCATCGGAGAGCCCTACGAGTTTGAGCAGGGGCCAAGGTCAAAGGACTTTCCGCTGTTCTGCGAGAGTCCAGTCTTTACCGACGATTCCCTGATGACCATTGGAATCTGCCAAGGAATTCTGGAGGCGGGAGTCGATGCGGGCGAGGATAAGATGAAAAAGTCCATGATTGCCTCCATGCGCCGGTGGGGAGAGCGGCATCCCCTTCCCGCAGGTGGCTACGGCAGAGGATTTGCCCGCTGGCTCAGAAGCAAAAACCCAGAGCCCTACAACAGCTGGGGCAATGGCAGCGCCATGCGTGTTGCCGCCACAGGCTGGCTCTTTGACACCCTGGAGCGCACCCGGCAGGTGGCACGTTGGTCTGCGGAGGTGACCCACAATCACCCGGAGGGAATCAAGGGAGCGGAATCGGTGGCCAGCGTCATCTGGATGGCGCGAAACGGCAGCCCCAAGGATGAAATCAAGTCCTTTGTGGAATCTGAATTCAACTACGACCTGTCCCGCACCTGCGACCAGATTCGCCCCACCTACAAATTCGATGAGAGCTGCCAGGGAACGGTGCCGGAGGCCATGACCGCATTTTTGGAGGGCAGCGCCTTTGAGGATGTTATCCGTACCGCCGTAAGCCTGGGTGGTGACTGCGACACCCTCACCTGCATTGCCGGCAGCATGGCGGAGGCCCTGTACCCCATCCCGGAGCTGTTGAAGGAAAAGTGCCTGGACATCATCACCGAGGATATGCGTCAGGTTCTGGCGGCATTTGACCAGCTCCGCACATAGCTGGAATTGGGACGAGGAGGCGGGGGCAGTTGGGTGGACTTGCGGGGCAGGGGCTGGAACGCCTGTTGCTGGTGGCTTTTTCCCATTTCCCGCCCCTGCCCCCCGATGCAGCTATTTTTTCTTGTCCAGCAGGAGTAGCAGAGCCTCTATTGCCTGCTCATTCTCCATTTTGTGGCCTAGGTGAGAGCAATGGCTGTTCATTGTATTGCAGTGCTCCTCTGCCTTCTTGTAGAGCGTTTCCTCCTTAAAATCCTTCTTGTAGAGCTTTCCGGTGCCCGGCACCTTTTTCTGCAACGCTTCACGGACCTCGGCCAGTCGGGACACGGCGTTACGCAGATTTGCGCCATCCGCCTGTTCCACGTGGCGCCAGAAAAAGTCCAGATACTGCTGGGTGTAGCCCATGTCCTCCATCTTCTTCCGCAGCTTCTTCTGGAGAGCCTCCGGGGTTTTGTCCAGGGTGTGTCCCCGCTCCCTCACAAAGGTCCAGGCGGGAAGGAAGAAGTTGCAGGCTATCGTGTGGCCCAGGATGCTCAGGGGCGTGGCAGCATCTTTCTTGCCGTCAGCGTTTGTCTTTGAAATTCCTAGTGACGTGGCAACAACAAGGGCTGCCCCAATGATAAAGGGAGCCAACAAAGGGCCTGACAACGCGGTGACGCCAAAGAATCCAAGGATACCTCCCACCGATACGGTGGCGACATTCACCCCCAGCAGCACCACCAGGGTGGCAAGGCCAGTTCCCACAGTGGGACCCAATGCGGTAATCAACCAGTTGCCTTTAAAGCCAATTTCATCAAAGAACAGCGTGAGCCTGCCCTTCTCCAACACAATCATATCTGGGGTCAGATCCATTCCAAGGATGGCCTCTTTCTTCTTCATTGCAATCCTCCTGTAACTGAAGGCGGGCAGCCTGCCTGCCGCCCGCCGATGCTCATGCCATGGCAAAGGACTTGGTAAAGCCCGCGAACCTCTGGCGCAGGTCTACCTCAAAGCCAGCGTTGCTGATGAGATTCTTTGTGTCTGCCACCAGTCCCAGAAGGCCACCGGTTGCCGTCGTCAGGGGCACGATGATGCCGCCCAAAAGCCAGCCCACTACAGGAATGGTGCTGAGTGCCAGCCCCACCACAAAGCCCACTACAAGACCCGTCACCGTATTGGGGAATGTCTTTCGGGCAAAGTCCAGCAGCTTGAGAACCCATCCAAGGATGACCCGCCCGATGTTGAGAATCACATTTCCCACCACCTGGGTGACCCGCAGCAGCTTCAGCAGCACCGGCTTGATCTTGTCCCCATACGTTCCCAGGTCAAGGTTGAGAATCCAGTCTTCGAGCCATTCTGAGTCCGGGCAGTCCTTGTTCATCTCCATTGCCTGAGCCTCTGTCACCTTCCTCCGAATGGTTTCGCCCGTAATGGGATCCTTGATGAAAATCTCATTGCCCACAATCTGGTGGTCGCTCTTGCACATACCCTTGAAACGACTCACATCTTCCTGACTCCACTTGAGCAAGTCTTCCATAGAAATCATCTTTCTTTTCCTCCGACATAAAGTCTGCGTATTGATGTACGCATATAGCGGAATTATATTCCGCATATAGCAAAGTGTCAATTCAATTATTTGCGTATAGAATGCAAGCATGGAAGCGGCGGAGCTACAGAAAATATTGTCTTATAACATAAAGGAATTGCGGAGCCTGCGGGGAATCAGCCAGATGAAGCTGGCGGAAAAGGCGGATCTGTCGGTGAGCTATGTCTGCGACATAGAAAGCGGCAGGCGGTGGGGAACCCCGGAAACCTTTACCCGGCTGGCAAATGCCTTGGAGGTGAGCCCCTTCGAGCT
>CALEFI010000069.1 GCA_937876905.1 uncultured Treponema sp.
GGGAATTCCTTGCGGCAGGCTCCATCACCCTCAACGGCGACAAGGTGACGGAGGAAGGCCAGCCCATCACCCGCCAGCTGGCCATCGAGGGAGAGGTCATCGTGCTGCGCCGGGGCAAGAAGAAGAACTACATCGTGAGGTTCCAGGGATAGTCGCCGGCTCTGTTGGCTGCTGCCAGTTGACGGTGGTTCGTGGTTGGGTTATCTTTTCTATATACAACGAGTGAAACATTTATGGAGGAATATATGAATGATTCAATGATTGTGCGGACCGGTGAGGAGGCCCGCAAGAAGTTCATGTCCGGGGTCTACACCTGGATGACTCTGGCCTTGGCATTGAGCGGCCTGACTGCCTTTGGCGTGGCCACAAGTCCTGCCGCCCTGCAGCTCATCTTTGGCAACCGGATGGTGTTCTATGGTCTGATTATCGCCGAGCTTGCATTGGTCTTCTTCTTTACCGCCCGTGTCCACGCTATGAGCGTCTCCACCGCCAGCCTGGTGTTCATTGCCTACTCCGTCCTGAACGGTGTGACCATGGCCTCAATTTTCATCGTCTACACAGCCACCTCCATCTTCAGTGTTTTCCTGATTTCGGCAGGAATGTTCGCTGGTATGAGCATCTACGGCCGTGTCACCAAGACCGACCTGCGTTCCGTTGGCCGCTACCTGATGATGGCCCTCATCGGTGTCATCATCGCCAGTTTGGTGAACATCTTCCTGCGTTCCAGCGGTCTGGACTGGCTCCTCTCGCTGCTGACGGTGGGCATCTTTGTGGGTCTCACCGCCTACGACACCCAGAAGGCCTACGCCATTGCCGAGCGCTCCGATGGCAGCGACATCTTTGCCAAGGCCTCCGTGGTGATGGCCCTGGAGCTCTACTTGGACTTTATCAACATCTTCCTTGCTCTGCTGCGTCTGTTCGGCAAGAGGAACTAGGATTGCCTCTGATTCAAAAAAAACACCCCGACAAGCTTCGGGGTGTTTTTTTTGAGACTCTTTAGTCTTGGATGGGGCTTATCTCATTCTCTCCTGGCGTAGGCTCATGTCCGCCAGGGTAAGCCAAGTCATAGCCTCCACTACCGGTACGATGCGGGGGCACAGGCACACGTCGTGCCGGCCATGGACGGAGAGGATGGTGTCCTTGTAGATGCCGTCGTCCAGTGCCACGGTCTTCTGCTCCTTGGAAATACTGGGAACGGGCTTTATGGCCAGGTTGAACAGGATGTCATTGCCGTTGGAGATGCCTCCTAGGATGCCCCCGGCATTGTTTGTGGCAAATCTTACATCCACCGTGCCGTTCTCGTTGGTTTGGACATGCATGTTGTCGTTCATGGTGCTGCCGGTAAGGTCGGCGCAGCCAAAGCCCACACCAAACTCAATTCCCTTCACCGCCCCGATGGAAAGCATAGCCTTGGCCAGTTCTGCGTCCAGCTTGTCAAAGACAGGCTCCCCAAGACCTGCTGGTACACCCGTCACACGGCATTGGATGATGCCGCCGGCGCTGTCTCCCTGCCGTCTCAGTTGGTCTATCCGCTCGGCCATGGCCTTTGCAGCCTTTGCGTCGGCCGCCCGCAGGGGATTTTCCTCTATGACGGAGAGGTCGATGTTTTGGCAGGAAATGCCTGCCGCCCGCAAGGTAAAGGCGGTAACGGATATGGAGCTATGCAGAGCCCCGTCATGGCCTTCCCCCTCCTCCCTCTCTCTCAGCGGATAGCGGCTGGCAAGGAAGGCCTTTGCCACCGCCGCAGCCGCCACCCGTGCCGCAGTTTCCCTGCCGGAGGAGCGCCCGCCGCCCCGATGGTCTCGGAAGCCATATTTCTGGCTGTAGGTGAAGTCAGCATGGCCGGGCCGGTAGGTGTCCTTCAAGGTTGCGTAGTCCTTGGACTGCTGAGAGGTGTTTGGAATCATAATGGCGATGGGAGTGCCGGTGGTGCGGCCATTAAAGACTCCGCTGAGAATCTGGCAGTGGTCCGCCTCCTTACGGGAGGTTATGGCAGCGTTGAATTCATTGCCGTGCTGTCCGGGACGACGGCGATCCAGCTCTTTTTGGATGACCAGCTCGTCCAACGGAATTCCTGCAGGGCAGCCGTCAACCACCACTCCAAGCCCGGCACCGTGGCTTTCTCCGAAGGTGGAGATAGTAAAAATAGAACCAAAACTGCTTCCAGACATACCTACTCCTGAATCAGTGTGCTTACTGGTACGATGTCATAGCCGGCATTCAGAATGGCCACCAGCAGCAGGTCAAGCTTGTCATACAAGTAATCCCTCCTGGTGCCACCGCCTACACCCACCGACACCGGAA
>CALEFI010000070.1 GCA_937876905.1 uncultured Treponema sp.
ATTAAGTCTACTTTGTTGAAAACATAAACAGTAGGAATATTAGAACAATGAAGTTTATCTAAAACATTAATAGTAGCTTCAATTTGCCAATCAACATATGGGCTTGCTGCATCAATTAAATGTACAATTAGAGATGCTTCGGTAATTTCTTCTAATGTAGATTTAAATGATTCAACTAAGTGATGTGGTAATTTGTTAACAAATCCAACAGTATCGGTAATTAAGAATTCATGGTTATTAAGAAGTTTTATTCTTCTTGTTGAAGTTTCAAGAGTTGCAAAAAGCATATCTTTTACAAAAACTTGTTTTTCAAGATCTTTTCAGTTTAATATCGCATAAAAAGACTTGACAATTTTACTTATATATGATATTATGATATCAAGATATCGTGATACTACTTTACTACACTAAAATAAAGAGGTAAAAAATGGCACATTGTATAGTTCCAGAAGCAGAAGCAATTTTAGACAAGGAATTTCCTGTTCTGGACAAGGGCTTTGTCAGGCTGGTTGACTACATGGGAGGAGACGCCAGAATCGTGCAAGCGGCACGGGTGTCCTACGGGGCTGGAACAAAGACAGTGCGGGAGGATGCGGGGCTCATCGACTACCTGCTGCGCAACCAGCACACCTCACCCTTCGAGCAGGTGGTGCTTACCTTCCACATCAAGCTGCCCATCTTTGTAGCCCGCCAGTGGGTGCGCCACAGGACGGCCCGCCTCAACGAAATTTCCGGACGCTATTCGGTGATGCAAAACGAATTCTACCTTCCAGCGGAGCAGGATGTGGCCCTACAGAGCACCAACAACAAGCAGGGCCGCAGCACGGAGGCTGTGTCCCAAGAATTTGTGGACGGTACACGAACTACGCTCTCCAAGGGACAGGAGGATGCCTATGCCGCCTACACCAAGCTGGTGGATTCCGGCCTAGCACGGGAGCTTGCCCGCATAAACCTACCCCTGTCCCTATATACGGAAATCTACTGGCAGTGTGACCTCCACAACCTCATGCACTTCCTGAAACTACGACTAGACGGCCATGCACAGAAGGAAATCCGCGACTACGCCACCGTCATCCTTGAGATATGCAGGAAGGTTGCCCCCCTCACCATCGCCTCCTTTGAGAACAACATCCAGCGGGGGGTCTCCTTTTCTGGAGAGGAGCTGGCGGCGCTACGGGATGTTATGGCAGGAAGGCCCAACCCCCTTTCCGGCAAAAAGCTGGAGCGTTTTGCCGCCAAGCTGGAGCAGGGCCCTCAAAAGTAACAGGGAAGCCCCCCTACGAGGTGGGAGTTTGACCTGCTTCCTGTCCTTTTGCAGCCATGGCCTTGATACTCCGGGCAAAGAGAAGGTTCTGATCCTCCCGCTCCTCCACCGAGAAAATCGGGCGGTCATCCTCAGCTGATATGCGGCATACGGGCACCTTGTCCCCTCTATAGGCCGGGCTTGTCTTGCAGTTGACCCACCAGTCAAGGACGGAGGCTACCGCATAGGTGTACTTCAGCAGGTTCAGGTTGGTTGCCCTGGTTCCCTGCTTTTTGCCTGCCCCCAGAAGGACACTTATCCGCTTGGAAACCACATTGGGCAGGGAGAATTTATACGGCTCAAAAATGTTCGTAATCTCCCCGAATCCATTCCCCACGCTCAAGGCGGCATCAGCTGCAGCTGTAATCCTGCCCAACTCGTCCACCAGGTCCGAAATGCGGGAAGGCAGAATCCGCACCTTGGACTCGTTGGAGGGCTTGTCCAGCAGAAGCTGCTCGAACCGTATATATGGTAGGAAATTATAGTAGACATGCCAGTGCAGATTGGTCATCAGACGCTTGCCGTACTGGTTCCTGAGAAAGTCCCGCTGGGCATACAGGCTGTTCACAAAGTCCCGCAGATTCGGCAGATAGAGCTTTTCCAGCACAATCTCACGATAGTCCGACCATTCATTTATGATTGTGGACAAGGATTCGGAGGAAAAGGCAGATCCGCTTCCCTGGCTCTTGTCAGCCTCAAATGTCAGGTAGCGGCATCCCTCAAACAAATCCTCTATAATCTTTACAAGGATGATGGTAACCTGAAGGGGATTCTCCGGCGGGATGAGGTTGAATCCGTCCTGAAAGTGGTACAATGGCTGGAAGAAGGGATACATGTCCGGCAATGAGTCAAGCTCAAGCCAGCCGGCGCCGGGAAAAATCCTGTCAAGCAGCTTGAGCCCCATGGAAGCCCCCGGAAAATCACCCTCCAGACCTCCTTCGCTCGGAGACTCCTCCTTTTCCTCCTCTGCAGCAGGCTCCTCAGCGACCTCCCCGGAGGCAGGCTTGCCGTCTGGTCGGGTCTTATCCGGCAGCAGGATGTCATACTTGGTGACTCCCGAAAAATTGAACACCTTGCTCAACTCCTTGGTGAACAGGTCAGAAAACTCAAGGAATTCGCTGCTGCACATCCGCAACAACAGGGGATACATTCCCTGCGGAATGCGCTGATAGATGTACACCCAGTCACCATAGATGCCCTGCAGCAGGGACCCCAGCTGCTCCTTCTGCACCTTGGGACTTGCGGCAATTTCCCCGTACACGCTCTTCATCAGCTCCCCGAACCGCTTCTCCCCCAAAAAGAACACGGACAGCAGCAGCTTGTAGATGAGCTGGGTTATCGGCACCAGTCCAGGAACCGTCACATTATTCGGTGTGCGGGCAAGCTCCTTGTACATGGACTCCAAAGAAGAAATCGGCCAGTTGCTGATGGTCTTCAGCACCTTGTACTGGGGGGCTCCATCCTGGGCAATCTTTTCCTGAAGCGGCTTGGATGCCATGGAAATCAGCTTGCGCACATTCTTCTGGAAGGCGCTCAGGCGGGAAACATAGGTCTGGAGCGTGACGGAGGCAAACTGCTCGGCAATGCTGTCATGCCCATTCTTGCGGAATCCGTTGAGGAAATTGAAGATGCCGTAGTCCGTCTTGATGCCATATTCCGGCATCATCATCAGCCTGTCCATCTTGCCACGGGTCTTGCTGTCCAGGCGAGGCAAAACCTCCCGACGGGCGGGTGCGGCCCCGGCAGACTGGGAGGAGGCAGGGGGTGGCGTCGTCGTCTTTACAATGACAGTCCCGGAGGAGCCGGCGGATCCAGACCGCCTGCCGGAAGAACTTCCCGACCGAAGGTCCTGGCTTGTCCGGGCGGAACGGACCCGGCGGATAGCCTTTTCGTCAACGGGCGCAGACTTTTCCAGGCCAATCTCTCCTCCGAGCACCTGCACCATCTTCTTTGCTTCATCGGCCTCTATGAAGCCGATGTTCTTCCGTGTCTTGTCCAGCTCTCCCGGCTCGTACCGGAACAACGGCTTTTTTTCCTGCTCATCCATATCTACTCATCTCCTGTCGTCTACAGACGCATCAATTGCTTTCTTACGATGCCGGAAAAATCCTTGATGTGGATCTCCTCATCCTCTTTGGTTCTCAGCATCCCCTCAAATGTTCCGTACATCACATGCTTTTGGGCCCGCACCACAAAGAGACTCAGTGTACGGCTGTGGTCAGAAATAGGAACAAAGGACAGGTCCACCATGTTCTCCATATCCTGAATTATCCATCTTCCCATAATGCCCAACGGAAAGGTGATTTTAACTGGCGGCAGGGGTGTCAGCGCTCCATCCACAAACAGCACGTTCTCATTATATGCGTCGGGATTTACCGCATCCAGCGAGGAAGAACTGATGCTGAATGCCACTGCCTTGCCGCCCACCATGCCTACACCCCAAGCGTCCCTGCTCCTCGTCCTCAGCTTGTTGTAGGAGCGCACGCTCTTGAACAGGACGCTTCCCTCAAGCCTACTGGAAACCTGCTCCTGTCCCTTTGGTTGCAAGGAGATGCTTCCCTCCAGCGGAACCGCCATCGTCCACAGAGCCTGGCAGCGGCGACTGGTGGGTGCAGGTAGCACTGCGGAGACAGAACCAACAGCAGAATTCCCCAAATCCGATCTGAATGCACCGGTGCTGTCGGGCCGAGCGGAATCCCCCTTCAAGATGAAGACCAGGCTCATAATCCCTTTCTCCAAGTCCCAGCCAAGGCGGATATAGCGCCTTCTCCCAAAGGAAACGCATCCGCCGTGCCGAGTATTCTTGGAAATGAGGCGGCGGCGAGGGCCAGTAATCGTGTGATAGGCATACTTTCTCCCAGTCCGCTTGTTCCAGAACAGCACCTCCCCGTGTCCTACAATCTTCAGGTCTAAAAAGGTGATGGAGCCAATGTATTCGTCTGTATTGAACAGGTAGACCAGAGAACTGCGGATGCGGAGGTCGGTAATGAATGCAGGCAGGGGCAGGACACCGAATGGGCGACGTACCCCACGGATGTCAAGGCTGGGAGGGATTCCATCAAAGGTTCCAAAGACAGGCTTCCCATTTTTTACAAGCCTTTCCGGTGGAGCCAGAATCTGTCGTGCATACATCACTCAAACCTCATTGGACAATTATACACAATTCATTTCATTGTGTGCAACTCCCCATCAATTTTTTCACCATTTATCCAAAACAGAATCTCGCCCTTGCGGTTTTTCCCCATAGGGAGTATCATGGATACATGGCAATTACACTGTATTCTTTGGGAGCGGCCCAGGAAGTGACCGGCTCCAAGCATATTTTCGAGATTGACGGCAGGGCCTTTATGGTAGACTGCGGTGCCTTCCAGGGCAAGCGGAAGGAGGCGGACGAAAAGAACCGGAACTTCGAGGTGCCGGTGGACAAGGTGGAGTCAGTGATCATCACCCACGGCCACTACGACCACTGCGGCCTGCTGCCCCTGATGACCAAGAACGGCTACAAGGGCAACATCTACGCCACGCCAGCCACCCGTGACCTGGCGAACCTCATCATGATGGACAGCGCCCGCATCCAGGCCCGCGACGCGGAGTACCTTCGCAAGCAGGCCGCCAAGAAGGGGGAAAAATTCACCTGGAAGCCCCTGTTCACCGAGGCCGATGTGGTGGCCGCCACCAACCAGATTGTCTCCCTCTCCTATGACCGCAGGATGTACATTGCCCCGGACGTGCAGTTGGAATTCTTTGATGCCGGCCACATCCTCGGTTCCGCCTACGCCTACGTCACCATCATGGGCCAAAAGGCCACCACCGAAGACAACGAGGTGCGCATTCTGTATACGGGAGACTTGGGCCGCTGCGACAAGCCCATCATCCGAAACCCCGCCACCAACGTGCCGGCCCCGGACTACATCGTTTTGGAAAGCACCTACGGAGACCGCCGCCACGAGGACACGCAAAGCGCCATGGACGAGCTGGTACGCATCGTGCGGAAGGCGGTGAACAAGAAGGGCAAGATCATCATCCCCTCCTTTGCCATTGAGCGGACACAGGAGCTGGTGTACTACCTGCATCTGCTGCTGGACAAGAAGAAGATTCCCCCCATCCCCATCTACGTGGACTCCCCCATGGCCACCAACGCCACCAGCATCTTCCGCGTCCACCCCGAATGCTACGACCAGGATACCCACGAGGCCTTCCTGGACCATCACAAGAATCCCTTCGGCTTCAACTCTCTCACCTTTGTCCAAAGCGTAGAGGAATCCAAGGCCCTCAACGAAAAGAAGGGCCCCATGATTATCATCAGTGCCGACGGCATGTGCGAGGCGGGCCGCATCCTGCATCATCTGGCAAACAATGTGGGCAACCCCAACAACCAGGTGCTGCTGGTGGGCTACATGGCGGAGAACACCCTGGGCCGCCGCCTCAAGAACGGCGAGAAGGAGGTTCGCATCATGGGAGACTGGTACAAGGTACAGGCGGAGGTACAGCAGATCAACGCCTTCAGCGCCCACGCCGACTACCAGGAATGCTTGGACTGGCTCAACTCCATCGACACCTCCCGGCTGAAAAAAATCTTTTTGGTCCACGGGGAGCCGGACGCCCAGGCCTCCTTCATGCAGTTTCTGGCGGACAATGGCTTTTCCCAGACGGAAATTGTCAAGTACGGAGAACGCTATGAGCTGTAGACCTGCCGGCACACAAGCTCCCCTTCCACTCTTCTAAAGCGGTACCTTATGAAAAGACTGGTAATGTTACTTTGCCTCTCTTTGATTGGGATTCTTGTGGTCTCATGCAGCAAAAAGCCACCATCCTCTGTTCATGGTGAAGATACTGGACAAAACGACACGCCTCCAGCACCCATAGCACAAGAGGCACCGCTTACCGAAGAACAGCCAGAGGAGACATACCAAACCCATGACCCGATGGCATCAGACTACAGGGAGGGGAGAGGAGACGGCTACTCATGGCGATACCGGGAGATAGCCTATGACAAGAACGACCGCACCATCTCCAAAGAAAAGCTCCTTTCAACGAGATGGATGATGGATTCCTCTGTCAACCAGTTTGCCCTCCTTGTCTTTTACTCCGATGATGTCTTCAAGATTGGCACCTTCCAGCCCTCGGTATCTATACAAGGAAAATATCGGGTAGAGGGTGCGAAGGTGTACTTGTCAGACTACAACCTTGAAAAATGGATGAACAGCTATGTGCCCATGGATGGCTCTGAGATTGAGTGTGTACTGAATTTTGACAGTGACAACGTAGAGTATGGACATGAGCTGATAATAAACGGCACGAAATTCTTTCCAGAAGGAAGCGAAAAGCCTAGCGGAGACAAGGCGAGAATTCAAGGACTGGACGTGATTGTGGACAAAAACACCTACGTCTTCAACGACACCGTTCGGTTCAGGGCAGGCCCCAGCCTCGACGCAGACCTCATCAAGATATATCTATACAACGAGCTCTCTTACGGGGAAGTGAGCACCAGCTCGTTCAAAAAGGGAACCGTCATATATACCCTTGCAAGAACCACCTATGAAGAAGAGATTGACGGTCACCAGGCCCCTTGGTATTACATTGCCGTATCCACCGGCCATGAGGGCTACCAGTACGGCTGGGTGTTCGGTGCCTACTTCGATGAGCCCTCAGCATAACAAGGCCCTGCGGTAAAAGGCTTTACCAGCAGGGCTGCTTTTTTTCTTCCATACTATTGCTCGTGGTGGAACCGTTCCTTGTCATTCACCATCAGAACGGGCTGGCCGGTGGAATCCATGGCATCACGCCACAGCGAGCCACCCGGATTCACGGTGTTGCGCTGAGCGATGACCAGACGCATGGGCAGGTGCACGTACTTGTCGTGGACAAGGCCGATGACAATCTTTGTCTTTCCCGCCATGGCCGCATGGACAGCGTTGTTGCCCAGGCGCTCGCAGTAGATGGAGTCAGTGGGAGCGGCGGGGGCAGAGCGAATCTGGTAGCTGGGGTCGATGTACTTGAGGTTGATGTGGATGCCCCTCTCCTTGAAGTACCGGTTGATTTCATCCCGCAGGAAGACACCGATGTCCCCCAGCTTCTTGTTGCCGGAAGCGTCCTTTTCGTTGGTGGCGTTCAGGTGATCCTGCCCCGCCCCCTCTGCCACAATGATGACGGCATGGTGACTCTCCCGAATCCGCTTTTCCAAGCTGGCCAGCAGCCCCTCCGGGCCGTCCAAGTCGAAGGGAACCTCTGGGATGAGGCAGAAATTAGCCTCGTGGCTGGCCAGTGCCGTGGCTGTGGCAATAAAGCCCGACTCCCGCCCCATCAGCTTAATCAAGCCAATGCCGTTAATGTGGGAGCGGGCCTCCATGTGGGCGGCGGACACGGCCTCGGTGGCCTTCTGGACGGCAGTGTCAAAGCCGAAGGAACGCTGGATGAACACCAGGTCATTGTCAACAGTCTTGGGAACGCCCACGATGGCCACTCGCAGGCCACGCCTCTCAATCTCCTGGGCCACCTCCAGTGCACCACGCTGAGTTCCGTCGCCGCCAATGATGAACAACATGTTCATGTTCAGCGCCTCGATGGCATCCACAATGTCTATCACCCGGTCACCACCGCCACGGCTCGTCCCCAAAAAGGAACCGCCCGTCTTGTGGATGTCGTCCACCATCCAGGGAGTCAAATCCAGGGTATCAAATCCCATGTCCGGGAAAAAACCCTTGAAGCCAAAGCGAATGCCCCGGATACGGCGGACTCCGTAGCGGTTGTACAAGCAGCGGACGATGGCACGCACCACATCGTTCAGGCCGGGACAGAGACCGCCGCAGGTGCAGATTCCTGCATTCACATGCTTGGGGTTAAAGTAGATGTGCTCCCTGGGGCCTGCCTTTTGGATGAGATTTTTTGCACAGTCAAGGTCATCTTCCCCTACATTGCGGTAGATGTCATACTGGATGAACTCCCCGTCCCGCACATATTTTGCCCGGTAAGCCGATTTCTCGGTAGACAGATGGATGGGAGACAGGACCTTGCAGGGCCCTAGCTCGTCAACGGTAAAATCAAAGCATCCTCTCATGGCACAGCTCCTTTCTTATGGTATAATTCGAGGATAGTACGATTCCTCGTTTTTTTCAAGGGAAATATCTGCCATCCAACAAGGACTGTAGGCCGAAGCATGGCGCTCCGCCCTACAGTTGAAGAAAATCCTGATGTATCCTATAATGCCCCAATCGCAAGCAAAAGCCCTGCTCTTTATATGGAGGATTTATGTTCAACAGAAAAGCATTCAAGAGAGCTGCCCGGCAAGATTTGGCAGGCAGGTGGAAAAGTGCCGCATTGGTCTCGGTGGTCTCGGTGATTGTTCTCGGTATATCCGAGATTCCCCTGTCCCTCGACACCGAAGAGGACCTTGTGCTGCTCCTGTCCCTTGCACTCTCGTTCATCATACCAGGCATTGTGTCAATCGCCTTGGCATATTTCTTTCTTCAGCTGGCCACCGACAAGAGCAACACCACCTTCTCCACCTTCATAGAGGGAATGAACCTCTGGCACAAGGGCATCCTGGGCTCCTTATGGGCCTGGCTATGGATTTACCTGTGGACCCTCCTGTTCATCATTCCCGGCATTGTGAAATTGTTCTCCTATTCCCAGATGTACTATATCCTTGCGGATTATCCAAACATGTCGGTCAAAAAGGCCCTGAAGCTCAGCATCGTGATGACAAAGGGATACAAGGGCGAGCTGTTCTTCCTCAACCTGAGCTTTATCGGCTGGAGCATCCTCTGCCTGCTGACTGTGGGAGTCGGCTTCATCTTTCTGGTTCCCTACCAGATGGCTACCTCCGTCAATGCCTACCGCTTCCTAAAAGCCCAGGCCATTGCCAGCGGAGCCCTGCAGGAAGCTGACTTTTCCGACAGATTCTAGGAGGCAGACATGGACTTTGAAAAAGACCCGCAGCAGAATGCACAGGAGAATGACTTTATCCTTATCCCGACTCCAGATTCATCCGACTGGCAGCGGGAAGAGCAAGAGCCCCCCAAGCCAGAAACGCAGCGGGGCTCCCATCCCAGCCAAAGCGAACCGGTGCAAGCCTCAAACCAAGGACAACCAGAATCATCTGGACAAGGAAGACCCCAGCAGGAAAACAAGCGGCAGGCCACCAAACCGAAGAGGGGCAGGAAGACGGGCCTCGTGGTGCTTTTGGTGCTCTGCGGCCTCTCGGTGCTTTTGGGAGTCACCGGCCTTGCGTCAAGGGGAGGCGGCCGTCCCGACATACAATTTTCCTGGGGTAGCGGGAGCGGAGGACTCCATGACCTTACCCGCTTCCCCTCCACCACCTTCACAGGCCGCTCCGTCGCAGTCATCCATGTGGAGGGTGTCATCCAGCGGCTGAACGAAACCTACAACCAGGAATGGCTCCTTTCCACCATACAGGAACTGGCCCAGAACCACAACAACCAGGGTATCCTCCTGTACATCGACTCTCCCGGCGGCACCGTCTACGAGTCCGACGAGGCCTACCTGGAGCTGCTGCGCTACAAAGAAACTAGTGGAAAGCCGGTATGGGCCTACCTTGGTCCTCTGGCTGCCTCCGGGGGCTACTACATCGCCTGCGCTGCTGACCACATCATCGCCAACAGAAACTGCCTCGCCGGGTCTATCGGCGTGATTGCCGGCCAGTCCGTGGACTTTTCTCGATTTTTAGACAAGCACGGCATCACCGTGAACACCTTCCACGCCGGCCGCAACAAGGACATGCTGGGCATCAGCACACCGGTAACGCCAGAGCAGGCCGCCATCATGCAGTCCATTGCAGACGAATGTTACAACCAGTTTGTGGAGATTGTGGCGGAAAGTCGTGGCATGACGATGGCACAGGCAACCGACCTAGCCGATGGTCGGATATACACCGCCTGGCAGTCGCTGGACAATGGCCTGATTGACGAGGTTGCCGGATTCGACATGGCCTGCTCCAGCTTTGAAAATCAGCCAGAGATTGGCAAGGTGGACTTCATCCACTACTATCCCGAAGAGGAATTTGACTTTATGAGCTATTTTTTCAAAGGAGTCCACGCACTACTTTCTGCCGCTGGAATCGCCGGGAGCGCCACAGAAAGCCTTCTGCTGGAGGCGAAGGAACGGATGATGCCCGACCTGTCCTACCCTGCCTACTACTACCAGCAATAGGTGCGCAGACAAAAAAATGCCTGTGCATAAAAGCACAGGCATTTTTTCCAGCAAAATCAGGAGCAAGCCAGCTTTCTGGACCATCCCACTGACTATTTTGCAGTCTGCTTCAAGGCATCGCCTACAGCCTGGGTCAACTCCTCCAGCACCACGGGCTTTCGGAAGAAGGCGACGGCATTCATCTCGTTAATCCTGTCCTCAATGCTGGAGTCCTGCAATGCGGTGATGACAATGACGGCAGGATGACCAAATTCCTCGGAGGAATTGATTTTCTTGCACAGCTCGAATCCATCTACGCCAGGCAGGTTCAAGTCCAGCAGCACCACGCCGGGCTTCTTTCCGGCCATGATGGAACCAGCCTCGAATCCATCGAATGCCTGGTAAATTGTCGCATCAGAAAACTCCTTGGAAAGATACTGATGGAGCACGGAATTCAATCCCGAGTCATCCTCAACAATGAGGATTCCGTGTCCCGCAGTCCTGGCACTGCATATTGATGCCAGGTTCTCAGGAACCCGCATCTTGCGCTCAATCATAAATCCCACCAAGTCATCCGCATACACCCGGTACTGACCGCCAGGCGTGCTGTATGCCTTCAAATAGCCGTTGCGAATCCAGTTGATGGCAGTCTGATTTGCCACTCCACAGATATTTGCCACTTCCAACGCAGAATAAACAATGGTCTTCTCAAATTCCTTTGACATAGCTACCTCGCTCTATAAACAACACAAAGCGTGTTATGTTTCAAATCAATCATACTAAACTTTAATGCCATACATCAAAAATAACAAGCAATATTCCATTTTACCTACAGAAAAATGAGAATTCCTCAATCCGACATCTATATATTTGACATTATTGACTTAATTTCCTTGTACGAAAAGCCCTTGCGCAGCAAATACCTTTCTGTTGCATCCTCGGACTTTCCCAGGCGGCGGCACTTTTCCAGAGCCCGCTCCAGCACCGAGTCTTGGTTCACTGTCTTGAAATATTCATCCAGGGCCTGGCTAGCTGTCCGCCTGTCTACCCCCTTGGCCAAAAGTCCGCTGAGCAGCTTCGCCCTGCCCTCAGCATGATTGATTGCCCTGTTCCTCAGCCATGCCTCTGCAAAGCGGCTGTCGCAAAGGTAGCTCTGGCCCTCCAAGTAGTCCAGGGCACGGACAATGGCCACCTCGCCATGACCCTTCCTCCTCAACTTGACGACCAGCAAATGACGGCTATGCTCCGCCCGTCCCAGATAGGACAGCGCAGCCTTTTCTGCACTGAAAGCAAGGCCGGCATCCATCAAATCCTCCAACTCCAGCTGCGACAAGCCTGCCGCTGGAACCAGTCGCTCCACAGACAATCTCTGAAGATAACAACTGCGGACAAAAAAAGAAGACCCCACGGACAGTGCAATCTGCATACAGTCCTGTGAGATCTGCTTTATTGAGGTGATTTGAACCACTAACGCTTGCTGAACTGGAAGCGCCGGCGGGCACCACGCTGACCGAACTTCTTGCGCTCCACCATGCGGGAGTCACGGGTCAGATAACCGTTTGCCTTCAGTGAGGCATAGTTACCCTGGTCAACCTGGGTCAAGGCCCGCGACAGACCATGGAGGCAGGCACCTGCCTGTCCGTTGAGGCCGCCTCCGCTGACATTGATGAGAACGTCGAACTTGTTCTCGCTGGCTGTTACCATCAAGGGCTGGCGCACCACCCGAACCTGATCAGCAGTAGCAAAATACTCGCTCACATCCTTGCCGTTCACCACAATCTTTCCGGTGCCTTCCCGCAGGAATACACGGGCAACGGCAGTCTTTCTTCTTCCTGTACCAATTCCGATATTCTTAACCACAATATACTCCTGTTAGATTTCCAAAGGCTGGGGATTCTGGGCGGCGTGAGGATGAGACGCTCCGGCATAAATCTTTACGTTCCCCAACAGGCGGCGACCCAGAGGTCCCTTGGGCAACATTCCCTTGATAGCAAGCTTCAGAGGGGCATCGGGATGACGCTGAATCTTCTTCTCGAAGGTAAAGGTCTTGAGTCCACCCACATATCCAGTGTGATGATGATACAGCTTGTCGGTAAACTTGGCACCAGTTACGGCAACCTTGTCCGCATTAATGATGACAACATAGTCTCCCATCTCCTGATTCCGGGCAAAAGTAACCTTATGCTTGCCCCTCAGAATACTTGCAACCTTGGCCGCAACCCGTCCCAAGGGCTTGCCTGCCGCATCCACAACGTACCAGCTGCGGACGGCATCTCTTTCATTTACAAAGATAGTCTTCATGCATATAACCTTAATCTACAAAGAATTCTACAATTGTCTCAGCTTCCAGCATCGGAAAACCTCAACTCCGAGCCAGGTGAGCAGCCTAGCCCGGTACGCTTTGCGCAGATATACGGGAAGCAAAGTATACCATTGAATGTACTCCTGTGTCAACGCTTACGCTTGTAAATCTCCAAAAGCTAAGCGAAGAGCCCCCGAAAACCCATGCAGAATTTCCTAGTCTGCCAGCACCAGATTGGGAATGCGAGGAGCTGTCTTTTCCCTCCGCAGATACTTGAGGGGATGGATGTCCAGAGCGTTCAACTGCCAGCCCTTCACGGCATTCAGGTCGATGACGTTGAGGGTAACAGGATGGGAGACCGGCAAAAGCACTCCCTCGGAAAGCAATAGATCCTCAGCAGCGGCCAGCAGCTCCAGCCTTCGCTCCCCAGTGGCAAAAGCGGCCTCCTCCAAAAGTTTGTCATACTCAGGATTGCCCCACTCGCTTTCGTTCAAGGTGGAGCCAGAACGAAACAGCTCCAAAAAGGCCAGGGGATCGGCAAAATCACCAATCCAGGTGTAGCTGAATAGATCGGCATTCCAGCTTGGGATGCTGTCCAAGTAGCGGTTGACGGGAGTGTTGCTGATGTTCACAGTGACCCCCAGCATCGTCCAGCTTTGACGCAGAATCTCCGCTTGGGTCCTGGAATACTCTGTGTCGGAAATGGCGATGGTGATTTCCAGCGGCTCGTCAGCCGCCATACCGGACTCCTCCTTCGCCTGGGCTAAAAGGAGCCTTGCCTCCTCTGGGTCGAAGTCGGCGATGCCAGCCGGAGCTACATAATTGCCAATAGGATAAATTAGGGTGCTTGCAGGAACAAAGCTATTGCCCCGCAATGCGTCCCAAGGTACGGCGGACAGCAGGGCATTGCGAAAGGCTGGCTGGTTCCAGGGTGCCCTATGGCTCTTGAAAAAGAGATATTCCGTAGCGAATTCAGCGTTCACCAAAACCGCATGATAGTCGATGATGGAGGCAATCTCTGCGGAGGACAAGATCCAGTCCACCTCGCCAGTATTGAAAAGATAGGAATTCTCCGCATAATTGTCCGACTGGAGCACCACAATCTCATCTAGGGCCACATTTTCCGCATCATGATAGTGGTGATTCTTCTTCATCACCAGACGGCGTCCGTCGTATGCCTCCGCCACAAAGGGGCCGCTAAAGACACTGCGGTCGGGATGGACTGCGGAAAAGGAGTGGTGGCACAGGATGCTGGGAAGATGCTCCGTGGGGGCGGACAACCGGAGCACCAGATGGTGCTTGCCATGGACCGAGATGCCCACATCAGCGGCGGAGCCACGGCCACTGCGGAAGTCGGCCGCTCCCTTGATGCAGTCCAGAAGGGAGGCAAAGGGAGCCTCCGTAGCAGGCTCCAGCAGGGCAAGCCAGCTGTCCTTTATAGTCTGGGCAGTAATCTCCTGTCCATTGCTGAATTTTGCATCCTCTTTCAGAATGAAGGTCCAGCGCAGCCGGTCACGAGAAACCTTGTACTCGGAGACAAGGGCGGGCAGCGGCTCCAGTGAGAAGGGGTCGTAGGAAAAGAGCCCCTCGTACAGGCCTGTCAGCATCTGGGCCTCGGAGCTATAGTTGGCGGTGTGAGGGTCGAGGTTATAGTGATGCACCGAGTCAATGATGGTAAAGGGACGGGCAACCGCAAGGGAGGCTACCCAGAGTGCCAAGCCAACCAGAGGCAAAATCTTAATCTTCATCGAAAATCCCCAGTTTCTTCATCTGCTGCTGCTCCTCCACATAGACGGCGTACTCGGCCTTCCGCTGGTTCGTCTTGACCATGGTGTTCTTGATGGCAGTGGTCTCCATGGAAAGGCCCTTCACCTTGGACTTGTTGGGGCTCTGAATCTCGTTCTTGAAGAACTTGTCATACGCCATCAGCAGCGTCAGCATCTGCTGACACTCGGAAAGCTGCTTGGTAAGGAAGGAGTAGATTTCCGGCTCCACCTGCGCCTCTATCTTCTGGTAGGCGAGGCTCTCGCGGGATGCCAAGGAGCTGTAGAAATTCATCCGCTTTATGATGTCGGAGACACTCCTACTGAAGTCAACCTTCTCGTTCTTGGTGGTCTTGGTTATGGCATCGGTTACGGAAATGGTGTACTCAATTACGGGCGGCTTCAGGCCAAACGCCTTGCGGAACGCCCGCTTGAATTTCTCCCAGGGCGTATTGTACTGACTCTGCAGCAGGAAGTTGTTTTCCCGGAGCTTAGTAACCACCAGCTCCAACTGGGGAACCATGCTGGCCAGGTTCCGAACCGCATCCATAATCAGCCCCTTGGTATCAATCTGAACCTTTTTCTTTTCCTTGGTTTCCTGCACAATCTTTAAACGCTCCAACAATGACTGCTGCCGCTGTATTGCATCAGGAGCGATTGACTCCAGGACAAGTTCCTCCACCAACTCAGGATAAAAGGGCAGCCGCCCCATGGTGGAAGGAAAGAGCTGCCGTATTTTCTGCACGGTTCCGGGAACGGAATCTCCTTTAGCCCAGGAAAAGGATGCATGAGAAATAACAGTTTTCCTAACCTTCATCTTGTACATTTCCCGCTGTAAGTCGGAGGTCTGCTTGAGGGCCCCATTGATTTCCACAATGGCCTTGGCGGCTGCGGTGATAGCGCCATTGACAGAGATGATGGTCATGGAGTCGCCGCCTCTGCGAACAGCATTGACCAAAGTCGCCAATCCCCTTGTGTTGGGCTGCTTGCTGGTAACTACCAGCCCCCCCCACTGAAAGCAATTGTTCAGGGCAATCAGCTTTTTGATTCGAGGCAAGACGAGGTTTTGGGTGGAGAATTTAAAGGAGTTGCACAAAAAGTCCAGTATCCGCTCATAATCGGACAGACGCTCCCCAAGTACCTTCCGCTGCTCGAACTCCGTGAACTCACCCTCCTCTGGAATCGTCACATCAGAAAATTTCTTCTCCAACTTGTAGGGGTCTGCGGCAATGAGCCCCTTTTGGAGCAGGCTGTCCATCACGTTGTTGGCCGCCGAATAGAGGATACGATAGTTGTCCAGTATGACCGGAGTCACTTCAGAGTTCACCCAAGCTGCTTTTTCATCCAGAGCCCTGGCCAGGGCCTGCTCAAAATTAAATTCCTCTGCCATAGTTCCATTATCGGTAACAATAACTTTTTCTCAAGTTGAAAGTACGCAAACAGCTTTTCATATTCAGCGCTTTTGTCTGCCCGTCCCCCTCCTTGCCTCCTCCAGCAGCTGGTCGTAGAAGCGAGGCTCGACGGCCTCCTCCCCGATGCCGCACTGCTCCAGAACCTCCCGTAGCTGCCTCTGGCAGTCGGCAACCTCCTGCCCGTCCGCCGAATCCCTGATGATCTCCAGCTCCAGGAAGTCCCCCAGCTCCGGGATGTGGCACAGCTCGATGCCGCAGTCGCCCCACATCCAGGTGGCAGACAGCTTCTCCTTCCACAGCACCACGGAAAATCCCGCGTCCTGAAGGAATGCCTCCAGCGGCTCCCCCTTGTCCACCCGGAACTCCTGCTCCTGGTTCACCTCGCAGGAATCATCCACCACCTGCTTCTTCTTGTAGGTGGCGAAAATCTTTTCCGTTCCACAGGGCCCTCGCACCAGCGGACGCAGAACCTCACCGTCGCCCATCCCGGCCACCCCGCAGAAAGGCCACAGCCACTCCTCCGTCCCGAAGACCTCCGCCAGGGTGAACAGCAGCCGCTCCCGTCGGACACGGAGCTGCACCTGCCGCCGGGAGTCCCCCCAATACACATCGCTCTTGAGGCAGCACCTTTTGAAGTCCGCCCAGAGCTCCAGATTCTGCACCAAGGCCTGCGGGTCCGCAACCCGTGCCTTCAACTCAATCTCTACCATAGGATAACAGTATATCACAAATCGAGCCGACCATCTCACTATTATGATTTTTTAATGGAAAAAAAACATCCGATTCGTATACTATATGGAATAATTCCATCTAGAGGAGCTTTCATGGCAGAACTGCTACTACAAAAATATAATGAAAAGACGGACAGCACCCTTCCCCCTACCAGCCAGCCTGATACAAGCCACTGGGAGGCCAGCTGGATTTCCACCATGCTGGACACCCGCCCCCTCACTAGCCAAGAAATAGGGCGGCTGGAGGCCCAGGGCAACACCTCCTTCCGGAAGGACTGGGAGAACGTCCGTGTACGCCTGTCCGCACAGGAATTCGAGCCCGGCCTCATCCAAAACTGCCGCTTCCAGGGGCCGGTGGTGCTGGGACGGCTGCGGCGTGCCAGGCTGAAGTTCCACGACCTGGAGCTGGACTGCGGCCTGTACAACTCCTACCTGGACCGGGTGGTGCTGGAAGATGATGTGTGCATCCGCAACGTGGCCTACCTGGTGAACTACCACCTCAGGTCACGGGTTATCCTGTTTAACATCGGTGAGATGAGCTGCACCTGCCACTCAAAGTTCGGCAACGGCTGGGTAAAGGCGGGGGAGGACGAGGGCGTGCGGGTAACGGTGGCGGTGGGCAATGAGAACGACGGGAGGGCCATCCTCCCCTTCGAGGGAATCCTCCCCGCCGACGGTTATCTTTGGAGCCGCTACCGGGAGGACACACACCTGATGGAGCGGTTCGTGGAGCTGACGGAGGCGGGCAACAATCGGGAGGAGCCCACCCACGGCCTGGTGGAGGAGGATGCCGTGGTAAAGAACACCGTCCTCATCAAGGACGCAAAGATTGGCAGCCACGCCTACATCAAGGGTGCCATGAAGCTGAAGAACATCACCGTGTGCTCCAGCCAGGAGGAGCCCTCCCAAATCGGGGAGGGAGTGGAGCTGGTAAACGGCATCATGGGCTACGGCAGCAAGGTCTTTTACCAGGCGGTGGCAGTGCGGTTCATCATCGGGCGGAACTGCCAGCTCAAATACGGCGCCCGCCTGCTGAACTCATTCCTGGGGGACAACTCCACTGTGTCCTGCTGCGAGCTTTTGAACAACCTCATCTTTCCCTTCCACGAGCAGCACCACAACACCTCCTTCCTCATCGCCACCACCATCCTGGGCCAGTCCAACATTGCGGCGGCGGCCACCATCGGCTCCAACCACAACTCCCGTTCCCCCGACGGGGAGATTCTTGCGGGCCGTGGCTTCTGGCCGGGACTGGCCTCCGACTTCAAGCACAACAGCCGCTTTGCCTCCTTCTGCCTGGTGGCCAAGGGCTCCTACCAGCAGGAGCTGTGCATCAACTATCCCTTCTCCCTGGTTTCGGTGGGAGACATCACAAAGGAAGTCCGCATTATGCCGGCCTACTGGTTTTTGTACAACATGTTCGCCATCGCCCGCAACAACTCCAAGTTCAAGAAGCGGGACAAGCGGGTGGTGAAGGAGCAGCACATAGAGACCAATCCCCTGGCACCGGACACCATCCAGGAGGTGCTGGCGGCACTGAACCGGCTGGTGGAGCTCACCGGCCGTACCCTGCGACTAAAAACCCTTCAGGACGCAAAGGACTTCCTCCACCAAAATCCCGACTCGGACCTGGTGCTGCAGGATCCCCAGGTGCAGAAAAAATACGGCGGCCGCATCTACAAGGGCGCACAGGGCTACAAGGAGTACCGCAAGATTGTGAAGTACTTTGCCGTGCAGTCCCTGATGGAGTACTGCCATGGAAATGGGCAGGAGGAGCTGACACAGGCCAGCATCATCCAAATCCAGTCCCTCCCCCTCTACACCGAATGGGAAAATCTGGGCGGACAGATTGTCCCCAGCCAGCAGGTGCAGCAGCTGTTCCGCCACATCAAGGAGGGGGAAATCAAGCGCTGGGAGGAGGTCCACAGCTTTTACAATTCCTGCCAGGACCAGTATGTCAGCTGGAAGGCCCGCTATAGCCTGTACCTGCTGGAATGGCTCTACAGCAGGGAAATCCATCACTTTGACCAGGCCATCTTCCAGGACATCCACGACGACGTGCTGATTGTCTCCAATTACATGTACGAGAGCTCCCGCAGCTCCCGCCAGAAGGACTTTGAGGACTACTTCCGCTCCATCACCTACCGCAACCAGCAGGAGCAGGAGGCCGTCATCGGCACCCTGGAGGACACCGACTTTTTGAAGGAGCTGGAGGTGGAGACGACCCAGTTCAACCAAAAGCTGGAGCGGCTGCTCTCGCCGCTGATGGGAAGTGAGGGATAAGCTGGGAGGCTGTAGGAGTGAGGGAATGCAACACGAGGAAGAAGCAAGCAGGCATTCACTCCTAGCCCCACCCTTGCCCCACAGCTCCCTCTGTGCTATCATTGGGGACATGAAACGACTTGCCATCATTCTAGCCCTGAGCGGACTCCTGATTGCCATTTTTGGTTGCGAGGCAGGAAAATCCGGCCCCTTCACCTTCACCAATAGGACTGGTGACACTGTACATGTCCTGATTGACCAAGACGGTATTCTAGAAAAAACCTTCACCTCTGGAGCAAAATATCAAGGCAAGGACTACTACAGCCCGCAAATCACCTTTGTGAAGGGACTCAGCGGCAGCGACAAGAATGTTACCGACAACAGGTTTGCAGCTACCACCGACAACGGCTTCGACTACGACTTTGCAAAGGCAGAAGGAACGAAGATACTCATCACCGTCATCCTGCCCACTGACTTTGAGACAACGGTGACATCCCTCAAGGACTGCTACCTGGGAGAGGCCGAGGGCAAGCTCAGCGACTACAGCGACACCTCCACAGACTTCAAGCTGACAACAATAGATTTAGGGACAGCTGGAACAAGTTCCCCTGGAACAGCAGCTTCTTCTGGAACAGCCGTAACAGAGAAAACAAAAGAGACACTCCTCTACACGGAGGAGCCTGATTTTAGGATTTATCAGAACAAGACGGTGGACGGAAAGACCGAAAGGGAGGATTTGACCAGCCTCTTCTCCCTGTCCCTGGGCAAGAGCGAGATTCCACCCGCAGCGGGCACAGCGGACCCAAAGCCCACCATCCAGTGGAGCCTGGAAATCAGCTATCCTCAAGTGGAGCCGGTGGACTGAGGATGGAGCCAGCGGAGGATATGTAGCTAAAACTCCTTTGCACAAATCGACGAGAGATTTCTCAATTCCACCGTCACAATCCCCTCAAGATTTCCTGCATTTTTAGATTGTATGCCCCCTCATCAATCAGATTCTTTTCCTTCAAATCTTTCAGTTGCTCAAGCCTTTCGGCAATGGTGGCAGCATCTTGACGGGAAGGGGTGGCATTTTGGACTTTGATATGCTCCTTCAATTCCTGCACGAGAAACTGCCGGCAATTGTTGAGCATTTTCTCATATTTTCCCCAAGCCTTTCTATTGTACATGGGATCAAGCAACCTGACGTGCTTGGTGAACTTGTTTTGTTGAAATACCCAACCACCATACGCTGCCAGTGCCTCCCAGAAAACCTTTCCCCCATGCGTTGAGCCCTCGGCATTCATGTTGCACTGAATTCTGCCCACCTAGGAAGGATCAATCACAATCAATCTCAATGTCTCCAAAAAAACCTCGTTCGGCTGCATACCGACAATTTCTCTGACCCGCCTCGCTTCTTCACCCATATCATCCTCCAGCAATAAGTCAAGCTGCAAGTCGTAAGCATTCTTGCAGTCATTGTACCCAAGTTCAATCCTTTTTTTCGCCCTTTCGTGTGAAAAATCCATCATTCCACTTACAATGCCACCCAAATCTGCCGAAGGCCGCAGAACAAAGGATTCTATATCATAGCCTGAAAAATCCACCGTCACGTCCCTCAGAACCACAACCAGTGCGTGGGTGCATTTTTCGCATATCAATGGACTCAGGGGAACATTGGCAAAGATGCCTCCGTCCACATAGTTCCTTCCAGAAATCTTTTCAGGGGGAAAGGCAATGGGGATGGCACTGGTGGCGCAAAGCCAATCCTTTATCTCGGACACCTCGCACCTATTTAATTGGGTGGTCTTTTCCGTCACACCTTTGATATTGGAAGCAGTGGCATAAACCTTCACCTCTGACGCCCGAATTCTTTCTAAATCTGCAAAGCGATCCATAATATCTATGAGACCGGCCCTGCTGAACAGGGCTCCTCCACGGGCATCTGGGGAATGCGCATCAAGAATCTTCCCTTCAATTTCTTCAGTCCAGATGCGCTCCGCATCTTCGTAGCTACTCGCAACCATCAGAGCGGCATTCAATCCCCCTACAGAGGTTCCGGAGATGACCGCGATCTTCTTGTCAAGGCCAATCTCCTTCAAATACTTCCAAACGCCAATCTGATATGCTCCCCTTCCACCACCACCGGCAAGCACCAATCCAAGCTTCATCAGTCCCTCGAAATCCAATCTACCACAGCTTGTTTTCACTGTCAAACATCCTGATGATGAGACAGAGCCTCCAAGGTGGAGCCGGTGAACTGAGGATGGGAAATCGTCCTGTAGTACCACTTCAAAGGTTTTATCCAAGCTAAAGCCTTGCATTAATCTGTCAAAAATGCCATAATTCTTCCGTCTGATTCCAACGATTCATGCGGAAGGCAGGCAAATCCTAGAAAACGAGGCGACTTATGGCAAAACTACGTGGTGCCTTTACGGCGCTCATTACCCCCATGCACGCTGATGGGGCCATCGACTACGAGGGATTCCGTTCCCTCCTGCGCTATCAGCTCGACAACGGCATTACCGGTGTACTTCCCTTGGGAACAACCGCAGAAACTCCCACGCTGGAGGAGGTCGGGGAAGAGGATACCCTCATCGACATTGCGGTGGAGGAGGTTGCCGCCTACCGCAAGAAGCAGAACCGGGAGATTCCCCTCATCATCGGAGCGGGAAGCAACAACACGGCGGAGGCCATCCGCTATGTCACCCGTGCCAAAAACAAGGGTGCTGACTATGCGCTAGTGGTTTCGCCCTATTACAACAAGCCCTCCGACGAGGGACTTTTCCGCCACTACGAGGCCATATCCAAGATTGGTATCCCCATCATCGTATACAACATTGCCGGCCGCACGGGAAAGAACATCTCCACGCCCCTCTTGCAGCGGATTGCGGAGCTTCCCAACATTGCAGGAGTAAAGGAGGCCTCCGGCGACATCAACCAGATGATGGATGTCATCTCCACCATCGCCCGCAAGAAGAAGGACTTCTGCGTCTTGAGCGGAGACGACGGTCTCACACTGCCCCTGATTGCTGCCGGCGGCGACGGCGTGATTTCCGTGGTGTCCAACCTGGCTCCCGCCCAAGTTACCAAGCTCACCATGGCCGCCCTGGAGGGAGACATGGAGACGGCTCGGAGCCTGCATTACCAGCTGCTACCCTTCTTCAAGGGAGCCTTCTGTGACGGCAACCCCACCTCCATCAAGTACGCCATGAACTACAAGGGACTTCCCGCAGGTGGCCTCAGACTGCCACTGGTGGAAGCCAACGACAACGCAAAGAAAACAATTGAGGCCGCCCTGGCCGAGTCAGGTTTGTAAGGAGGCAGGAAATGAGTGGAAACAAGATTTCAGTCGGTGTGCTAGGTGCCACCGGCATGGTTGGACAGCGGTACATCTACCTTTTGCAGGACCATCCCTGGTTCGAGGTGACGTATGTAGCGGCATCCCCCCGGTCCGCCGGGAAAAAATACCGGGAGGCAGTGGCTTCACGCTGGCTCATCGGCAGCGACATTCCCTCCGGCGTGGCAGACCTGACCGTTGAGGATGCCAGCAAGGTGGAGGCGGCCAAGGGCAGGTGCTCCTTTGTGTTCAGCGCACTGGAGATGGACAAGGATGCCATCAAGGCTCTGGAGGCATCCTACGCTGCAGCGGGAATTCCCGTGGTGTCCAATGCCAGCGCCAACCGCTGGACTCCCGATGTGCCCATGCTGATTCCTGAAATCAATCCCCATCACACCGACATCATCGCAGCCCAAAAGCGACACCACGGCTGGGACAAGGGATTTGTAGCCGTAAAGCCCAACTGCTCCCTCCAGTCCTACATGATGCCCATATTTGCCCTGCAGCAGGCGGGCTATCCCATCAAGCGGATGATTGTCACCACATTGCAGGCCACCAGCGGCGCAGGCTATCCCGGCGTGCCCTCCTTCGACATGATTGACAACATCGTGCCCTACATCGGCGGTGAGGAGGAGAAGACGGAGACGGAGGTGCTGAAAATCCTTGGCACAGTGCAGGATGACGAGATTGCAAACGCCGCAGGCCCCCTGGTGGCCGCCCACTGCAACCGTGTGCCAGTGATTGACGGACACACCGCCTGCGTCAGCTTGGAATTCGATTTGCCGGAGGACAAAAAACCCTCCCTAGAAGAGATTGAGCGAATTTGGACCAGCTTCTCTGCCCTGCCCCAGGAGCTGAAGCTTCCTAGCGCCCCAGTACAGCCCATTATTGTGCGCCACGAGGACAACCGTCCTCAGCCCCGCCGCGACCGGGAAAACGACAAGGGCATGGCAGTCACCATCGGGCGGCTGCGGCCCTGTCCCGTCTTTGACATCCGCTTTGTGGCCCTGAGCCACAACACCAAGCGGGGCGCAGCCCTGGGCGGCATCCTGAACGCAGAGCTGCTGAAGGCCAAGGGCTTCTTCGACAATCTGTAGTCAACAAAACAATCCAAGGCAAAGCCGGACCAAAACCCGGCTTTCTTCATTTGTAAGGAGTAACCATGAGTGAAAAGACATTTCCATTGAACCACGAGCAGTTGGAAAGGCTGACGGAAACACACGAGACACCCTTCTACCTGTATGACGAAAAGGCCATCCGGGAGAATATGAGGCGGTTCACCAAGGCATTCAGCATCTTCCCTTCCTTTAAAGAATACTTTGCGGTGAAGGCCTGTCCCAATCCCTACATCCTCAAGATTCTCAAAAGCGAGGGCTGCGGGGCAGACTGCTCCAGCCTTCCTGAGCTGATTCTGGCGGAGAATGCGGGGATGCTGGGGGAGGAGGTGATGTTCACCTCCAATGAGACCCCCGCCAAGGAATATGTGTACGCCAACCTCAAGGGCAACATCATCAACCTTGACGACATCACCCACATCGACTATCTGGAGAATGCCCTGGGAGCCCTGCCGGAGCTCATCAGCTTCCGCTACAATCCCGGCCCCCTGAAGGAGGGAAATGCCCTCATCGGCAAGCCGGAGGAGGCCAAGTACGGCCTCACTAGGGAGCAGATCTTTGAGGCGTACAAAATCTGCAAGGAGCGAGGTGTCAAGCGATTCGGCCTGCACACCATGGTGGCCTCCAACGAGCTGAACCCCGACTACTTTGTGGAGACTGCGGAGCTCTTGTTCAAGCTTGCGGCGGAGCTAAAGGAAAAGCTTGGCGTATCAATCGAATTCGTAAACCTAGGAGGCGGCATCGGCATTCCCTATCGGCCGGAGCAGGTGGCAGTGGACTATGACCGCATTGCCCAGGGAATCAAGGCTGCCTACGACAGGCTTGTGGTTCCCGCTGGACTTGACCCGCTGAAAATCTGCTGGGAGTGCGGCCGCCCCATCACCGGACCCTACGGCTGGCTGGTGACACGGGCGCTGCACCAAAAGCACATCTACCGGGAGTACATCGGGGTGGATGCCAGCATGGCAGATTTAATGCGGCCGGGCATGTACGGTGCCTACCACGAGGTGACGGTAAGCGGCAAGGAGCAGGCTCCCAAGACGGAGACCTACGATGTGGTGGGCTCCCTCTGCGAAAACTGCGACAAGTTCGCCGTCCAGCGGCCGCTTCCCAAGATTGACAACGGCGACCTGCTGATTATCCACGATGCGGGAGCCCACGGACGGGCCATGGGATTCAACTACAACGCAAAGCTCCGCTGCGGCGAGCTTCTGCTGCGAGAGGATGGTTCTGTGGTGCAGATCCGCCGCAAGGAGACGGTGGAGGACTACTTTGTCACCCTGGACTTTGGCGGACTGACGAATTTCTCGGCCTAGTCCCCATCCATGAAAAAACTCCCTTTCCAGCTGTTCTTTTGAGGTGAACTTCACCATGACATCTGGTAGGGAGTTTTTTTTTGCCACTCTGATTGTATCAGAAACAACGACAGGTTGAATGAGCTCCGTCTACCTAGCGGAGACCGTTTCCAGCAGCTTTGCCTTCAGCTCATCCTCCATCTTCCGCAGCTCCACCTCCGCCGCTGCCCGCTGCTGCCTTCCCTCCTGCTGAATCTTCACCACCTCGTCCAAGCTTGCAAGCAGGGTCTGGTTGGTGTGCCGCAGGGTCTCCATGTCCACAATGCCCCGCTCGGTTTCCCTGGCAATGTCCACGGTGGCGGTCTTCAAGGTGTCGGCATTCCTCCTCAAAAGCTCGTTGGTGAGATCCGTGACAGACCGCTGGGCCTGCACAGCATCCTTGGAGTGGGCCACACCCAGGGCCAGCACCATCTGGCTTTTCCACAGGGGGATGGTGTTCACCAGGGTGGACTGAATCTTTTCCACCATCATGGTGTTGTTGCCCTGAATCAATCGTATCTGGGGAGCCGTCTGAATGGAGACATTGCGGGTCAAGTCCAGGTCGTGAAGCTTCTTCTCAAAGCGGTCACACTGGGACTCCAAGTCCTTTACCGCCTGTACGTCCTCCGGTAGCTTGCTAGCCTGGGCCTTTTGGAGCAGGGCTGGCAGGTTCTGGCCCCGCACCTGCTCCAGCTTCTTTTTGCCCGCCAGAATGTACATGGACAGCTCCTTAAAATAGGCCAGGTTCGCCTCGTACATCTTGTCCAGCACTGCAATGTCCTTGAGCAGCTGCACCTGATGGCCCTCCAGCCCCCGGCAGATGGTTTCCACATTGGCCTCCACCTTATTGTAGCGGGTTTTGAGGGCGGCAATCTTGTTCTTTCCCCTGCTAAAAAGACCGAAGAAACCCTTGCCGTCCTCTGTGTCGAATTCCCGAATCTCCGTCACCATCTTGGCCAGCAGCTCGCCCACCTCTCCCAGCTCCCTTGTCTGCACCCGCTCCAGCGCCTGCTCCGAAAAGTCAGACATCTTCTTCTGCGCCCCCGCACCGTACTGGAGTATGGCAGTGGAGTTGGACAGGTCAATCTGGGCGGCAAAGTCGTCCACCATCCGGCGCTCCTCCGGGGTAAGTTGGGCGGCCTCCGCCACTTCACTAGGCACTGCCGCCCCATCTTGTGGGGACTGGGCAAATGGAGTCATGGTCAGGGTGGGGCGAGTCGCCCCGTCAAATGCAAAGTCCATCTTATTGCTCCTTATCGGTTTAGTCAGTCTCCAAGCTGACACGCTTTTCTATCGCTTTGGAAAGTCATCCTTCGTCAGGCCGTCCTGGGCCAGCATGGTCTGCAAAACAGAAATATCGGCGGAAAGATCCAGCGTGGCATCCTGAAAGAGATTGTCCAGCAGCTTTTCAAAGGCGATGTTCAAGGTGTCCAGCACCTTCATAATTTCCTCCTTGGAGCTGGTGATGTTCTGGCCCCGCACCGGCTGGCGGTCAAGCTCCTCGTAGGCATCCAGCAGCTTGATGGCCATGGGCAGATAGTATTCCATGAGCCGACGCAGGTCGCCGATATTCTCAGGATGCAGCTCCACCTGCTGGAAGATTTTTTCCACCAGCTGCTCCATCCGATCCATCTTCTCAGAAACCTCCACTCCGGGAATCCTGTCGTTGCTCTCCCGTATCCGCTTGATGTACTGCCGCCCTTCGTCTATCACTGCCTGGGCCTCGGCAGAAAGTGAGGACCGCCGCCGCTCCTTCTGTTCCTGGGCAGCGCTCTCCCGCCGGAATCGCTCCTCCTCCTGCTGGCGGATGCCCTTTACAGTGGCAAGGTACTGCTGGTACGCCTGGTCGCTGACCATGAGGCAGTTCTCGGTGCTGTCCAGATGACCCTGCAAAAACCAGCCCTTGGCCAGCATCCGCTTAATCTCCTTCAAGGCCACCTGATGGCTCCTACCGGTAAGTCGAGCCAAATCCTTGACATCCATAAAGTCCTTGTCTCCAAGTGCCTGGACATAGTGCTTGAATCTACCAGATAATTTCAACTGCTCCGCTCCGTTGACAAGTGCAAAGGCACTGGCAATCAAAACCGCAACAGGCAGAAGAAACTCCACGCCGCCACCTTCTCCAATCACAAATCTGGCTGTCATCACCAGCAGGAGAATCAAACCAAGTGGCACCAGCAAGAGCCCACCGACAAATTTTCCCACACCCCCCCGCAGTCGAACCTGCCTGTTGGCAAAGTACAATTCGGAATCCCTAGAGGATTTTCCCTGTCTATCCATATTGCCACCAGTGCCAGCATCCCAACCAGCGGCCTTGCGCAGCTTGCCAATGGACGCATCCACCATCCCGCTTATCTTGTCATTGAGATGGCCAAAGTTTCCCTTTCGGATGGCAGTCTCAATGATGTCCTCCAGACTGTCTCCAAGCTCACGCCAATCCTTGCCCAAAGCCCTTTCCTCTCGTATCCGTAGAAGTTTTTTTGGATGTATTCCTCATCACTCTAATATACTACCAAAACAGGGAAAAAAATCAAAGAGCGAGAAAAAATGCCGGCATCCTCCAGCGGAATGCCCTCGTCCCTCATTTCAACACGCCAGTAATCAGGTCGTGGGCAACGGAACCCCGCAGCGGAATGGCAGGCAGCTTGTCCCGGTTGAACCAGTGGAGCTCATGAATCTCGCTGGCCTCCGGCACCAAGTCCCCGCTTTCCCATTCGGCACGGAAGGCCAGCATCAGCTGGTCCGGGAAGGGCCAGCTCTTGCTACCCACGTAGCGGATGTCCTTTACCTTGATGCCCGCCTCCTCCTCCACCTCACGGGCCACGCACTCCTCCAGCGTCTCGCCAGGCTCCATGTAGCCTGCCAGACAGGTGAAGATGTCCGTATTGCGGTGCTTGTGGCGGGCCAAAAGAATCTTTCCCTCCTTTTCCACCAGCACAATCATGGCGGGGGAAAGGCTCGGATAGTAGACATTACCGCAGGACAGACAAATACGGGCCGTCTCATCGGTGGAGTCATGTAGCTGACTCCCACACTTACCACAAAAACGGGAGCGCTTACGCCAGTTCAACAGGGCCAGGGCACGAGCAACCAAGGGAGCCAGCTCATGCTTAGCAAAGAAGACCTCCCGGATAAAGACCCAATGGCAGCCCGCCGGCTCTGTAGCCGTCTCCTCCAGCAGCATGGCGGCATAGCCCTGCTCCGGCTCGGTGAACCAGTCGGTTGCCAGCTGGAAGTCAAGGAATTTATCGTAGATTTCCGAAGGGGGAGGAACAAGTATGTCCTGTTTGAGGGTGAGAATCTGATTCGTCCTAAAAATAAAAAGATGGCTGAGGCCATCTACTTGGGCAGTTGTAATCATGGACATACTGTAATGATACCATGGGTTTTTTTGCCACGCAAATGTTTTTTTTCAAAACATAGCCTGGAATCGGTGTCAGGATGTCAGAACAAGGGGCAGAAATGCCCAGAATCCTCCTGTTTTCTCATCCCTCCCTTCCCGTCTCCAAGAACCTGTTGCAGTCCGTCAGGGCGGTCATCAGGCTTTCGTACAGGATGTGGCTTTTTTGCAGGGCGGCACGCCGGGGATTGTCGCTGAGGTCTGCCTGGGCATAGAGCTGTTCCAGCTGCTTTTGAGTAGGAAAGGCAAGGGATGCAGCATCCCGCACCGAGCAGGTACGCAGGGCCTGGTCTATGGTCGCCAATTTGGAGCTTATCCGGCTATAGGCAGACTCAAAGGCAGGGCCAGAGGCCAGGGCAAGGGTCTCGTGGCACAGGTTGCGTCCACGCCGGGCAGCCTTGTACATCTGGGAAAAGCCCTCCTCCAGGGTCAGTCGGGCAGTGCGGAAGACTGCATCATGTCTTCCTGGTCGGCTACAAAAATTCTGCCTAGCCGCAGCCTGGCGTTCCATGAATTCCTGGCGCTCCTCAAGACGTGGTGGCTGTGCAAGGAATTCCTCCAGGGGGAAGTAATAGACGCCGGGAATGGCAAGGCTGTCTGGAGTGAGAGAATGGGTTTTGACCTCCGGGTGGGCGGCAACCTTGCTCTCAAACCACCAGGCATAGAGCTCCATTCGCTGGTCTGTCGTCACCGGGCGGCCAATGAAGGATGTCTTGATGGTGGTGTCTGCGGAAAAGAGGGCGGCCGCCTGGGAATGCTGGCTGGGCGCAATCCGGCTGGAAACAAGGTGGCTCCGCTCCTCGAAGGTGCTGCCACGGGCATGGGTCCGCTTGCCGGGAAAGGCTAGATCCACTGCGGCCAAAAAGATACGATGACAGCCGCAGAGCCGGGCCAGTCCCCAGGCACTGGTGGCCACAGAACCTCCTGCCCCCAAGTCGCCCTTTTCCATGCCCTGAGTCGAAAAGTACCGTCCAAGTGGATACAGGGAGGAGCAAAGCACAATCTCCTGGCAGGGAAAGCGGAAGACGGAAGGATAGGCGGCAACCTCCGTTACCAGCACGGCATTGGGGGCGGAAAGCCCCGCAAGATGGCGGGCGTTCCAGTACTGTGGGTCGGAGAGCACCACAAAGTCCGGCTCCACTCCGGCACGCAGGCAGGCTCTCAGGGCCGTATCCACGGCAATCAGCAGGCTCCGCTCCTTGATGGCGGCAAGATGGGGCAGCACCAGATCCAGCGACGGGCCTGCACCAAGGACGCAGGCATCGAGGTTCCAGCCGAGGTTTTCGTAGCGGGAAACGCCATCACAACAAACCAGCTGGTGCAGGTTGCGGCAGCTATTCCTAAACCACAGCCTTCCGAATTTCTCCAGAGTCCGGCTGTTTATGTCGTCCTTGTCCAGATTTCGCTGGACGAGGGTGTGCAGGCCGTCAAAATAAGGCTGATTGTGGGCGGTATGGGCCTTATTCCAGATGATGTGACAGCTTCCCAAGCCAAAGCTCTCCAAAACCCCCAGCACCGACTGGTGGGAGGCTTCCACCAGCACAGCGCATCGCTCCAAGCTGAATACCGGCTCGAAATCCAAGCTCCACAGGGCAGCGGCAAGGCAGGCCACATCAGGCTCCACCAGCACCAGGCCGGCGGGCTTTTTTTTAGCCACTGCCACCGCACCGTAGCCCAGTCCAAATCCCATGAACACCGGCACCCTCTGCGAGTCCAGTTCCTTGGAGATGGAGTCTGCCAGCCTGAGCCCCTCCTTTGCCGGATCGTAGCGGGAATGGAGGGCCTGGCCACTGGTCAAAGCTGGCTCTGCCGTCCAGTCTCCGCTCCTGGCCCGCATCAGCCTCCAGCCGCAGGAGAGCTCCGGGCTGAAGTTGCCGTCGCCGCCAAGCTCCTCCACCACGGCAAGCAGGGCTGACTCCAGCATTTTGTACAGCTGGGGAAAGCGCTCCTGGAAGAGGGCCCTGTTCTTATTCCAGATAGAATTCAATGGTCATGCCCTCCGTCACTGGTGTTCCCGCAGGGGGATTCTGAGACACTACATAGCCATCTCCCCTGATAACCACGTTCAGGTCCCTGCGAGTCAGAAGGGTGGTGAGGCTCCGCTTGGGTATGCCGATAAAGCTCGGCAGCACCTTTGTTATCTCCGGCAGAGTTCCAGCTGGAACCGAAATGAGGCCGGAATGGGCAAGACTGGCCGCTCCCTCACGGGAAAGCCCCATGTGGTCGATGATGACATCAGCGGCCTCTGCCACCACCGGAGCAACAATGCGGCCTGCATAGGTTTCTCCCTTCGCCTTGGTGATGACAATGTAGAGGATGACCTGGGGATTCTCCACCGGGAAGACGGCGATGCAGTTGGAGATAAAGTCCGTGTCGCTATAGCCTCCCGTAGTGGTGTCTATCATCTGTGCAGTTCCCGTCTTGACTCCGATGGAAATATCCCCCAGGGCAGCCCGGTGGCCGGTTCCCACCTGGGCAGTTGATTTCATGCACTCAAGGATGTAGGCGGCGGTGGCCTCGGAAAAGACACGATTGCCAGGCTTAGGACTGTGGACGGACACATCCTGATTATCCCGGTCGGTAATGCGAGAAACCACAGAAAGCTCCAGCGGAACCCCCTTATTGGTTATGGTCGTGGCTGCCCGCACCATCTGGAGGGCGGATACACTGATTTCCTGGCCAATGGAGATGGTCGGCTTGGAGCGGCCGGACCACAGGCGGTCAGAGGGAGACTTCACCAGTCCTGCCGTCTCTCCCGGCAGATTCACCCCGGTCTTGGAGCCAAAGCCCAACTCCCTCAGCTTGTTTACAAAGAACTCCGAGTTCATCTTCGCACTCATCTGGGCCAGTGCATCATTGCAGGAATACTGGAGAGCCTGCTCCGCAGTTATGGTACCGTGGCGGTCCAGGCAGGTGATGCGGACCCGCTCACCGTTGGCCGTACTGACATCATAGCTACCGTCGCAGACAAAGGTTTCGCTGCGGGAGATGAGGCCGGCATCAAAGAAGGCGGCCACAGAAAAGACCTTGAACACGGAGCCAGGCTCGTAGGCAACCACTGCCGGACGGTCCTGCCGCTGCTCCGTGGTGGAGCTGCGATACTGGTTCAAGTCCACAGAAGGCAAGGAGATATAGGAAAGAATCTCTCCGGTCTTGCCATTTGCTGCCACCATCATCACGCTTTCCGCCTGGGTGGACTCCAGGGCATCCTTGGCAATCTTCTCTAGCTTGTACTGGAGGTTCGCATCGATGGTGAGGTAGACATTCTGGCCGTCACGCAGCTCCGTCATGTTGGCGCTGACATGGGGAGCCAAATCCCGCTGCATGGAGTACTCTATTCCCGCAAGGCCCTCGCCGTCATCACCCATAAAGCCCACAAGCTGGGCTGCCAGGTCATGCTCAGGGTAAACACGGCCGGGAATCTTGTCAAAGCGCAGGCCCGTCAGGTTGTTCCCGCTAATCAAATCCTGGAGGGCAGTGTGCTCTGTCTCGTCAAGGTGCTTTTTCAAATAGAAGACACGGTTTGACCTGCTGATGGACTGGGCAATCTCCTGGGGGCTCATCTGCAAGACGGGAGCCAGAACCTCCGCTGTTCGCTCCACCTGGGTGACGGCGGAGGGCGTAACCGACAGATGATAGAAATTGGTGGAGACGGCAAGGGGCTTTCCGTTCCTGTCCACGATGGTTCCCCGCACCAGCTCCTGGCTATGGGGACGTGCCTCCGGCACCGCAAGCACCGCAAGGCTGCCGTACACCGCAATGATATAGATTGCCACCAAGGACACAATGACGGTGAAGACAAGGAATCGCCTGCGGGATATAAACTCACTCATTTGCCAATAATCCTTCCCAGAACATTTTGTACTGATACAAAGCCATAGTCCCTCGAGTCAACGGAGTCAGCGTAGTTGTCCCCGACGGCAAGAACCATGCCTGCCGGAACCTGGCGGTTGTGCTTGAGCCGCTGGTACTGGGATTCGGTCAGGGGTATGTTTTTTTCATTCACAACAAGACTATATCCTAAACCCAAGGAAAAATCTAGACGGTCTCCCGCCACAGCCACGCAGCGCTTGATGACGGCCCGGTCGTTGTAGAAATACAGGATCAGGTCATCCCGGCGAGGCTCCCTCCACTGCAAAACAAGCTCATCCCCAAAGGGTTTCACCACACCGTAGGCCAGCTTGTTCACCACCACCCGACTTCCGTCCTCCACAGCACCCTCCATGGAGGAGCCGGACACCACCAGCACGTCAAGGCAAAAAAGCTTTAGCCCCACTCCCAACATCAGTCCCAACACCACAAAACCAAGGATGCCGGAGGTCTTTTTTTCACCTTCCATCACCTTATATTCTAATATGGTGTCCGCTTTGTGTCGATAGAAGGGATATGGAAATCATCACCTACATGGACAACCGCAAGACAAGCTATCGGCCCCATGCCCGACTTGTCCGCAAGCCTGAAAATGCCCGGAAAAACCAGCGCTTCGGCCTTCCTGCAAGGGCCGTCAACATAGGCCGCAGAAACCGGGAAAAAATCATGGCCGCAGTCCATGAGAGAAGACATGCCCAGATGGAACGGATTCTGGAGGGAGCCAGACTCCTGTGGTGGTACGTGACCCACCGTTCCTCAAAGGTTCTTCTGCTGCTGGCGATGGTTGCCATGGGATTCTGTCTTTCGGCAGGGATGAGGGAGCTGGGAAGACAAGTTGCCAGCATCGCCCGGCCAGTGGACCTGCCCTACCTGCCCACCGAGGAGCTGGAGATTCTGGATGATGCCATGTCACGCTTTGCTTTGATGGGGGACGGGGAGGTTGACGCCGACGGGAACATCCTCATCGACGGCCAGGAGGTTGCCCTGGCGGACATCAGCTTCAATCAGCCGGTGAGCTTCCAAAACTACACGGTGCAAAGCGGTGACACCATCTCCGGCATCACCTACCGCTTCGGCCTTACCAACATCTCCACCCTCATCGCCGTCAACGACATCGGCAACGTGCGCCAGCTACGCTCAGGCCAGCGGCTGCGCATCCCCTCGGTGGACGGCCTGATGCACAATGTGGCCACAGGCGAGACGCTGGAGGGCCTTTCTGCCCGCTACGAGGTTGCGGTGGAGGACATCCTAGACGTAAACGACTTGGAAAGCGCAAGCCTCCTTGCAGGCCAGCAGCTATTCATACCGGGAGCAAAGATGGACTCCGCCAGGCTGCAGCAGGCAATGGGAGAGCTGTTTATCTGGCCGCTCAGCGGCAACTACCGCATCACCTCCCGTTTTGGCAGGCGACTGGATCCCTTTACTGGCGTTCCCTCCTCGCATACCGGAATCGACCTTGCCATGGCCCAGGGAACCCCGATAAAGGCGGCCATGAGCGGTAAAATTGCAGTGGCGGGCTATACCAATGTTTATGGAAATTATGTTATAATCGACCATGAAAACGGTTATCAGACCATGTACGCCCACCTGCACAAGCCTGCCCCGGTAAAGAAGGGCCAACGGGTGGCGCAGGGAACGAGAATCGGTGCTGTGGGAAACACCGGCTATTCAACCGGGCCCCACCTGCACTTTACCGTGTACAAGAACGGAAGGCTTATTGACCCGGAAACCGTTCTAAAGTAAGGGCTGGACGCACCAGGCGAATCCAGTCCGAAAATCTGGGAGGATTCACCATGCAGGCTGTGTCGGTATGCGCTGGTTGTGGCAGGACAATCAACAAGGAGTACCTGTATTGTCCGTGGTGTGGTCTTGAAAAGGAAGACGGCCACGTTCCGGAATCTTTGGATCCTGTCTTCGAGAAGTTGGAGGCCCTCCAATATCGGGACAGGATTAAATACATTGACAAGCTTGAGGCGGAGCTGGCGGAGCTGGAGCGGGAGCTGGACAATCTTACCTTGAGTACGGAGTTGCATTAATGAAGAAAACGGCAGGCATAGTGGCCTCGTTGCTGGTGCTGGCAGCAGCATCCCTACCGGCGGAAATTACCTTTTCCACCCCCTATATAAGTGACAACAATGACATTCTCTTTGAGGTAACCCACCGCAAGCCAGGCGAGTCATCCTACCCAACCTTCTTTACCGCCAGGATTGACGGCGGGCCGGTTGTCCCCCAGCAGATTACCAGCTATCCAGAGCAGCTTTCCGTCCTTATGGGGGGGAAGGGCCTGAGAGTCAGAAACCGCTACGGTACAACCCACTACAACGTGGAGACACGGGCCCTCCTCCACAGCTCCACCACAGAGGCGGAGGCAATCTCCACGGCATCGGCAATTCTAGCGGCAGAATCCGCAAGTCCTGACGGCAAATGGATTTGCTCCATTCAGCAGACAGGTCCTGTCACAGGAAAAATCATCCTCAGAAATGCCGCAGGCTACACAGAAACCGAGCTAATTCCCCAGACGGAGATGAGCTTTACCCGGATACCGGTCCTCTGGTCTCCAGACAGCAAGTTCCTGGTCTACGAAAAGGAGGGTAGCCTCTACTTTACCGAGCCTGAATCCATGTTCAAGTCAAACCAGGTGCCGGAGCATCTACGGAGGATTGGGACGGGTTCCATCAACTGTGTGGCCTGGGCCTCCGAAAAGAACCTGGTCTACATCACCAGCGACCTGGTGTATCGCATCCCGATTTATGAGATGTACACCCGCGCCCTGTACTCGGACTTTGTGGGCATTGGAACCGTCGTGGGACGCCTCCCCCACCCCTTTGCCCCCACGGATACCTTCAGCGTAAACTCGGACTGTACAGCCATGGTGACGGCGGGCCATGAGAGGACCATATCCTATCTCTCCCTGCCCGGCAACGCAACCTTTGTGCGGCAATTGTACACGGGAACCCAGGTGTCCCTGGTGGGCTCCACCCAGACCTGCCAGGTATTTTGGGACGGAGGAGGAAACCCCATTCTCTGGTTCCAGTATCATACGGTGGGAACCACGGACAGTGACGTATACCGGCTGGAAATCCACAGCGGGCAGGTTCAGGCAGTGACGCTGGAGGTGCCAGAAAACACAGTGGCCCCCAAGCTGTCTCCTGACGGCACCAAGATTCTGTGCCGAACCCCAAGCAGGCTCTTTGTCTACAATGTGGACAGCCTGCACCAGACGGCCAGCCTGGACTGCAACCTGGTGGTGGACTATCAGTGGGGAGACAACGGCACGGTATTCATAGGAACCCAGGAGGCAGTGCTGCGCTGGAACATCCTCCAGACAAATCAGAACAGCGTGGAGGTCCTCTTTCCTGTCTCCGCCCTCAGCTACAGCTGGAATCCCGCCACGGGAAACCCAATCCTGGAGACCCACTGGGGAATCATGGAGTATGACCAGACCACAGGTAAATGGAGCTATTCCGAGCTGGTGAAAATGGCGGAAAGCAAAATCGGCAACGACAGCTACCGCATCTTTCTGGACACGAGCCCCAACAAAAATTTTACCAACATGCCCTATATCCGTACCCTCTCCGGGGCAGCCGTAACAAGTCCCCTCTACGAGCCTGCGGCCAGAAAGCAGGAAAAACGACCACAGGTTTCTCTGGTGTTCGATGCCATGGACAACTCTGACGGCCTGGCAAGGATTCTTCAAACCCTCGAAAGATACAACATCCGTTCCACCTTCTTTATCAACGGGGAGTTCATCCGCCGCTATCCGGCAGAGACCGGAAGGATTGTAGCGGCAAACCACGAGTGCGGCTCCATGTTCTACACTGCCATCGACCTAACCTCCAGTCCAGACTTTCTGGTGGACGAGAATTTTGTCCGCCGGGGACTGGCAAGAAACGAGGACGAATTCTATGATCTGACCGAACGGGAGCTGTCGGTAATCTGGCATACCCCCCACTACAGGACAAGCCCGGAGGTGCTGGAGGCCGGACGGCTTGCAGGCTACACCTACATTGACCGGAGCCTTGAGACCCTTGACGGCGTTACCTTCGAGCAGGCACACGCTCCGTTTCCTTCAATGAAGGAGGGGAATGCCGAATATAACAAAAAGCTTGATTATAAGCTCAAGAGAGCTCTTGAGGTTGCAGGTTTGCTCGATGCTAAAATTGTTGTTGTTCATCCCGTTCAGTTCAGTTCCTGCCAGAAAGAGAGAAACATCGAGCTTTATAAAAATCTTGAGCCGTATGCAAGAGATTTCGGCGTAAAGATTGCACTTGAAAATATGTGGGGCTGGGATACCGACCATATCGTGCCCAACGTTTGCAGCGTTGCTTCCGAATTCAACGATTATTTCGATTCACTTGAATCTGATGCATTTACCTGCTGCCTTGACCTCGGTCATTGCGGTCTTGTCGGTGAGGATGCGGCATCAATGATTCTCGAGATGGGAAACAAGCGTCTCGGTGCGCTCCACGTCCACGATAACGATAATTTCCACGACAGTCACACTCTGCCTTAT
>CALEFI010000071.1 GCA_937876905.1 uncultured Treponema sp.
CCGATTTTTACCCCCAGGATCAGCTCCACCACCTGCCGGCAGATTTCCTCGTCGTGCATGACACGGGAAAAGATGAAGTCGTCGGTGAAGGTGAGGCCCTGCCACCGCCGCTCAAGCTCCTGTTCACTAAGCATTACGCCTCCTTTTGCTCCGGCTGCCGCCCAGGAGCGACAGGCAGATGAATCCGCATAACTATTATGGGGATGGAGGTGGGAAATTTGTCGCTTTTGCGGAAAAAAGTTGGGGTTTAGGCGAGAGTCTAGGGAGTAAGGGGGGGGGGAACGGTTCAGACAAGGTGGTGGCAGGCTATTTTACCCATCACCACCTTGTCGAGCCTTCTTGGTACAATTATTTTACGTCGAACCGGTCGGCGTTCATCACCTTGTTCCAGGCGGCAATAAAGTCGGACAGGAACTTGTCCTGTGCGTCATCGCAGGCGTAGACCTCGGCCAGGGCCCGCAGCTCGGAGTTTGAGCCAAAGATGAGGTCGGCACGGCGGGCGGTCCAGACAGCCTTGCCCGTTGCCCGCTCGCTTCCCTGGAAGAGGCTGGGGTCGCCCTCCACCGGCTTCCAGACGTACTTGATGTCCAGCACGTTCACAAAGAAGTCGTTGGTGAGCTGTCCGGGCCGGGTGGTGAACACACCCTCCTTGGCCTGGTTGTAGTTCACGTCCAGCACCCGCAGGCCTCCCAGCAGGACGGTCATCTGCGGTGCGGTGAGTCCCAAAAGCTGGGCCTTGTCCACCAGCAGCTCCTCGTCGGCCACGGAGTCCAGGTTGGTGCCGGCCTTGCGGTAGTTGCGGAAGGCGTCGGCCTTGGGCTCCAGGGAGCCAAAGGAACGGACATCGGTCTGCTCCTGGGATGCGTCGGTGCGGCCAGGGATAAAGGGAACCGTCACCCTGTGGCCTGCCTCAGCGGCGGCCTTTTCGATTCCGGCGGCTCCTCCCAGCACAATCAAATCTGCCAGGGAAATCTTTTTGGGGGCGCGGGCTCCGTTGAATTCGCTGCGAATCCTTTCCAGCGTCTCCAGCACCCTTGCCAGCTGCTGCGGCTGGTTTACCTCCCAGTCCTTCTGGGGGGCAAGGCGAATCCTTGCACCGTTTGCGCCACCCCGCTTGTCGGAGCCACGGAAGGTGGAGGCGGAGGCCCAGGCGGTTGCCACCAGCTGGGACACAGTGAGTCCGCTGGCAAGAAGTTTTGCCTTCAGCTTGGCGATGTCGGCCTCCTCCACCAAAGGATGATCCACGGCGGGGACAGGGTCCTGCCAAACCAACTCCTCGGCGGGAACCTCCGGGCCAAGGTAGCGGCAGCGGGGGCCCATGTCACGGTGGGTAAGCTTAAACCAAGCCCGTGCAAAGGCATCCTCGAACTTCGCCGGATTCCTGAGATAGTCCTCGGCGATGGGGCGGTAGATGGGGTCGTACCGCAGGGCCAGGTCGGCAGTGGTCATGATGGGGGCGTGGGTCTTGGTGGGGTCATGGGCATCCACCACGGTCTTGGCGGCCTCCGGGTCGGTGGGAACCCACTGGTAGGCACCGGCGGGGCTCTTCACCAGGTTCCAGTCGTACTTGAACAGGGTTTCCAGATAGCCCATGTCCCACTTGGTGGGGTTTGGCTTCCAGGCTCCCTCGATTCCGCTGGTGATGGTGTCGCCGCCCTTGCCACTGCCAAACCTGCTGGTCCAGCCCAGTCCCATCTCCTGGATGGAGGCTCCCTCTGGCTCCGGCCCCACATTGGCGGCATCTCCTGCTCCGTGGGTCTTGCCGAAGGTGTGGCCGCCAGCGATGAGGGCTACGGTCTCCTCGTCGCTCATACCCATGCGGCCAAAGGTGGTGCGGATGTCACGGCCGGAGGCCACCGCATCGGGCATTCCGTTGGGGCCCTCCGGGTTGACGTAGATGAGACCCATCTGCACGGCTGCCAAGGGACTGTCCAGCTTGCGGTCGCCAGTGTAGCGGTTGTCGTCCAGCCACTTCTTTTCGGAGCCCCAGTACACGTCCTCCTGGGGCTGCCACACGTCCTCCCGGCCTCCTGCAAAGCCAAAGGTTTTGAAACCCATGGACTCCAGGGCGCAGTTTCCCGCCAGAATCATCAGGTCGGCCCAGGAAAGTCCCTTGCCGTACTTCTTCTTGATGGGCCACAGCAGGCGGCGGGCCTTGTCCAGGTTGGCGTTGTCCGGCCAGCTGTTCAGGGGGGCGAACCGCTGGGTTCCGTCACAGGCACCGCCACGACCGTCTCCCACCCGGTAGGTTCCGGCACTGTGCCAGGCCATGCGGATGAACAGGGGGCCGTAGTGTCCGTAGTCGGCTGGCCACCAGTCCTGGGAGGTGGTCATCAGCTGGTAGATGTCCTTCTTGACGGCGGCCAGATCCAGCTTGTTGAATTCCGCCGCATAGTCAAAGTCCTTGTCCATGGGGTCGCTGAGCTCGGAATTCTGCCGCAGGATTCCCAGGTTCAGCTGGTTGGGCCACCAGTCTCTGTTGGTGGTTCCGCCTCCGGCCGTCACCGGGTTGTGGTGGATTGGCACGGAGTGTGGATGGCCTGAGCCATTCATGCCAGCACTCATGCCCGTGACGGGGCATCGTTTTTCTTCCATTTTACAAATCCTCCTGTGAAATAGTTTTATTTTCAAGGCAGTCTGGACAGACCCCTTTGAAATATACATCCCGCTGCTTTATCAGGTAGCTGCCCAGCCCCTTGTAGGCGAGGTCGTCAAGCCTTATGCTGAAGTTATGGATGTCCCCGCACCGCTCGCACTTGAAGTGGCCGTGGAAGTCCGTGATGATGTCGTATCTCGCCTCGTTGTTCTCAATCATCAGCTCCCGCACCACTCCGGCCTCCACCAGAACCTTGAGGGTGTTGTAGACGGTGGACTTGGAGAGGGTGGGAATATCCTCGTGAAGCCCGTTGTAGATTTGGTCTGTTGTGGGATGGGTGTCGTGGGAGGACAGGTACTCCAGCACCTTCAGCCGCTGGTAGGAGAGGTTGATGTTCCGCTCCTGCAGGATGGCTTTGAGCTGCTCCAGTGTTGGCGGTGTCCATTTTGTCTCTGTCATCATGTTCCCCTTGTTCTCTGAATCATAACTACTATGTTTTAATAATAATTATGATTCTGTATTTATTACAAATTATACTGAATGTGGAGGCATTGTGCAAGGGAAAAGTCGGGAAAAGCGGATTTTGACCGGGCTGGGGAAGGATGACGGAAAATTGAAAACTGAAAATTGGGAAACTGAAAATTGAAAACTAAGAGCCGTCACCGGTAGCCAGCCCCTCCTCACTCCTCAGCCCGGAAAAGAACCGTGCCAGAAAGGGCAGGGCAATCAGGCCGGAAAGCAGGTTTGCCAGGGGTTGGGAAAGCTCCACACCGGTAAGGCCAAAAAGCCGTGGAAGGATGAGGATGAGGGGCAAAAAGAAGATGCCCTGCCGGCAGCTGGAAAGGAAGAGGCTCTGCCGGTTCTGGCCCGTGGCCTGGAACAGCATGTTCGTCACCACAGACAGAGGCAGAAAGGGCAGGGAGAGGGCGTAGAACCGGATGGCGGCGGAGCCAAGGTTCACTACCTCCGGTGCCTTCTGGAAGACCTGGACGGTGTGGCGGGCAAGGCAAAAGAGAGCCACCGCAAAGGCCAGCTGGAGTGCCGTGCTGACCGCCAGAGTGAACCAGTAGGCCTGCCGCACCCTGGCAAGCCGCCCAGCCCCAAAGCAAAAGCCCGCCACCGGCTGGAACCCCTGCCCAATGCCGAACATCACCGAAATCACCACCAAGAACACCCGGCTGGTGATGGCAATTCCCGCCCCCGCAGCGTCGCCATAGGAGCTGGCCTGAATGTTCAGCAGCCCGTTTGCCACCCCCACCAGCCCCTGCCGCAGGAGGGAGGCGCTGCCGCTGAGACAAATCCTGGGCAGGAAGCGGGGCAGGGAGGCAGGCAGTAGCCTCAGCCTGATTCGTGACAAATCCTTGTGGGACAGGTACATCGCAAGGAGAACCAGCAGGCTCACTGTCTGGCTTATGCAGGTTGCCACTGCAGCCCCGCCAATTCCCATCTTGAGCCTAAAGATGAACACAGGCTCCAGAATGATGTTCAGAAGGACACCGCAGCCCATGCCAATCATGGAAAGCCTGGCCCTTCCTTGGGAACGCAGCAGGATGTTCAGCACAAAGGCCCCGCACATCACCGGCGAGGCTATCAGAATGTAGTGGGCAAAGTCTTCCGCATAGGGCAGGATGGTGTGGGTTGCCCCCAGGAGCCGCATCAGCTCCGTCTTGAAAAGGATTCCCAGCCCCATCACCACAACTCCGCCTCCCAGGGCAGAAAAGAAGGCTGTGGTGGCAAGGCCGTCCGCCTCCTCGTCTTTTCCCTCCCCCAGCCTGCGGGAAATCAGACTGCCGGCCCCCATCCCCAGCATAAAGCCCACCGCCTGAATCATAGTCATGATGGAAAGGACAATTCCCACCGCTGCACTGGCACTGGTCCCCAGCTCGGATACAAAGAACATATCCGCCAGCCCGTACACGGAAGTCACCAGCATGGTGATGACAGTGGGAACAGCCATCCTCGCCACAAGCCGGGGAATCGGCGTTGTCAGCATGTAGGAGAGGTTCTGATGCTCTTGCCTGTCAGTTTCGGTGGAGTCCATGCTTTAAATGTAGTTGATGGTTGTGTAGGATGCAAAACTGGATAGCATACCAGTGTTCCTGGAGCCTCTGGGAGATATGGAAAAGAGGCTGGGAGGCCGCCTTGATTTCGCTTAATCGGGGTGTTTTGGACGGGCTTGGATTGCGGGTACAGGCTTTTGTCGAGCCTGCAAAGCTGAGGAGCGGGCAATTCCCTGTCATTGTTTGACGGATAAAAACTTATGGTATATATTTAAAATATTATACAATTGCATTTTTGGAGAGAACAACATGTCATTGGAACGAAAGCTTGCAGGCTACAGCGAGGCGGCCCGCTCCAGCAGCATCATCGACTCCGACTTGTACGCAAAATATGAGGTGAAGCGGGGGCTCAGGGATATAAGCGGCAAGGGGGTTCTGGCGGGTCTCACGGAAATCTCCGAGGTCATGGCCTACAGAATCGAGGAGGGGGATTTGATTCCCTGCGAGGGCCGCCTCTTTTACCGTGGCTATGACATCCGTGACCTGGTGCAGGGCTTTCTGAGGGACGGACGCTTTGGCTACGAGGAGATTTGCTATCTGCTGATTATGGGCCAGCTTCCTTCTCAGGCTGAGTACCGCGAATTTCGCTCCATCCTTTCCAGCCTGATGACATTGCCGGACGAGTTCCTTCGGGATACCATTATGAACGCTCCCGGCCAGGACATGATGAACCAGCTGGCTACCAGCGTGCTGACCCTGTACACCTACGACTCCATGCCGGAGGACATTTCCATTCCCAACGTGCTGCGGCAGTGCCTCCAGCTCATTGCCCAGTTTCCCAGTCTCATGGTGCATGGCTTTCAGTCCTACGCCTACTACTACAACAAGCAGAGCCTCATCATTCATACGCCGGAGCCCAGCCTCTCCATTGCCCAGAATATCCTGCACATGCTGCGGCCGGATTCCAACTTTACCGAGCTTGAGGCGAGGATTCTTGACCTGGCTCTGGTGCTTCATGCCGAGCACGGCGGGGGAAACAACTCCACCTTTACCAACCACGTGGTGACATCTTCTGGCACCGACACCTATTCCGCCATGGCTGCCTCCCTGTGTTCGTTGAAAGGGCCTCGTCACGGCGGTGCCAACATCAAGGTGGTACAGATGTTCGAGGACATGAAGGAGAACATCAGGGACTGGAAGGACGAGGAGGAGATTTGCCGCTATGTGGAGCGGCTGCTGGACAAGGAGGCCTTTGACCGGAGCGGTCTGGTATACGGAATCGGTCACGCCGTGTACTCCCTGTCGGACCCCCGCTCCTTGATTCTGAGGGAGTTCGTGGAGGAGCTGGCCCATTCCAAGGGGGCGGCGGAGGAGTATGACTTCTACTCCAAGGTGGAGCGGTTGGCTCCCCAGGTCATCAGCCGCCGGCGGAAGATGTACAAGGGGGTCAGCGCCAACATCGACTTCTATTCGGGCTTTGTCTACAAGATGCTGGATTTGCCCCCGTCCCTGTATACGCCCCTGTTCGCCACCGCCCGCATTGCAGGCTGGTCCGCCCACCGCATCGAGGAGCTGGCCAATGACGGCAAGATTATCCGGCCAGCGTACAAGGCGGTTTGCGGCCACAAGGCCTACACTGGAATGGGAGCCCGTTAGGAGTTGCTCTCCTTGTGCCGAAAAATGAAGGGGAGGTTCTATGGAACAATTGATGGAAAGGGTTCAGGCCTGCGCTCGGAAGGTAGTGGAGGAGGTTTGCCGTGTCAAGGCTGGGGAGCGGGTGCTCATCATCACCAACAGGGTGGTGGAGCGTCCCGCTATTGCCTGGAACAACCGGGTGCTCTCCTGCGATATTGCCCAGACGGAGGTCATCTCGCAGGCCCTCTACGACGCCTGTCTGGAGGCCGGGGCTTGTCCAGTGATGGTGGTACAGCCGGAGAAGACCTCCATGGATGCTGCCGACGAGGGGGTGCTGGCGGCCCTAGCAACGGAGCCCGATGTGTGCATGTCCATATCCCACAACAAGCTGGGAAAGGACGTGAAGGCTATAGCCAAGCCATACCTTGATGAGGCGGGAACCTCCTATGACCACATCTTCGACTACCTGCTCCACGGCAAGAAGACTATGCGCTCCGTCTGGACACCTGGCATCACCATTGGCATGTTTGCCCGTGCCGTGGACATTGACTATGGCCAGCTGCAGCGGGATTGTCGCCGTCTGTGTGAGCTGTATGAGAATGTGGTGAGGGTGGAGGTACGGGCTCCGGCAGGAACCGACCTGTCCATTCCCGTAGCCGGACGGAAGCCACTGGTGGATGACGGAGACTTTAGCCGCCCAGGAACTGGCGGGAACATTCCTGCTGGCGAGGTGTTTATCAGCCCAATGGTGGGTGATGGCCAGGAGCTTGGCTGCCGGGGACGCATTGTATATGACGGTTCCATGTCTGTGGACAAGGGCTGTGTCGCCATAAGGGAGCCCATTGTGGTGGATGTGGCAGGGGGCTTTATCACCTCCATTTCTGGTGGTCAGGAGGCGCAGCTTTTGCTGGACACCATCACCAAGGCCGAGGAGGAGGCACGGGCCATGGGAGCCGACGGCCGACTCTCGCCAGAGGATGCTCGGCTATATTGTCGCAACGCCCGGAACATAGGGGAGCTGGGAATTGGATTGAATCCCGCTGCCATTATCACAGGTAAGATGCTGGAGGACGAGAAGGCGTTCCGCACCTGCCACATCGCCATCGGCGAGAACTACGACAACGACGCGCACGCCCTGATTCATCTGGATGGGGTTATCAAGGAGCCGACCATTGACTTTGTGTATCAGGATGGCCGTCGGCGGCGGGTGCTGGATGGGGGAGAGCTCCGATTGTAGCGCTACCGCTGACGGCGGCTGTTTTGCCGAATGCCTGTCATAAAAAGGGGGCTGCCTGCAACTACAGGTCAGCCCCCTTTTCGTCTAAGCCAGTCCGGGCTCAGTCAAATTCGGAGAAGTCGTTGTGGCCGGAGGCCATGACGGTGGCATAGCCTGTGGCGGGCGATGTCTGAGGATTCGCCGTGTTGTCCATCTTGAAGAAGGACATTTCCTGCATCAGGCTGGTGGCGTGCTGGTGCAGCAGTTGGGCGATTGAGGAAAGCTGGGAGGAGGCGGAGGTGTTCTCCTCGGCGGCGGCCTCCATCTCGTGAATTGCGTCCTGGATGCGCTGCATGCCTGCGTCCTGGTTGCGGCTGGCGGCAGCAATTTCTTCTATGAGACGGCCAGTCTTTTCAATATTGGGCACCACGTCGGCAATAAGCCTTCCAGCATGGTCAACAATGCTGACGCTCTCTGAGGTCATGCCGCTGATTTCGTTGGCGGCGATGCTGCTGCGCTCCGCCAATTTACGAACCTCTCCAGCAACAACGGCAAAGCCCTTTCCTGCCTCGCCGGCTCGGGCCGCCTCGATGGCTGCGTTCAGGGCCAGCAGGTTGGTCTGGTCAGCGATGTCCTCGATGATGCTTACCTTATGGGCAATGTCGTTCATGGCACTGACGGTGTTGCTCACTGCCTCACCGCCTTCCTTGCTGTCTGCCACGGTCTTCTCCGCAATGAAGCGGGTTTCGCCGGCGTTGTCGGCAGTCTGGCGGGCATGGTCGGCAATGTCCCGCATGTTCTCGGAAATCTTCTGGGTGGAGGCCGCCAGCCGCTCCACGCCGGAGGAAAGCTCCTGGCTGGAGGAGTGCATGGTGTCGCTCTGCGTTACCACCAGGGTCAGCAGGTTTATGGTCTCTTTGAACACGGAGGCAATCTTGCCCAGGGACGAATTGAGGCTACCGCTGAGGCTGTCGGGATACTTGCAGCCTGCCATGAAATTTACCGTCATGTCTCCGCCCTCAACCTGGGCCAGGAGCTTTTTGAGGTGGGCAGGCTCGGAGCCCAGTGTCTTGAGGATGTATTTCATGGCGAAGATCAGCACGGTGACGATGTAGATGATGAACACGGACAGGACAATGAGTCCGATTGTGGTGGCGCTGTCCGCCTGCTTTTCCGCATCAATCTTCTCCACCTCGGCCCTGTCGAAGAGGGCCCTCTCAAAGTCGGCCACGGGCTTCATGATTGCGTCGGTATGCACGGTGTATTCGGAGGAGAAGAGCCGCCCCTGCTGGTAGAGGACCTCCGGGTCAGTGGATTCGCCCAGGTTGGCCCTGGGGTGCAGGGTCAGGTAGCTGTCTATAAAGTTCATCACCTCCGTCTCCAGCACGGCCAGCTCGTTGGAAAGCTCTTGGGACTTGAGAATCAGATTATTCTCCTCGGAGGTCAGCTGCATGTCCTTTACCTTGTCTGCAAATGCCTTTTTTATGCCCTCCTCATTGGCGGTCTTGCCGTTGCGGATGTCCAAAACCTTGTTGTAGGCCGCCCTATGGCTCACATCGCCGGTCATGGCGTACATGCGGATGTAGCTTGTCAGGTCCTCCGAGCTTCCAATCATCTCGTTGGCAAGCTGGTAGGCGTGCAGCTCGTACTGGAGGGAATGCTCCAGGTGATTGTTTGAGGATACAATCATCAAAATGGTGACGAAAACGACTGCGGACATGGCAATGGATGCGATTATAGTAATGGTAAACAAATTTTTGATTTTCATGCGTAACCTCCATAAAATTGTGTTTCCCGTGGAATTCTTGTGTAAATCCTTGTCTTGCATGGACGGCACAATGATTCCGGGAAGGAATTCCACGGATAATTTTATCGGAAAACGGGAAAAAATTCTCTAGTATGAATCGGCTAAAATAGATATAATAAATGAAATTAGACTACTTTCAAGAGAATTGGAGTTTTTTGTGACACGTATTTTATTTGTTTGCCATGGAAACATTTGCCGGTCTCCCATGGCGGAATTCGTTATGAAGGACTTGGTCAGGAAGGCTGGACTGGCCGACAAATTCCACATCGACTCGGCGGGAACCAGCAGCGAGGAGGAGGGGCACGGCGTGCATCCCGGCACGGTGGTAAAGCTGCGCGCAGTGGGAGTGCCGGTGGGCGGCCATACGGCCAGGAAGGTGACTCAGGAGGACTTGCAGTCCTTTGACTACATCATCGGCATGGACGACGCCAATATGCGCAATCTGGAGCGGATGTCCAGTCCCGACGTTTGGAAAAAATTCTCAAAACTATTGTCCTATGCGGGAATTGCCGATGATATAGCAGACCCTTGGTACACGGGGAATTTTGACGAGGCATACGAGGATGTCTTGTCCGGGTGCAAGGGACTGTTGCAGCAATTGAAATACAGGAAGGATGCATAGAGCCGCCGTGGCTTCGTGCATGTCTGGCCCCTGCTTTACATATTTTTGTAACCGTTATAGAATGAGATTATGAGTGAACTTCTTTCCAATGCTGATTTCGATTTGTTTCGCAAGGTGATTTATGCAGAAAGTGGCATAACTTTTTCTGAGACTAACCGGTCTATTCTTGACAGCCGCCTCAAGGAGCGCCTCCGGGACAAGAAGATGGACTCGCTCCAGGACTACTATCAGCTGGTGACTTCCAACAAGGAGGAGATGAAGCTGCTGCTGGATTCTGTCACCACCAACTTGACCCGCTTTTTTAGGAATCAGCCTCACTTTGATGCCTTCGAGCACTATGTCATTCCGCACTTGGTGGAGCAGAAGAAAAATTCCCCCGACAAGAAGATTCGAATCTGGAGCGCCGGCTGCTCCACCGGAGAGGAGCCCTACACCATCGCCATGATCCTGAAGGATATTCTGCATCCTCCCTATGGCTTTGAGATTATGGCCTCTGACCTCTCCCTCAAATCCCTGATGGTGGGCAGGCAGGGCTTCTACCCGGAGTCCCGTATTACTGGAGTTCCAGAAAAATATCTGGGTCGTTTCTTTACCAAGACCCCGGAGGGTTACCAGGTGAATGCGGACGTTATGAGCACGATTCGCTTTGACTACCATAACCTGAAGTACGCTCCCACCACCCGGAATTTGGACATTGTGTTTTGCCGCAACGTCTTGATTTACTTTGACGAGGCAGCTCAGCTGGAGGTCATCAACCATTTTTGGGATGCGATGGCCCCTCATTCCTATTTGTATATTGGCCATTCGGAATCCCTCTTTGGCATGAGGACAAAATTTGAGTTCCTCAAGACCGACTGGGCCTGCCTGTACCAAAAGAATATTTAAGTAGCTTGGAGAAACCATGGATTCATCTGATATCAGAGTTCTAATTGTAGATGATTCTGCCCTGATGCGGAACCTCATATCCAAAATTGTGGAGCAGACTCCCGGTCTTATGATTGCAGGCAAGGCCATGAACGGTGAATTCGCCCTGCAGCACCTTCCCGGATGCCGCCCTGATGTCATCGTTCTGGACATCGAAATGCCGGTGATGAGCGGGCTGGACTTTCTAAGGGAGCGCAGGCGGCGGGGAATTGACATTCCCGTCATCATGCTCTCCAGCCTGACTACTGAGGGTGCGGCCGTCACCATGCAGTGCCTGGAGTTGGGGGCCAGCGACTTTTTGACAAAGCCGGGAGGTGCTGGCCTTGGGGATTTGTCCTCCACTGCCAGCCGCCTGGCGGAGCTGCTGATTTCCTATGGTGGAAGGTACGCCAGGGGCAAGGGGAGGGTTGTTCCCCCCCTGCGTTCAACAAGCTCCTTTTTTCCTGAACGGGAACGGAAGGAGAGTGAAAAGCCTGCTCCTTGGACAAGTGCCAGAGAACGGAAGCCCGCTATCACCAATACCTTTAACTCCTCCTTTGCGCCGTCCCGTCCCCAAAAGAATTCTGGAGTTGTTACTCCTCTGCGGGAGCCCGGAAAGATAGAGGTGATTGCCATCGGTATTTCTACCGGCGGCCCCAACGCCCTGCGGGAGGTCTTCCGGGACATTGACCCTGAGCTGAAGCAGCCCATCCTGGTGGTACAGCACATGCCCGCCGGATTTACGGAGGAGTTCGCTAATAGCCTCAATAATGTTTGCCCGCTGGAGGTAAAGGAGGCCAAGGATGGGGACTTGATTAAGGGTGGCCGTGTGCTGATTGCGCCCGGCAACTATCACATCTATGTGGAAAGAAAGTCTCTATCTATGGTGCTGCGGCTTTCTGACGAGCCCCAAAGAAATGGACACCGTCCCTCGGCGGACGTGCTCTTTGAGTCAGTGGCAGAAGTCTACCAAAACCGTGCCCTTGGAGTGATTATGACCGGCATGGGAAATGACGGGGCTGCTCAGCTGGCAGAAATGCGCAGACAGGGAGCCCACACCCTTGGACAGGACGAGCAGTCCTGCATTGTGTACGGAATGCCAAAGGTTGCCTTCGAGATGGGAGGCGTGCAGCGGCAGGTTCCCCTGCAGGACATGGCCAAGGAAATTAGCAAGCTGGCCAGACAGTATCAATAGTCTTTCCTGCTGGCCGAGCCTTTACAGCAAGCAGCTGTCCACTGTTATGGGCTGCTGGTGGTGAAGAACTGCTGACACCTGAGCCTTGGTCAGCCTGAGCAGGGTCTTAGACAGGAAGAAAATACTCACCGTGCTGAGAGCCAGCATGACCAGTACTCCTGCCGCCCGCATTCCCTCTGTGGGAACCACTCCGATTGCAGAGGCGATGGGGTCTGCCAAAAAGAAGCCCGCCACTGCCCCTAGAATCGGAAGAATCAGGGAAAAGAGTCCCTGGACGATTTGGACCGAAGCGGGGGCTTCGATTTTCACTATATTGCCAGGGCGTAATTGCAGGTTGTGCGGATTTGATGCCTGGAAGGATGTTCCCCGCTTTGCACAGGTGGAGCTGTTGCAGCTGATGCAGGTGTCGGTGAGGAGGGGAATCACTGTAGCGATTCCATTTTCATACTTGATGATACATGCCTTGTCACGCATAGTAGTCTCCTTGTTTTATGGATTTTAGGCGGGCATCGCATTCTGCGGCGGCGGCGGTATTGCCGAGCTGCTGATAGGTGTCCCGCAAATTGAATATTGCGTCATAGTAGTTAGGGTCGATGGTAACAGCGTGCTCGAATGCTTCGCAGGCACTGTCATAATCCCCCTGGGTAAAGAAGATTACGCCGCTGTTGTTCCATAGGTGGGCATTCCGCATGTTTTGCTCCAGCCCCTGGGAGCAGAAGGTCAGGGCCTCCTGGTGCTCGCCTAGCAGAAAGCAGATGTGTGCCAGCGTCTCTATGATGTCCTTGTCCTCGCTATTGATTTTAAATGCGGTAAGCAGGGCATCCTTGGAAAGCTGGAGCATTCCTGCGTCACGGTAGGTTATGCCCAGATTGTACCACAGCAAGGAGCTGTCCCTGACCATGGTGATTGCCCGCTTAAAGCAGGCGATGGCTTCGACATAGGCTCCCTGGGAGGCAAGCTCAATGGCTTGTGAGTTCAATGAGTCTGGATTCTCTTTCATACGTGGCCTCCTTCCATAATGTAACAAACTGGTCCTATTTTAGTTGCAGGCAGATTTAAGCATATTCTGGAAGAGTGCGGCAATTTTTCTTGCCGCCACTGTCCCCGGATACAGCTCCTCTATATGGGTGCAGGCAGCCTGGATGAGCTGCTGGGCCTGCTGCGTCGCCTCTGCAATGGCTCCGCTGTCCCTTACCATGGCTATAGCCTGCTCCACCGCCGGTGAGTCCACTCCCTGAAGCCTGGCCTGGGCAAAACAGGCGGTGAGCTTTTCTAGGGCTTGGGGATTGCGCTTTAGATGCAGCAGAATCGGCAGGCTCTTCTTTCCCTCTACAATGTCATCTCCCCGCTTTTTCCCGACATTGCCGGTGGTCAGATTGACAACATCGTCCAAAACCTGAAATCCTATGCCGATGTCGGCGGCAACCTGCCCCATCTGTTGGGCTTGGGCCTCCGTTCCGCCTCCTGCAATGACACCGACTTGAGCGGCTAATGAGGCGAGGGTGCCGGTTTTGAGCCGTACCATTGCGGTATACTCGTCTTCCGTCGGAATCGTCTCGTTGCTCCGGTGCCAGGCAATGTCCATGGCCTGTCCCAGATGGAGCCTTCGAAGCTCCTGATGATACAGGCTGTTCAACAGGAGCTGGGTGTCCTTGCCCAAATGGGTGTTCTGGATGCAGACGGGAGCCGTAAAATAAAGCCAGGCTCCGGCATTTAGCGCAGTGTCCAGTCCGTAGGTGATGTGGGCGGCTGGCTCACCCCGGCGGGTGTCGGCAGAGTCCTCGATGTCGTCATGGATGAGGCTGGCGGTGTGGATAAATTCAACTAAGGGTGTCAGTCGGAAGGCAATTTCAGGTGGTACGTCGGTACCTGCGGCAAGCTGGGCGCAGAGCACCAGCAGGAGGGGCCGCCACCGCTTGCCGCCCAGTCCTATGAGGCGGGTGCAGGGAGAAAGGAGGGGGGCTATATGCTGCGGTGTGATGGCCGGGGAAAACAGTCCAAAGTGCTGCTGATACCATCCGCTGCCGGGAGTATCAGGAAGGGCCTCCTGAAGGGCCGCCTCTATCTTTTCGAGCTCATTGGTAAAGTCGTATTCCATAATGGCGAGTATATCAGAACTTGTCCATTCTGAAAACCTAGTTGATTCAATGCGCCAAGTCCAGTAGTATGTGTGGGGACTTTCATTCATCTGGCGGGAGTTCTGCGGTTTTCAAGTAATTTTAAACGAGAAAACTGTCGATAATCAGGATGGTATATGGCTGCGAACAATTATGAGAAGCCGGATTTCTGGTCAAAGAAGGCCTTTGCAGAAGGCTATCCGGCCAGGTCTGTGTACAAGCTCAAGGAGTTGGACGAAAAGTTCGGCCTCTTGAAAAGGAACGCATCCATTCTGGACCTAGGGGCGGCACCGGGCAGCTGGACTGTCTTTGCTATGCGGGCTCTGGATGGGACCGGTCATCTCACCTCCATCGACTTGAAGCCTCTGGCCAAGGATGTTGCCGGAAGCAACCTCACCTTTATCCAGGGGGACCTGTACGACGAGGAGGTTCGGATGCAGGCCCGCAATTTGGGTCCCTATGACTCGGTGATTTGCGATGCGGCTCCGCCCACCACTGGAAACAGGACGGTGGACACGGCTCGTTCCACTGGTCTGGTGGAGCTGGCCATATTTTACGCCCAAACCATGCTGAAGCCAGGGGGCAACTTTGTGGTCAAGATTTTCCAAGGGGGCGACCAGCAGCTTCTCCTAAAATCCATGCGGCAGATTTTTGCCTCTGCCAGGGGATTCAAGCCGGAGGCATGCCGCACGGAGTCCTTTGAAACATATTTGGTTGGACTGAACAAGAAGGGGTAGGCAGATTATATGAAAAATAGCCTGGTAGTTAAGTATTTGATTGTGGGATGTTCCCTTGTGGCCGTATTTGCCGGAGGAATGTTGCTGTATCCTGTGGTGGAGCCAAAGATTGTGGCTGGACAGGGAGGCTATGACAGCCCGGTTCTCCCGCTGTTTTCCGCCGGGGGGAATTTTCCCTTTTCCGATGATGCAGGTCAGCTGGAACAGGATTTTGCCGACAATGTAAATCCCGCCCTCTCCTACACTGCCTACCGAATCAAAAAGGGCGACATGATTGGGGTCATTGCCGAGGAATTCAACCTCACCCAGGACACCCTCATCAGTGTGAACAACATCAAGAAGACACGGCTGATTCAGGACGGCCAGTACCTCAAGATTCCGTCCATGTCGGGCATCCTCTACACTGTCCGTGAGGACGGCGAGACCTTGGGCCAAATAGCCGAGAAATACGAGATTTCCCACGAAAAATGCGCCCAGGTGAACGGCCTTGCCCTAGAGGTGGGCTTGAGTGCGGGAACCACCCTCTTCCTGCCGGATGCGGAGCTGGACTGGATGACCCGTCAGGAAATCAACGGGGATCTGTTCCAGCGGCCGCTGAAGGGACGCTATTACTTTTCCTCATATTATGGATGGCGGAAGAATCCCTTTACCGGCGCACGGACCTTCCATGGCGGCTTGGATATGGCGGCCAGTTCTGGAACCCCTGTGTATGCCGCCTTGGATGGGACTGTCATCGAGGCTGGCTACAACAACACCTACGGAAACTATGTGGTCATCCGTCATCATTCCGGCTACCAGACCCTGTACGGCCACCTGAAGTCTATCAATACCCGGCGCGGCCGCTACGTATGGCACAACACGAAGATTGGTGAGGTGGGAAGTACCGGCATGAGCACCGGCCCCCATCTGCACTTTGCTGTCTACAAAAACGGAAAGGGTGTGAATCCGCTGAATCTTTTGAACTGACTCTCTGGTAGTGCAGCCTTCCTGTCGGAGGCGGAATGCAAAGCACGTCTATGTTGGAAAGGATTGCGTGACAGCTACTGCAACCAGCCCGTCTACGCCATGAAAGGTTGTCCTGATATGTACAGGGCTTTGAGCAAGCCCAAGTCACGGCTGGTTCGCTGTCCCTATCCCGTGGCGTACTTTGGTGGCCTGCGCTTTGGTATTGGCCCGCAGAAGAAACTCCCCGTCAGTTCCATCTGGGTGCAGAAGTTCTATCAGAACATCTGGTTTAGCTCCGCCCGTGCCACCAACACAGGTTCTGTCCTTTCTGTCAGCCTTCTCGACAGACTGTCCGCATCATCCACTATGAGTTCGTGGACAGGGTATCCGGCATCTCCTTCCAGACGGAATGACGTATTCCTTCGTCCTACGGCTTGTTGTGGTGGGTATGCGGGAGGTTTTCCTCCAGCCTCAATTGCACTAAATTGTCAAAAATTGTATTATTTCCCCATGAAAATCATCGATTTGCTAAAATCCGGGCGGCCCACCCTGTCCTTCGAGGTCTTTCCGCCCAAGACCGATGCGGCCTACGAGCCCCTGCTGGAGAACGTGCGGGACATTGCTGCCCTGCATCCCGACTTTATGAGCGTCACCTACGGCGCTGGCGGCGGAACCAGTACCTATACGGTGGCTATTGCCGACGACATCCAGACGGGCTTTCAGGTGCCGGCTCTGGCCCACTTTACCTGCGTGTCCTCCAGTCGCGCTATCATCCAGAAGCAGCTGGAAAAAATCAAGGCGGCCGGCATAGAAAATGTCCTGGCACTGCGGGGCGACATTCCCGAAGGCTCCACTTGGGCCGCCGCCGAGTTCCGCTATGCCAGCGACCTGGTGGAAATCATCCGTGGGGCGGGGGACTTCTGCATCGGCGGGGCCTGCTACCCGGAGGGGCATCCTGAGTCTGCCAATTCCCGTGAGGACATCCTCAATCTGAAGAGGAAGGTGGACGCAGGCTGCCAGTTCCTCACCACCCAGATGTTCTTCGACAACAACATCCTCTACAATTTTCTGTACAAGATTCGGGAGCAGGGAATTACCGTTCCCGTGGTGGCGGGCATTATGCCGGTCACCAATGGCAAGCAGATTGAGCGTATCTGCAAGCTTTCGGGAACCTACCTGCCCGCCCGCTTCAAGGCCATTGTGGACCGGTTCGGCGACAATCCTTTGGCCATGACCCAGGCGGGAATCGCCTATGCCACGGACCAAATCATCGACCTCATCGCCAACGGGGTGAACGGCATCCACGTTTACTCCATGAACAAGCCGGAGGTTGCCCGCCAGATTCAGGCGAACCTGTCCCACATCGTGGGAAATCAAAGTCACTCCCGGTAGGTGCTGCCATGATTGAGGATTTTGTCATCCAGCATCATCGCATGGAAGCGGCCGCCGTTCCCGTGGACCTAGACGAGACCTACCGCTACATGGGCATTGCCCGCTCCGTGGTGCTGGGCAAGGACGGCGGGATTCCCCCTGAGCTACGGCAGATGGTAGAAGCCTGCGTAGAACAAATGCAGGGCACTCTGAAAGCTCAAAGCGTGTACACCAGCTTCCCGCTGGAGATTGCATGTCCTGATCAGTCTGCTGAGTGCGGGGATGCCGCCCTGCCCATCATTAAATTCGGGGAAGTTCAGTTTGCCAGCAAGTACTTGGCCAAGAATCTGGCTGGATGCAGCAGGGTGATTCTCATTGCCTCCACCATCGGGCCTATGGCGGACAACCTCATCCGCCGCTTTACCAAGCTGGATGCGGCAAGGGCTGCCATCATGCAGGCGGCTGGAGCCATGTTCATCGAGTCCTATCTGGACCAGCTGAACGCACAGCTGGAGCGGGAGGCGGCGGAGCAGGGCTTCAAGCTCCACTCACGGTTCAGCCCCGGCTACGGTGACGTGAGCCTGGAGGTGCAGCGGCATTTCTTCTCCCTGCTGCCCTGCACCCAGCGCATCGGCCTCACCCTCACGGACTCCCTGGTGATGGCCCCGGAAAAGTCCGTCACCGCCTTCATCGGCATGGAGCGGGTGTAGAAGATTTGACTTGGAGACTTTTCTCCCTATGGCAAGCCTGTGCAAGATAAAACACTTCTGGTGTTTGAACGGAAGGTTGGGGCTTTACACCCATGCGTGTTGCCAATAAAAATCTAGCAATCTTCATGGTAGAAGAGGCGAGAATGGTAGACCTGTGGTGCGGCGGAATTTGCTTTCAGGTGAGCAGATGCCCTTGATAATCGGTAGATTTCGCCGCAAGGTGGAAGTTCTGAGGGAAAAACTTATATTTAGAAAATAAGGAGATGACCATGAACGAAATCATCAAGGCTATTTTGGAGCGGCGAACCTGCCGCAGTTTTACGGATGAGGCCCTGAGTGTCCAGCAGGTACGAACCATTCTGGACTGTGCCTTGGCTGCGCCCAGCGGCAGGTGCTTGCAGACCTGGAAGTTCACGGCGATAGTGAATCCTCAGAAAATCCAGCGGCTGGCCTCTGCCGTGGGGACCGCCCTGAATCGTGGGCCTGACTATACCATGTACCGTCCTCAAGTGCTGGTCATCACCTCCAACCTGCGGGACAGCAAGTACCGTGAGGTGGACAACGCCTGCGCCATGGAAAACATTTATCTGGCCTGCCATGGCCTTGGCCTTGGTTGTGTGTGGATCAATCAAGTGCAGGACTGCCACGACGATCCCGCTGTCCGTTCTATTCTCACGGAATTCGGTATCCCCCAGAATCATGGCGTCTACGGTTGCGCTGCCATAGGCCATCCCGCAGGCTCCCCCGCTGCCAAGGAACTGAAGGGGCAGTGGGCCATCGTGGACTGAGCCTGGGACGAGAGGATGCCTGGAAGTCCTCTTTTTGTTTCCCATAGCTGCAATGCATTTCAAATGGATTTAAAGCATGGACAACCTTCATCAACTATAGTTTGGGTAGAGGCAGGTTCCATATCTGTTGGTACTGTTGGCCCGTAATTGAAGGAGTTGTACATGAAAAAGATTGTGATGCTTTCCGTTGTGGTTGCATTGGTACTGGCCGGAGCCACTGCCAGGGGAAAGTCCCTTTCTGTAGGGGATCTTCCCCCAGCGGCTCAAAGTCTTCTTTCATCTGTTTTTAGCGGAGTGGAAGTCCAGCAGGTGAAAAAGAATTTCAAGGATTATCAGGTAAAGCTGGCAGACCATACCCTAATCAATTTTGACAGGGATGGCGGTTGGGAAAGCATAATGAACCGCAATGGACTTCCCGCCAATGCCTTGCCCGAAAAAATCTCCGCTACGGTAACAAGCACCTACCCCCTTTTGGGTGTGGTGAAAATCGAAAAGGAGTTTGGCAAGATTGAAGTTACCCTGTCCGATGGAAGCGAGTTGCTTTTTGACATGGAGGGAAAGGGATTGGGCAGGAAGTCAGATTCCTAGGTGCTCCCTGTCCCGGCAAAGAGAAGGCGTCTGAAAGGACGCCTTTTTTTACGTGCGTGGAGTTTTCAGGATTGGTTGGCAAAGCTGCATTTGGAAAAGGCAGCTTGACTTGCTCTGCTGGTGAACTGGGCGTGGGGTGGAATCGGCCCTGTAGTTGCCCATTTCCCTTTGTGCTATACTAGGGACATGTCGTCGCTCTTCCATCCCCAGCAGTATTCCCCTGCCACGCCGCCTCAGCAGGTGCTGAAGGAGGTCTTTGGCTACGATGCATTCCGTCCCCTCCAGCGGGACATTATCTCCAGTGTCCTGTCTGGGCAGGATACGCTAGCCATCATGCCAACTGGCGGGGGAAAGTCTCTGTGCTACCAGATTCCCGCCCTGATGATGGAGGGCATTACGCTGGTGGTGTCTCCCCTCATCGCTCTGATGCAGGATCAGGTTGCGGGCTTGCAGGCTGCGGGCGTGAATGCAGTGTTTTTGAACAGCATACTGGACCGGGAGGAATATTTTGTGGCGGTGAACATGATTCACGCCGGGGAGGTAAAGCTGGTGTATATGTCGCCGGAAGGTCTGGCCCGTACCGACCGGCTGATGCAGCTATTCAGCCACCAGCGGCTTGCCTGCCTCACCATCGACGAGGCGCACTGCATTTCCCAGTGGGGCCACGATTTCCGCCCCGACTACCGGAACATTGCCCAGGTACGGGAGTTTTTCCCAGACAGCGTGTGCCTTGCCCTCACCGCCACGGCCACAGAGTCCGTCCGCAGGGACATCGTTTCCAGCCTCCAGATGCGTCAGCCAGCCTCCTTTTTGGCCAGCTTTGACCGTCCCAACATCTTTTTGGAGGTGGTGGCAAAGAAAAGCCCGACGCTACAGGTAAAGAAATGTCTGGAAGCCCACAAGGGTGAAAGCGGCATCATCTACTGCTTTTCTCGCAAGCAGGTGGAGAAGTTGGCCCAGGAGCTCAAGAAATCTGGCTTTGATGTGCTGCCCTACCACGCAGGCTTGGCCGACGAGGTGCGTTCCCATCATCAGCAGCTTTTTATCCGGGACAAGGTGCAGATTATGGTGGCCACCCTAGCGTTCGGCATGGGAATTAACAAGCCCAATGTGCGCTTTGTCATCCACTATGACCTGCCCCGTAGTCTGGAGCAGTACTATCAGGAGATTGGTCGTGCCGGGCGTGACGGTGAGCTTTCCCATGCTCTGCTTTTATACAGTGCCGCCGACATCAGAAAAATTCGCTATTTTATTGAAGAAAAGAGCGACCAGGAGAAGGCGGCGGCAGAACGGCTCTTGCAGGAGATGATTCGTTACGCCACTACCCGCCGATGTCGTCGTCAGCTTCTCCTGTCGTATTTTGGAGAGGTATCAGGTGCTGGAGAGGCGGTAGCTGACTCCTCGAACGGCGAAGGGGTAGCGGCGGAGCAGTGCTGCGACATCTGCGCCTTTTCCCCGCCGGAGGACAGGGACGTTACCATTCCCTTCCAGAAGCTTTTGTCCTGCATTATCCGCACCAACCAGCGGTTTGGCGCAACCTACATCATCGACGTGCTGCTGGGCTCCAAGCAAAAGCGGATTGTGGACAATGGCCACCAAAACCTTAGCACCTGGGGCATTGGCCGGGAGCTGGATCGTGACAGCTGGCATGAGCTGGCGGACTGCCTGGTGGAGTACGGCTATTTGAAGAAGTCCCTTGACTACAGCGTGCTTTCCATTACGCCCTTGGGAGGGGAGACGCTGAGCCAGCGGCAGGTGGTACGCCTGCCGGTCTTGTTTTCCACCATGGGTGCAGGCAGCCATTCCGTCTCCGCTGTTCCTGCCGGGATACAGGGCTCCATGTCAGCCTCCCAAAAGAAGACATCAACCTTTGGTGGAGCCGCCCTGCAGGTGGAAAAGAAGAAGGCCGAGGCAAAGAAGCTGCGGGTGGCCGATGACGATGCGGAGGGACAGGAGCTGTACCAGCGGCTCAAGGAACTTCGGCGGCGACTGGCAGACGACGAGGATGTGCCACCCTACATCATCTTTGGGGACGTGACCCTCACAGCCCTGGCAGTGCAGAAGCCCCGCAGCCATCAGGAGCTGCTGGAAATCTACGGCATCGGCACCGTGAAGGCAGAGCGCTTTGGCCCCTCCATCCTGCGGGTGATTGAAGAGGTGGTGGGGTAGGAGCCGTGTCAGGAGCCTCCTCCTTCCGCCTCAAACTCGCCCATCTCCTACCACATCTTGCTGAAGATGTCGTAGTAGCCCTTGATAAAGATGGCAAGGACGATGGCTGGCAGAATCCACTTGATGTAGAGCTTGAGCCTGCGGGGAAAGCCCAGACCATTCCCCGTATCAGCCTCTGCCAGGAAGTTTTCCCAGCCCCAGCCCTTCTTGGTGCAGCAAAAGGCCAGAAACAGCAGGGAGCCAAGGGGCAGCAGTGTGGAGCTGACGATGAAGTCCTCCAAATCCAGCACACCGGTTCCAGCACCCAGCGGCTGGAAGCCGGACCACAGGTTAAAGCCCAGAATGCAGGGCACGCAGAGAATCACCAGGGCAATGGCATTCACCAGGCAGGCTCGCCTCCTCGTCCAGCCATGGGTGTCAATCCAGTAGCTGACAATGTTCTCAAAGACGGCAATCAGGGTGGACAGGGCGGCAAAGCTCATAAACACAAAGAAGAGGCTGGCCCAGATGCGGCTTCCTGCCATGTTGTTGAAGATGTTCGGCATGGTGATGAACAGCAGCTCAGGCCCCGCACCGGGATTCACGCCATAGGCAAAGCAGGCCGGGAAGATGATGAGGCCACTCATAATGGCCACAAAGGTGTCCAGCAGGATGATTCGCACAGCCTCCCCTGTCAGACTATACCGCTTGTCCACGTAGGAGCCGAAAATCTCCATGCTGCCCATTCCCAAGCTCAGGGTGAAGAATGCCTGTCCCATGGCGGCAAAGACCACCTCACCAAAGCCCGACTCCGTCACCTTGCTGAAGTCCGGCAGCAGGTAGAACTTGATTCCCTCGCCGCTTCCCGGCAGCAGCACGGAGTTCACCGCCAGCACCAGAATCAGCAGAATCAACAGAATCATCATCACCTTGGTGACCTTCTCCACGCCTTTTTCCAGACCGATGCCAACAATGGCAAAACTTCCCACAACGGCCACCGCCATCCAGCCAAACTGCTTGCCGGGATTTGCCGTCAGGGAGCCAAAAAATCCGGCCACCCCTGCCGTGTCCAGCCCCTGAAACTGGCCGGTGAGACTGGCAAAGCAATAGTACAAGAGCCATCCGCTGATGACGGCATAGAACATCATCAGGATGTAGTTGCCACCGATGGCCACGTGCCCGTACCAGTGCCACTTGGTTCCCGCAGGCTCCAACGTCCTGAAGGCACGGCCTACATTCTGGCGGGAGGCGCGCCCCACAGAGAATTCCATCACCATGATGGGCAGGCCCAAGGCCACCAAAAAGAAGAGGTAGACCAGCACAAAGAGCGCTCCGCCGTATTTTCCAGTGATATACGGAAAACGCCACACATTTCCCAGACCGATGGCACAGCCGGCCGACAAGAGGATAAAGCCCAGTCGGGAGGCCAGGGTTTCTCTTTCTTTCATATAAGCTCCAAGTCTTTTTTATACGAGGTGGCAGGCAACCCAGTGCCCGCTGGAAATTTCCCGCAGCTGGGCCATAGACTCCTTGCATTCAGGCTTTGCCATAGGACAGCGGGTATGGAAGCGGCAGCCTGATGGCGGATTCATGGGCGAAGGAATGTCCCCCTCCAGCACAATCCGCTGGCGGCTGCGAGACAGCTGGGGATCCGGCACCGGCACGGCGGAAATCAGGGTTTTTGTGTACGGGTGCAGGGGATTCTTGTTCAGCTCGTAGCTGGTGGAAAGCTCCACCAAGCAGCCCAGGTACATCACACCGATTCGATTGGAGATGTGGCGCACCACGCTCAGGTCGTGGGCAATGAACAGGTAGGTAAGCCCCAGCTCCTCCTGCATGTCCTCCAGCATATTCACCACCTGGGACTGGATGGAAACGTCCAGGGCGGAGATGGGCTCGTCACAGACGATGAACTCAGGACGCACCGCCAGGGCACGGGCAATGCCCACCCGCTGCTGCTGTCCACCGGAAAACTCGTGGGGATAGCGGTTAGCGTGTTCAGTATTAAGACCCACCATGGCCAAAAGCTCCTTGATGCGGTCCGTCCGCTCAGCCTTGGTAGCCCACAGCTTATGGATGTCCAGAGCCTCCCCGATAATCTCCCCCACCGTCATGCGGGGGTCCAGGGAAGCCGATGGATCCTGAAAGATAATCTGCATTTTCCTACGGTAGGGCAGCATCTTTACTGCAGAATGCCTCTTGCCGTCACCCTCATAGATGGTTTCCCCGTCGTAGACAATGCGGCCGCTGGTGGGCTCGTGGAGACGGATGATGGTACGGCCAAGGGTTGTCTTTCCACAGCCAGACTCACCCACCAGCCCCAAGGTCTCCCCCCGCTTGATGAACAGGGACACATCCTCCACCGCCTGCACGCCGGGGCCCTTTACCCCCTTTACAGGAAAATATTTTCTTAAATGCTGGACCTCCAGCAAGATGTCATTATCAGCCATTGGTTGCCTCCTCCCCTGCCTTTGATGCAAGATGGGTAGCCCCACCCTCGGTTCCGAATTCCTCTTTTTTCATCAGTTCCTCCACCCGCAGCCAGCAGGCAGACCGATGCCCCTCCTTGATGGTCACGTGAGGCGGCATCTTCTTGAGACAGATTTTCATGCAATGCTCGCACCGGGGAGCAAAGGGACAGCCTTCCGGCGGATTCAACATATCCACCGGAGAGCCTTCGATGGGAATCAGCCGCTCATAATTCTCCGCATCGACACGGGGCATGGAACGCAAGAGCCCCACGGTGTAGGGATGGGAGGGATTGTAGAAGATGTCGTCCACCGGTCCCTGCTCCACAATCTTTCCCGCATACATGACCGAAACCTTGTGGCAGATTTCCGCCACCACCCCCAAATTGTGGGTGATGAAGATGATGCCCATGTTGGTCTTTTTCTGCAGGGACTTCATCAGCTCCAGAATCTGTGCCTGGATGGTCACGTCAAGGGCGGTGGTGGGCTCGTCGGCAATCAGCAGCTTGGGATGGCAAATCAAGCCCATGGCAATCATCACCCGCTGCCGCATTCCGCCAGAAAACTCGTGGGGATACTGCCTCATGCGCCTTTCCACGTTGTTTATGCCCACCATTTCGAGCATTTCCATGGCACGCTTTGCAGCCTCCTCCTTGGAAACCGTCTTGTCGTGGGCACGCAATGCCTCAATCAGCTGGTTCCCGATGGTATACACGGGATTCAGGCAGGTCATGGGATTCTGGAAAATCATGGCCACATCTTTTCCTCGGAAGGAGGTCATCTCTTCCTTTGTCATGGCCAGCACGTCCCTTCCCTCAAAGGTGATGGAGCCGCCCACCACCTTTCCCGGAGATTGCAAGAGTCCCATAATCGAATAGGCCTCCTGACTCTTTCCTGAGCCGGACTCTCCCACAATTCCCATCACCTCGCCATAGTTCAAGTCGTAGGAAATGCCACCCACCGCCTGCACCTCGCCAGCGGGGGTAAAGAAGGAAACCTTCAGGTCACGAACCTCCAGCAGCCTTTCCTTCGTATCTTCCATAATCGTTCCCTCCTGTCTTTTGATTTGCCTCAACTCATCTCTTGAACCGCAGGCTCTTTCTTGAGTCGGCTCGATTATTTTTTAAGCCGTGGGTCCAAGGCATCCCGCAGGCCGTCTCCCAACAAATTGAAGGAGAGAATCATGATGCTCAGCACAAAGGCCGGAAACAAGATGCGGTAGGGATAGGTGTACATTCCCTGGGTGGCCTCCGCCGCCATAGAACCAAGGCTGGTCATGGGAGCGGACACGCCCACACCCAAATACGAAAGAAAGGACTCCAAGAAGATGGCGGAGGGAATCTGGAGGCAGGTGGTGACCACCAGCGCACCGATGCAGTTGGGAAGCAGGTGACGACGGATAATCCGGGCATGGGAGGCGCCGAGGGCTCTGGCAGCAGTCACATACTCCTGCTGCTTTACCTGCAAGACCTGACCCCGGATAATGCGGCTCATGCCCACCCAGTACAGCATTCCAAAGGCCATGAACATGGAAATCAAATTTGCGCCCATTCTGCTAATCAGACTGGCAAGCAGCCCACCGGAGCTGGCGTATATCTTCATAGCCTCTCCCAGCATGGCGGACAGCAGGAGGATAACCAGTACCTCCGGCACCGAATAGATGACCTCCACAATCCGCTGCATCACCACGTCCACCTTACCGCCAAAGTAGCCGGAAATGGAGCCGTACAGGGCACCGATCACCAGCACCAGCAGGGCGGCGGCCACACCCACAATCATGGAGACACGGGTTCCAATCATAACCCGCACCATGGTGTCGCGACCGAATTTATCGGTGCCGAATACGTGGGGGAAAACAAATTCACCTGCCGCCTTCCGCTCCAGCTCGGCACGTGAATAGCCAAAGGGCCGGTTCCTGATGCCCAGCTCCTTGCGCAGGTAGCTTTCCAAGGCTGCGCCAGAAAGCACCCTTCCGTCCTGGTCCTTATACTGGTTCTGGGAGCGGGCTTGGGCCCTGATTTGGGCCAGCTCACGGGAGGTCAGGGTCTTTCCCTGGGCAGCAGCCTCTGCTTGGGCGGCAGCCACCGCCTCCTCCGGGCTTTGTACCTCCATGGCCTCCGCCAGCTTCTGCTGGTCAGCCAGGGAGGTGTGCCAGGGATGCAGGTTTTCGGCACCACGATTGAATTCCTCGTAGCCGTAGGGCACAATCGCCGGACCCAGAAAGGCAAAAAGACTGATGAGAATCAGCACAGCCAAGGCAACCATGGCCACTGTATTTTTCTTTAGCCTCCGCCAGGCATCAGCCCAGTAGGACACACCAGCACGGGGAGGAATAAAGTCTATCTTCTCCGTGGCATCCGCCTTTTGAAAATCCTTGGGCTCAAATTCATTCCATTTCAAAATGTCCTCGATGTCTGGCTGCAGGGAACCAACGACAATCTTCTTTTCTCTCATACTCAGCTTGCTCCCTTAGCCAGATTGATTCGGGGGTCAACGACCTTGTACATGATGTCCACCAGCAGGTTCATCACCACGATAAAGGTTGCCAGAAAAATGGCAGTTCCCATAATCATGGGATAGTCCAGGGCTGTGATGGACTGGACAAAGGCCTTTCCCAGACCGGGGATGCCGAAGACGTTTTCCACCACAAAGCCACCGCAGAGGGTAAAGGCTGTGAGCGGCCCCATGTAGGTAATGACGGGTATCAGGGCGTTGCGTAATGCGTGCTTGAACAGGATGGGAGGTACGGAAAGCCCCTTTGCATAGGCCGTCTTGATGTACTCCTGGTTGATGGCATCTAGCATGGAGGAACGGGTCAGACGAGCGATGTAGCACATGGGATAGAGGCCCAGACAAAAGCAGGGCAGCACGTAGCCACGGATTCCATTTGCTGCAGAAAAGGTGTTTGGAAAAAAATGAAGGGCCGGAATTCCTCCGCAGAACAGCACCATCAGGGTAGTGGCCACCACAAAGCTGGGCAGGGAAACGCCCAGGGTAGTAACCACCCGAAGCAGGCTGTCCACTGGCCTGCCACGACGGTAGGCGGCCAGGCAGCCCAGCGGCACACCCACCAGCGTTGCCCAGACTACCGCCACAATCCCAAGGCTTGCAGAGACAGGGAACTTCTCTGTAATCATCTCCAATACCGGCCGGTTTTTTGACATTTTGATGGAAGCACCGAAGTCCCCTTGTAGCAAATTACCGATGTAGCGGACATACTGCTCCGGCAGGGGCTTGTCCAAGCCATATTTGGCATTCAAGGCATCAATGACGCTCTGGGGCGGCGTCTTGTCGCTGAGCCAGGGATTTCCCGGCACTGCATTCATCAAGAAGAAGGTGACAGAGGCCACCAAGAACACGGTGAACACAGCCATCAGCACCCTCTTGATCAAATATTTTCCCATCTCTCTCATCCTGTCAGTTTGTCATCTGTATAAAGTCTACAGGATTTCATTAGGCCCTTCAATACGAGTTTTTTGGGAAAGTAAAAATCAATTCAAAATTTCTATGCCACCAGTAGCTGCTTCCCAGCCATGCTTGCTGTATGCTGTTGACTCCAAAATGAACGTCACTCGCCGGGGCAATACTGTTCGTCGGTGCAGATGTTCACCTTGAAGATGTTCCTGTACCGCTTCTCCTCCCCCAGCATGTGGTTGCCGTCGTCAAGCCGGGTCTCCAGGACATCCCGGCCGTTTATCAGTGCGGTCATGTTCGCATCCTCCGGCTCGAACCTCAGATAGATGTACGTCCGATTAAAATTATTGGCACCATCATCACTAGTCTTGCTGACGGAGACATAGAACCTTTCGGGAACCGGCTCCACGTTGTCCGTGTTCGGCTCCACCACAACGGTCCTGCCGGAGGGGCTGTCAATCCCCTGAGCCTTATGATACAAAACGGACTGGAGCGATTGGACGAGCCCGATGGAGACCGGGCGGGTGCCGCCCAGCCACTGCACGCAGAGGAGCCGCTCCCTCTCGCCCCTATCCTGACAGTGCAGGTGGACGGTGCCGTCGTTCTTGAGCCACCCTCCCTCGCCGGGGTCGTCTGCGGGGTTCCCGCCAGAGTCCACCAGCCACACGGCAATCCTCGGCGGATATCCCATGGGCTGCCCGTCGGCCCCTCTGCCGTACTCCCCGCTGGTGCTCGTGTAGCTCCTGTCCTCCACCTGCGCCAGCACCACGGCGGCAGAGGCGGCATACGCCGCCGACATCACCGCCCACCCGGCGTTCGCAGTGGTCACCGCCACAGCCACCGCACCGCCCGCCACCACCACGGCCGGGGACAGCACCACCGCCGCAACAAAAGTCACCACGGCGGCCGTGGCCAAGATGAGCCCGCCGAAGAAGGCTCCCCAGCTCCAGCGGCCTGCCACGGCGGGC
>CALEFI010000072.1 GCA_937876905.1 uncultured Treponema sp.
GTTTATCATCTCGTTCTTTACGTCGGAGATGGAGCCGAGCACGGTGGAGACGGCCTCGTTGGAGGTCTCCACCTTTTCTGCCAGCAGGTTCATGGAGGTGGTGCAGGTCTCCACGCTGTCAACCACTGTAGAGATGGCCTTGACATCCTCTGCAATGAAGATGTTGATGTTGTTGGCCATCAGGCCGAATTCATCCCTGGAAAGAATTGGCACCCGGCTTTTATGGCTCCCCTCAGAGAGTTGGTAGATGACGTGACCAATGGCTGTAACCTCCCGTCCCAAAACCCACATCAGCAGGTAGAAGTCCACGACTCCCAAAATTATGCCGCAGATACACAGTATTATGAGTTTTGAGAGGCTGAATTCGATACCGTCGGCTCCATTGAAATGCAGGCAGGGGGCGCAGATGGTGAGGGCAAAGCCCACGCAGACAAAGAACCCCACCAGGAAGCCACGCAGCACCAGCGACATGGAAACATCGTCTTTAGTGATGGGCAGGTGGTGGAGGGAGGTCTCGAACACCTGAATGAACCTGATGTAGGTTGCCAGGGAGACAAGGAAGCAGGCTCCAAGGGTTTGCATCAGGATGACAACCGGCTTTACCCCATCATCATCAAGTGAAAATGACACCACAAAGGGCATGAAGGACATGAGTATGGGGCAATAGATGGAAAGCTTGGTGAACCGGAGCACCGCCTTGTTTGCTCTCCGGCATGACTCCTCCGAGCCGTCGTAGGCCACAATCAACCTGTTGGCATAGCCGCAGAGAAGGAAGGGGAGGGCGAGGGTCAGCACTACGGAAACCAGAAAAAGCGGGTTCAGGAAAAAGGCTCCCAATGAGTGCCGGGCAATAGTACCGGTCAGGAGAACCTGAAGGGTAAAAAATCCCACTGGGGTAATGTAGATGAGGTAATTGAAGACAACTGCACTGAGGGGAATTTTATACTTGTTTATCATAAATTTACTCCTTATGATTACTATGATAACGCACTTTACGTGCAACATCTTAGTTTTGCAAAAAAACAGAATGTTGCCTGGCGCGGCAAGTGTCTTTCTGTCCACCCTCGTGCGGGCGGGAGTCACCATGGCTGCGGCCATCATCCTAGTGCGGTTGGCCTACCGCTCCTTCAATTCACTGCGGTACAGGACCCAGCTGTAGGTTTCCTTGACAGATAGAAAAGTCAGAGTTATCCTAGGCATTATCGAGTATCGATAATACCTGTATATTTTGCGGGGTGTGGTGACTAGAGATGATTTTTTTGCTAAGAAAAGAATTTAAGGATTTTTTCCACAATTATAAAAGTTGGCTTTCTCTTGTGATTGCTGCTGGTGCTCCAAGAATATTTCAGTTGTTCGACAAGGAGTTGGGAGGTTATCCTTTCATTATCTGTATCCTTATAGCTGTCTGCCAATATCTGTATGACTCCTTCCTTACCGATACAACGGAAAAGGGAATGATTTTCATATTGAACTCTGGCAGGAGCTTTATGACCCTGATGTTTGTGAAAGTTGTGATGGGAATTCTTATGATGATTGTCAGTCTTGTCGTTAATTTTGACTTGTTTTTAGAAACTTTTAAGGCAATTGATTTTCTTTGGCTTCTGCCTCTTTGTGTTGCCATAACTTCATTGATGTTATTAACGGCGATGATGTCCCAGGGATCCGAATTGACGAGCTTCACTGTTTCTGCAGTAGTTATTTTAGGCTCTGTAACGTCATTGCTTCTCCTTCCCCTTTCCCTCGTGCGGGCGGGAGTCACCATGGCTGCGGCCATCATCCTAGTGCGGCTGGCCTACCGCTCCTTCAATTCATTGCGGTACCGCACCCAGCTGTAGGACAACAAGGAGGCAGCTGTGCATTTTACCATCAATTTTGGATACAAGCGGAATCGGCCCCTGTTCACCAGCCTGGAGCTGGAGGTGCCGGAGGGCAGGACCACTGTGGTCTGCGGCCACAACGGGGCGGGAAAGACCACCCTGCTCAAGCTCATCAGCGGCATCCTGCCCTCCACGCTGGAGCCTGCCCCCGCCTGGTTCGTGCCGGCCAGCGGCGGCCTCATCCGCCACTTTTCCCTCAAGGAGCATCTGGACATTCTGGAGGCCCACAAGCGGGAGGACTGGCGGGATGCCTACCAGCTTTTCGGGGCGGAAGCCTTCTGCAAGGCGCCGGTGCGGAGCCTTTCCACCGGCCAGGCCATGATGTCCTCTCTGGTGGTGGCAATCGCCAGCGGAAAGGAGCTGCTGCTTTTGGACGAGCCCTTCGCCAGCCTTGACCCCACCAACGCCCAGCATCTGGTGGCGGTACTGTCCCGGCTGGAGCGGACGGTGGTTATCACCTCCCACGACCTCTACCTCACCGCTGAGTGCGCCCACCGCATCCTCTTCATCAAGGACGGTGGCATCTCCTGGCAGTGGGAGGGCGAGGGTATGGACGTGGAGCGGCTTCAGGCGGCCTACAGGGAGTTTGCCTGATGGGATTCCTGTTCTGCCTGAAAAAGGAGCTGCGGGACCTAGTGCGGAACCCCAAGCTGACAGGCTTTGTCCTGGTGGCCTGGCTTGCCGCCGCCGTGGTTTCCCTCTATCCCCCGGAGCGGCTCGGACTTGACATCTCCCCCAGCTGGGCGGTGGCCGTCCTTTCGGTGGCCCTTACCTGCCAGTTTCTCTGCGATAGCCTCAAAAATGATTTTCGTAGTGGTGGCCTCCTCTTTCTGCTGAATGGGGGCTGCGGCTTTTTCTCCCCCTTTGTGGCAAAGTGCGGCCTGGCCGTAGCTGCGGGAATCCTTCCCTGCCTGCTGGCCTTTTTAGTAGGAGAGGGAGCCATTCCTGTGACCAGCCTGATAAAGCTGCTGCTGGAGGTTCCGTTGGCCGCTGTTCTAGCCTGGCTTTTGCTGGTGGCTACTGGCGGGGCAGATGTATTGAGCTTTGTGCTGTCTCTTGTGGCCACCATTGGAGCAAGCCGAGGAGGTGTGGTGGCACTCAGCCTGCTGATTCTGTGCTGCCTGCCTTTGTGCCGCCATTTCTGGACGAGCCGTCGTTTTCGCAGCAGCCTGTAGACCGTATTGTAGCAGGAGGCAACTCCTTGAAGTGAAGCTAATCTTTTGATATAGTGGAGAATCTGAAACAACCATCCCCCAGACCTTGCCAACCAGATACCAGCTTGCAGGGATTTGGGTGCTGTCTTGTCAAAGGAGTTTCCCATGGACAATATGGCTCAGCAGCTGCCTGAAATTAATCAGGAGTTCATCGACACCATACTTTGCGACCTCATCAAGGGGCAGACCTGCATGTCATCGTCCCTGCAGACCATAGTTGAGCCGACACCGAGCAGTATCTATGCAAGGGATCAGGACACCATCGAGGCGGCGGGAAAGACGGGCCCGGTGGTCTTTGAAGGGGAGGTGCTGCGGGGCGGCTGCCAGACTGGGGAAAACCAGTACATCAGCGACAACGGCAAGCTGCGCTATAGCCTGAAGGATGAGGTCCTGACGGTAACGGGCATCTGTACCCGCCATCAGCTCACCATTACCGGCTTCAAGCTGGCAGAACAGAGCCTAGGAATCAAGCTCTGTGCTGGATTCGGCAAGGAGGCTGCCATAGTCGTCAACACGGCGCAGTCCATGTGGGACTACGTGGTGGCCTTCAAGGGAATTGCCGCCAATGTAGCAAAATACCTCCTCAAGTCAGACAGCGGCTCCCGATTCTACGGAAAGGTTACGCTGGTCAGCACCCGCTACCTGTGGACTCAGAGCCACGGCACCTTCTACCAGCCAGAGCAATTTGCCAAGGCAGCAGGCGAGCTGGATGGTATGGGCACTGAGACACGGATGATTTTCTACGCCCTCATCAACGCCATGAAGCATTTTACCAAGGACAACGGGCTGAAAAAGGAGATTATCCTGATTACTGACGGCCTTCCCAGCGACAAGGGCAAGGCGGACACCATGCTGGCCCTGACAAAAAACCTGAACCAGAACATTGCCCGGAACAGCCAGGGCTGCAAGGACTACTGCGTGAAAATTCACACCTTTGCACTGGCAGATGGTCTGGACTACCTCAAGGATTTGGCCGAGGCCACAGAGGGCAGCTTTCATCGCCCCGCCTCCGTCCTTGAGTTCAAGAAGCAGCTGCTGAAGGTTTGCAATGAGGGGGAGGAGGTGTTTCCGGGGGATTTGGACAACGAGATTCACTGCAGCAAGATAAACAAGATGCATGACGATTCGGACGACCCTTCTGCCACAAACCAATGCTAGACAAATAGATAGATTTTAGGAGTTATAAATGGATTCAAACATGATTAGCATTATTCTGGCCTTTGTGCTGTACCTTTCGATGATGGTTGTCATCGGGATGCGGTACATGAAGAAAAACGAAACCTCCAGCGACTTCTTTTTGGGCGGCCGGAAGGTGGGCCCCTGGATGACAGCCCTCAGCGCCGAGTCATCCGACATGTCCGGCTGGCTTTTGATGGGACTGCCCGGTGTGGCCTATCTGGGTGGCATGAAGGAAGTCTTCTGGACAGCCCTGGGACTGGTAATCGGAACCTACCTGAATTGGCTTATCGTGGCAAAGCCCCTGCGCAAGTGTACCGTTGCCTTCGGGGATTCCGTCACCATGCCGGAATTCTTTACCCACCGGTTTAAGGACAAAAGCCGTGTCCTGTCAACGATTTCAGTCATCCTCATCATCTTTTTCTTTACGATTTACACGGCATCCGGCTTTGTGGCCTGCGCCAAGCTGTTCAACTCGGTCTTTGGCATGGACTACCACCTTGGACTTGCCATCGGTATGGCAGTCATTCTTGTCTACACGATTTTGGGCGGCTACCTTGCCGTCTGTGCCACGGATTTCATTCAGGGAACCCTGATGTTCTTTGCGCTGATTCTCGTGAGTGCCGTCATGGTGGTGTCACTGGGCGGCCCCACGGAGGCCATGGCAAGGGTCGGTGAATTTGGACAGCGGGCTATGAGTGGAGAATTCGGGGCCGAGATGCAGGCGAAGTTTACGGCAAACCAGCATTACGGCATTGTTCCCATCATCTCCGCCTTGGCCTGGGGATTGGGTTATTTCGGGATGCCTCATATCCTGGTACGCTTTATGGGAATCCGCTCCAACAAGGACGTGGCGCTTTCCCGCCGCATTGCTACCGTCTGGGTAATTCTCGCCTTTATTGGCGCCCTGATTGTGGGAAGCCTGGGAACCGTGTACCACCTGCCCCAGGTGCTCTCCCCGGTTGCGGCGGAGACCATCTTCAGCGTGTCCATCCAGTCCATGTTTCCGGCCTTCATTGCGGGAATCTTCCTGTGCGCCATTCTTGCCGCTGCCATGAGCACTGCCGACTCCCAGCTTTTGGTGGCCTCCTCCGCCTTCAGCCATGACATCTACAAGGGCCTGATAAAAAGGGATGCCACTCCCGCCCAGATTCTGACGGTGAGCCGCATTGCAGTTTTGGCCATTTCTGCCATCGCCTTTGTGCTTGCCTGGGATGAGAACAGCTCCATCTTCGCCCTGGTGAGCTACGCCTGGGCGGGCTTTGGAGCCACCTTCGGGCCGCTGGTGCTGCTGGCCCTGTTCTGGCGTGGAGCCACCGCCAAGGGTGCCACCGCCGGTCTCATTGTGGGCGGCATTACCGTGGTGCTGTGGCACAACCTCCAGGGTGGAATCTTTGCTGTCTACGAGATTTTGCCCGCCTTCATCCTCTGCCTTGTGGCTACTGTTGTGGTGAGCCTGCTGGACAAGAATAAGGATTCCCAGATGCTGGCGGAATTCGATGCCTATCGCAGGATGGAGGACTAGGGCTGAGGATTTGGTAAGAGTGGGGCCGGGTGCTGTGCCTGGCTCCATTTTTTTGTGTGGTGATCCAAGGACATCCACCTGCTCTATGTTTTTTATAACACATATCTAGAAGGTGTTGAGAATTGTTTTGAGCCCACCCTTTAATTCTGTATACTTCTTGTAATATCCATCCGATTGTCCCGTTGTAAGGAATTCTACCGTAGTGCCCAAGGCCCGTGCTATCATAGTGGCTTCAGTGGCCCTCGGTTCTGTGTTGGAACGCCTCATGCTAGACACCGTTGTCTCTGACACTCCCATTTTGTGGGCCAGCCACCGGTATGAGGTGTTCTGTTCTTTTCTGAGAATCTCAACTCGTTCCCAAAAACTCATACCTTGATTATAGTCGAAATAATATACTTATTATCGTAGTATTACCTTGATTAATACTTATTTAAGTAGTAATATATCAACATACTACTTAAATAAGTAGTTTAAGACTTGGTAAAACATTCCCCCCGTCACGGTGTTTCGGCCCGGGCGGGTGGGGATTTCTGCCGGAGGGGTGGCTGTGGAGTG
>CALEFI010000073.1 GCA_937876905.1 uncultured Treponema sp.
AGGTGGGCGGAAGGCTTGAGCGGCTGGAGCAGGAGAGCCGGGAGCGGTATAGCGAGCATGAGGGCCGATTCGATGGCCTGTTACAAGATCTGCAAGCGGATGTGGAGGAGCAGGTTAGCTCAATCCGCAGCAGGACGGAGCAGGCGTGTCAGGACAATACCGCAGCCATCCTCGGCGAGGTGGAGGAGCTACGCCAGCGTGTTGCCCAGGAGGTAGCCCAGGTTTGGGACGAGGCCCAGCGCATTACTGCGGACAAGAGCGGCGAGATTACCGGCCGAGTGGAGGAGCTGCGCCAGCGTGTTGTTGAGGAGGTTGCTCAGGTTTGGAGCGATGCCCAGCAGGTTACCAACGACCGGTGTAATCTTCTGACCTCCACAGTGGAGGAGCTACAGCAGAAAATTGAGGATGAGGTTGCCCGAGTCTGGAGTGACGCCAAGAGTGTTGCTGAGGACAGGAGCGGTGCCATCACCTGTCGTGTGGATGAATTGCAGCGGCAGGTAGAGGAGCGGGTGGCTCAGGTTTGGTTCGATACCAAGCAGGTATGCGAGGGTCGGAGCGGCGAGATTACCGGCCGTGTGGAAGACCTGGAGCGGCAGGTGGAGGAACGTGTCGCCCGTGTCTGGAGCGATGCCCAGCAGTTGTGCGACAGCAGGAGTAGTGAGATTACCGGGCGAGTGGAAAGTCTTGAGCAAGAGGTGGGCGGAAGGCTTGAGCGGCTGGAGCAGGAGAGCCGGGAGCGGTATAGCGAACACGAAGACCGATTCGATGGTCTTTTCCGAGATCTGCAAGCGGATGTGGAGGAGCAGGTTGGCTCTATTCGCAGCTCGACACGGCAGGCATGTCAGGACAACACCGCGGCCATCCTTGACGAGGTGGCGGATTTGCGCCAGCGTGTTGAGGATGAGGTGTCCCAGGTGTGGAGCAGTGCCCGGCAGGTGTGCGAGGACAAGAGCGGCACCATCACCAGTCGTGTGGAGGATCTGGAGCGGCAGGTGGATGAGCGGATTGCCAGGCTGGAGCAGGAAGGGCAGGCAAGGCAGGATAACCACGAGGAGCGCTTTGAAAGGATGTTCCAGTCCCTGCAGGAGGATGTGGAGGAGCAGGTCGGCTCAATCCGCAGCTCGACACGGCAGGCGTGCCAAGACAATACCACAGCCATCCTTGACGAGGTGGAGGAACTGCGCCAGCGTGTTGCCGAGGAGGTAGCACAGGTCTGGAGCGATGCCAAGCAGGTTACCAACGATCGGTGCGGCTATCTGACCTCCACAGTGGAGGAGCTTCAGCAGAAGGTTGAGGAAGAGGTTGCCCAGGTCTGGAGTGAAGCCCAGCGTGTTGCTGAGGACAAGAGTGGCATGATCACCAGTCGAGTGGAGGACTTGGAGCGACAGGTAGAGGAACGGGTGGCCCAGGTGTGGAGCGATGCCCAGCAGGTATGCGACAGCAGGAGCGGTGAGATTACTGGACGAGTGGAAGACCTCCAGCAGAAGGTTGAGGAAAAGGTGAACCGAGTCTGGAGCGATACCCAGCAGGTATGCGACGGCAGGAGTAGCGAGATTGCTGGCCGTGTGGAAGAGCTGCAGAAGCAGGTGGAGGGCCGCCTTGAGCAGGTGTGGAGTGGTGCCCAGCAGGTGTGCCAGGACAGGACGCAGCAGCTTGCGGACAAGCTGAATGCCCTGCAAAGTGATGTGGACAAGACCCGCACCACACTGTCCGGCGAGCTGAACAATCTTGTCGTGAGATGGAATGAGACCAGGAAGGTCTCGGAGCAGCAGGCCCAGGAGCTGGACCAGCGTCAAAGCCAGACCCGCAGTCAGCTAGACGAATTTACCGCCTATGTGGAAAAGAAGGTGATTGACTTCGAGCGGACCGTCAAGACATCGCTGGACGAAATCACCGCCTCCTATGAGCAGCGGAAGCTTGACCTCATCACCCTCTTTGACGGCCAGCTCCAGGAGTACAAGGAGGATCTTCAGTACCGCTTCGAGAAATTCGACAGGACTGAGGAGGACATTGAATTGATGAACAAGACCCTCCGTCAGGCTATGGAGGAGGCCCAGGAGCGTGTGTTGGCTCAGTTCAATGGCTTTGTTGACAGTCAGAAGGAGGAACAGGATCAATTCCAGCTTTCCGTCAGTCAGAATGCAAACGAGCTACTCAAACAGCTTGCCGACTTGGAGGAGCGGCTAGAAGGCTTAAAATCTTCCTCTTGGGATAACCTTACCCTGAGATTGAATGATTTCAGAGCCAATTTTGAGGAGAATCTCAAGGACAGAGCTACTGCCTTGGATCAAGACATTGCCACATGGAAGGAAAATTTTAACAAGCGTTTAACTGACTTCCAGTCCACCTATGAGCGCAGCCAGAAGGAGATGGAGCGAAGCCATCAGCAGCAGCTCCAGACACAGATGGAGACGGTGCAGGAGAAGTCTGATGCCGCACTCGATCATCTGGAGGAGACCTCCCGGAAGATGGAGACACAGCTCAACGAGCGGATGGGCGAGCTGGAGGGCAGGCTGTCCGCCTTTGCCGCCCAGTATGAGAATCGCCTGCGGGATGCCCGTAGCTCCGTGGAGGAGCAGTTGAAGAGTAGCCTGGAGTCCTACAGCAACGAGTCGCAGGGCCAGATGGCCGCCCTTCGCCAGGAAATGGGGGATGGGCTGGACTCCCTGCGCCTGCTTGCCCGGCAGACGGAGGCCTCCGGACGAGAGGCCGTGGACGGCCTGCTGTCGAACATCAAGGACTGGAAGGCCCAGGTGGACCGACAGCTTGAGGACACCAAGGAGCAGTGCGACACCAGATTTGGAGCATTGACGGCGGATGCCAGCGAGAAGGTTCGGTTGAGCCAGGAGGAGTTCCGGGACAAGGCGGAGGAATTCTCCCGGCAGCTTGACCAGCACAAGCAGGCCATAGACAACCGGATCAAGGAGTTCAACGACTCTACCAGCATCACCCTGGGCAACCTGCGGACTGAATTCCAGGTCGATGTCAACAGTCTGTCTTCAAAGATTAGCGAGCAGAAGAAGAATCTTGAGGAAAAGCTGATGAACCTGAAGATGAGCACCCAGGATGACCTTGCTGGCTACGAGACCAAGGCAAGCCAGCTGTTGACTGACTTTAACACTAATTATACTGAGGCATACCAGAAGAACGAAAAGCTTTTGGCCAATCAGGTTCGGGAGACCGAGCAGAAGATCAAGGAACTTCAGGACATAGCCCGTGAGATTCGGGAGAGGAACGAGTCGAATCAAAATGACATCCTTATGAGGCTGAACTCCAAGGAAACGGAGATGACATCCAGGCTGGAGGAGATGGACAAGCGAATCAAGCACCTTGCATCCCAGATTCCGCTGATAGAGAAAACCAGCGACCTACGCAATAATCTGGAGAACGATTTGGCCTCCCTGCAAGGGGAGATTACCAAGCTCGACCTGTTCCGCAGCGACCTGGCGAACCTCGACCAGGAGTACCAGCGGCTGGGCCAGCTGGACAAGGACCTGAACGACAAGCTACAGCGGTTTACCGACGAAAAGGACTACATCATGCGGCTGGAGGAGGACTTCAACCAGCTGAAGGAGCTTTCCACTACCATGGACTCCAAGATTCAGAATGTCCAGCAGCTTGACGACAACATCCGTCGTATCGGAGAGGAAATTCGTGGGTTCAACGACTCCATAGACGACATTTCCCGCCGCTACGAGCAGCTGGAGCGGAAGAACGACCTCATCGACAGGACCATGCAGGACATGGACAAGGCGTATGGCAATCTGGAGTCGCTGGAGGGCAAGATTGCAAGCTGCAACCGGGAGATCGACTTGATTCCGCCTCGGATTGCAAACATGCAGCAGGATGTCAATGTCTTGGTGGAGAACAACGGGCGCATCATGGCTGCGGTGGAAAAGCTGGATTCACTGGACTCCCTCCTCAGCCAGGCCCAGGACAGCATCGACCAGGTGCTGACCGCACAGAATGGCATTGCCAGGACGGAGGAGCGTCTTCACGAGATTGCAAAGGTTGCTGACGAGCATGTTAGTCTACTGCATACGATTATCAAGCATGACAATCCTGAGTCCAAGTCCTCAGGCAGTGACCTTACCACCATACAGAAGCGGGAGTCCGTAAGACAGCTGGTTCGCCGTGGCTGGGAGCCTGAGAGGATTGCCACTGCCTTGGGCATAGCTGTCGGTGAGGTCAATCTGATTTTGGATGTCTTCAAACCGGACCGCTAAGGCTCTCGCTTGGTGAGGAGGCAGGTGGCCCAAACCTCCACCGCCTCCTCCCTTCCCACCGGCCCCAGTCCTTCCCCAGTCTTGGCCTTTACAAAGACCTGGGAGCTGTCCACCTCCAGTATGGAGGCGATGCTGTCCCGAATTCTCTGGCGGTGGGGCAGAATTTTCGGGCGTTCTATGGCCACCACGCAGTCCAGGTTGCCCAGCTCCCATCCGGCCTCCCGCACCTGTGACCAGGCGGCCTTCAGCAATTGTCGGGAGTCGGCCCCCTTCCATTGGGACTCTGAGGGAGGGAAGAGCTCCCCTATGTCTGACAATGCTGCCGCTCCCAGCAATGCGTCGGTAATGGCGTGGAGGAGGGCATCCCCATCGGAATGGCCTGCCTCCCCCTTGTGGAAGGGAAGGGTAATGCCACCTAGGACGAGGGGCCGTCCGGCTTCCAGTCGGTGCAGGTCATAGCCAAGTCCAGTACGAATCATCATGTGGTGCTCCTTTGGGGAAGGTGGTGGACTCTTGGCGGGAGCCAAGTCGGAGGGAAAGGTGATTTTCCTATTGTCCACGTCTCCTCTGGTAACGTGGACCTGCCCCACATATTCCCCCCAAATGGCAGTGTCGTCCGTGGCCTCAAAGTCCTGGGCCGCCGCCTTCTTGTGGGCCTCCAGCAGGGGCTTGAACAGAAAGCCCTGGGGTGTTTGGATGGCCACCAGCCTGCTCCTGTCCAGATGGCGAAGAATGAAGCCATCTGCGTCCATCTCCTTTTGGGTGTCCACCGGAGGAACCCCGCAGGCCGCCGCCCCTGTCCGTATTGTAGCTGCCACCACCTCCAGGATTGTCTGGGTGCTGACAAAGGGGCGGGCTCCGTCATGGACCAGCACAATGTGGGGATTAGCTCCAGACTCCTCCAAGGACTCCAGGGCATGGAGCACCGATTCCTGACGGCTCTCTCCACCTTCGGTAAGGATTAGGCGGGGGGCAGTGTCCTTGTCTTCCTTCCACAGGTCCCTCAGAAATGGCGAGGAATAGAGGGCATCCAGCGCTGCCCTGCGTCCCTCCTGGCCGGGATTTCGAGGGATGGCAAGCACCAGGCTGTCAAGCCGTGCCAGTACGTCAGTGTGTTGGGATGGTGATGGGTGCAGGGGAAGGGCTCGCAAGAAGGCTTCGACGGCGGAGGAAAGCACCGTTCCGTTGCCGTCAGGCATGGGACGGTACTCCTTTTTTTGTCCGCCCATGCGGGTGGAGGCACCTGCCGCCACGATGACAAGGGCAAGGGCTGGGGGCCCGTCGTGGCCTTGCCATTCCTGCTGAGGACTAGGCCCCATGGCCCCGCCACTTGGATTGGAGCTAGTCCTCGTCTCCGTCGTCATCTTCCTCGTCGTCCGAGATGATGCTTGTGTCATCGTCAAGGTATTCTTCGTCATCGTCAAAGTCATTGGCGGCAGGACTATGCTTTGAGTCCCGCTGCAGGCCGAGCGGCTCAAGCTTTGACAGGAGGATGGACTCAACCTCCTTTACCGGCATGTCCAGCGCAAAGGAAATCTCGTCCTCCAGCAGCTTCTTTGCTGAATCATAAAGCTTGCGTTCTAGAATCGGCAGTTCCTTTACCTTGCTGCGGTGGTAGAGGCAGCGGACGATGGTGGCAATGTCCAGGACGCTTCCCTTTTTCAGCAGGTCAAGGTTCATCTGGTAGCGGAGCTTCCAGTCGGAGGTAATCGGCTCTACCTCCTCTCCCATCATGTCGATGGCCTGCTGGGCCTCATCTGCAGAGACGATGGCACGGATGCCCAGCTCCTCCACCCGGTCAACGGGCACCATCACCACCATATCTGATACGGCAAGGTAGATGTCGTAGTAGGTAAGGGTCTCTCCCTTGAATTCACGCTCCGTTACGGCGGTAATCTTGCCTACACCCTGGCTGGGATACACAACCTTCTGGTCGATTTGGAATTTATACTCAGGACTGCTCATATCGGTACAGTATACCATAAAATGCGGATATGGTCAAAGAAGCTGTCGTCGGGGAGTCGGGAGGAATGTGCGTTCTGCCTATTCCATCTGCCTTGCGAAGGTCCTGCAGCCGCCGGGGACGATGCGGGCGTCAAAGTCGAGGTTGCGGTAAATCTCTCCGTCCAGCTGGACGGGGGCAGGCGTGGTGATTCTGACGCTGGAGCAGCGGATGTGGGTGGTGTAGTCCTTGCCCATGTGCCTGCCCCTTACAAATCCCGGCATGATGGCGATGGTGGGAATTCCCCTTGGCTTGCAGATGACCATCAGGTCAATCAGGCCGTCATCGTTTTTGGCTGGGGGACACAGCCTCATACCGCCTCCAAACTGGCTTCCGTTGCAGACTGCTGCCATGACGCAGGCAAAGTCCCTCTTCTGGCCGTCCACCTCCACTGTCACCGGATAGGGGTTGAATTTGAGCAGGCAATGCATCAACGAGGTGGCGTAGGAGATGGAGTTGTCCTTATCCGCCGTGCGCTCCAGCACCACCACGTCAAGGCCGGTGCCGCCTACGTTCAGGCAGCGGGCACAGCCCACCTGGATGTAGTCCGTTTCCGCAGGGACTCCCGCCAGGATGGGAGCCAGGGCCTCCAGGGGATTGCAGCTGATTCCGGTTCCCTCCGCATAGTCGTTGCCCCGGCCTGCGGGAATAAAGCCCAGCCGACTGCGGGTAAAGTCCATGCCGTTGAGCGCCTCGTGGAAGGTCCCGTCTCCGCCGATGGCCACGATGGTGGTGGCTCCCTGCCGGCACAGCTCACGGGCAAGGTACTGGCCGTGGCCCTGTTTCTGGGTTAGATGGATGGTGTGGGGAATCTTCCTCGCCTCCAGATATTTCCGTACCTGCTGGAGGGTCTCCTGCCCCTTGTTTTTCCCGCTGAGAGGATTGGCGATGATTTCCATTGCGGTCTCCCGAATCGTAGTCTGGCCTGCGGCGGCCGTCGGTTCAGTATGAAAGAAATGGAGAATCTGTGCAAGGGCGGAATCCAGAAAGGGCCGTCGGCTTCTAGGCCTCCATCCCTTGTCCTTGTGATTCGTGTGGGGTTCTCATTGGTTGATGATCCTAATGGCCTCTTCCAGGGAAATCGAGTCGAACTGCTCCCTCGTTCCAAGATTCTTCAAGGTCAGCACATTGTTCGATGCATCCTCCTCCTTGATGAGGATGCCGAAGGGAACCCCCTTCCTCTCGGCCATGGTGTATTGTGCGGTAATTTTTTTGGGCTCAGGAAACACCTCGCAGGAGATGCCGGCCTTGCGCAGTTTGTCCGAGACCTTTTGGTAGGCAGTGGCAAGCTTGCTGTCAAGGCAGAAGATTTCTACCTTTAGGTGGCTCTTTTTGTGCTCCAGCCTGCCCAACTGCTCCAGACCGGCGATGAGGCGGTCAAGACCAATGGAGGAGCCGACACCGGGAACACGGTCCTTCATATAGAGGCCGGCCAGGTTGTCGTAGCGTCCGCCGGAGCAGACCGAGCCGATTGACGGAAGCTGGTTCAGGAAGGTCTCGTAGACTACGCCGGTGTAGTAGTCCAGGCCACGGGTAATTGAGGGGTCAAGGACAAAGCTCTCCGCAATGCCGATGGCCTCCATCATGGAGTGGATGTCTTGAAGGCGTCGGGAATGTTCCGAGGGCCCGCCAGCAAGCTCCTCCATTTGGGCCAGGGTTGCCGCAAAGCTTTCCTTCTGGCTGATATAGGTGATGATGTCCTGGGCGGACTGAGGTGAGCCGGTGATTTCCTTTAGTTGGGAAAGCACCTGTTCCTGGCCGATTTTCGCCAGCTTGTCAACGATGCGGAGAATGTCCTCGCTCTTACCCTGGAGGCCGCGCCTTTCCAAAAATTGGTTGAAGATGCCCCGGTGGCTCAGATGGATGGTGATGTCGTCAACTCCTATGGCTGACAGCGCAGCCTTCATCAGGGAGAGAATCTCGAAGTCGCTGGTGGCGCTGTCGGAGCCAATGCAGTCAAAGTCGCACTGGACAAATTCCCGGTAGCGGCCCGCCTGGGGCTTTTCTCCCCTCCAGACCTTGGCGATATGGTAGCGCTTGAATGGAAAATACAGCTCGTCCTTGTGCTCGGCGGTAAAGCGGGCAAAGGGGACGGTGAGGTCAAAGCGGAGGGCAACATCCCGGCCGCCGTTGTCCTCAAATCGGAACACCTGCTTTTCGGTCTCTCCATCGCTTTTTCGCAGCAAAATTTCTGAATATTCCATGACCGGCGTGTCTATGGGGACGTAGCCATACTGTCGGAAGGTGGCGGCCAGCTTTTCTATCAGGCTGGAGCGGACAATTTCTGCCTCTGGCAAAAAATCCCGGAACCCTTTAAGGATTCGAGGTGATATAAGCTTTTCCATGCTGATTATAGTAGCCAGATTGTTGGAAAAATTCAATTGCCTGCACTCCTGCGGATTTGGGCAGCGGCATCTGGTCTCCGCCGCCAGCTTCAGACCGCCCCGTCAGTTCCTGTGGTTTGACAGTGAGATGAAAACCAGTTCAGGCCTGTTGAATATGCGGGGCAGGATGGTGTTTTCTCTGGACAGTCCCCGGCTGACAATCAAATTTCCTTTTCCGATGACATAGCATCCACCTGCAAGATTTGGGAAGAGCCCTTGGTTTGGAGCATACAAGCCGTTCAGCAGGAGGGGAATGCGGAGTTGTCCGCCATGGGAGTGGCCGGCCAGCACTAGGTCAAAGTTGTGGGAAAAGTATTGCCTCGCCAGCTCAGGACGGTGGGCAAGGAGCAGATTGAAATTCCCCTCCTTTGCGTAGCTGGCCACAGTTTCGAGCTGCTCCTCAAAGCCTATATAGGCTTTGTCATGGGAATTCACCTCAGGGTCGTCAACGCCACCGATTGTAAGCCAGCTCCCGTTTATTTCGACAAGGTCTGAGGTGCCTCTGAGAACGGAGACTCCCGCAGCTTCAAGGAAGGAGAAAAACTCGTGCATCCTGCCACTCCACCATTCGTGGTTTCCGCTCACATAATAGGTTCGGTATGTGCCTGCCAGCCCTTCGACTAGAGTGCGGCCATTGTCATTGATGTAAGCATCGTCAAAAATATCCCCGCCCAGCAGCAGGATGTCTGGCTGGGCTTCCGCTATTTTCTGCAGGAGCTGTCCCTGGCCCTCCCCATAGAGGCAGTTGTGCAGGTCGGTTATGAGGGCAAGGGTAATCTCGCCCAATATCCTTTCGCTTTGGATATGGTACCACACGCATTTGAGGCGGGAGTCGAGGGCCAGCAGGATGGCGACGGCGAGTGCAATTATTGAAAATATCCTCAGTACAGCCTTCATCTTGCTCCGGGATTTTGTATCATTTGGGGGAATCATTGGATGAATGAAAAAAACTCCCACTTTGTCTAGTGGGAGCTTTAGAGCGGATGATGGGAGTCGAACCCACGTCATCAGCTTGGAAGGCTGAGATAATAGCCGTTATATGACATCCGCAATATGAAAATAACTATATCAGGAAATCGCAACTGTGTCAACCTTTATTCATAAATTTTTCAGATATATTCCCCTTGCTAAATGTAACTGAATTCTTTATTCTTATGTTATAAGAGTATGTGTAAGTTTTTTAAGACGACCTTGATGGTGATGGTGGGCCTGGCCTCCACCCTGTTTGCGGAAATCAATACTCATGATGTCCTGTGGGATGAATTTGTTGTGTTGCGGGATACCATGTACAATAGCGAGAGCTCTGCGGAGGGGCTTTTGCCCCTGTATGATGCGGCGGTGGCCTCCGCACGGGAGAATTTCACTGATGACACCTTGCTGGTTGCCCTGTCCCGCTGCGAGTACATCATGGGACGGGCCTACTCCTACGAGGAGAACAAGGATGCGGCGGGCGAGCGCTACGATGCGGGGGATGCCTATGCGTCGCAGGCCCTGGACATTCGGGAGACTGCCACGGCCAACTTGATGCGGGGTGAGAACATCTCCCAGAACTGTTCGGTAAAGCCCGTTTCCTATGCCCTTTCCCACGGCACCAAGGTGGGCGGGCTGGCAAAGAAGACGCTGAAGCTTGACAAGAATTACGGTGCGGCCATGTATCTCCAGACCGCCCAGCACATCTACGCCCCGTCCCCATTCCACAACCACAAGAAGGGAATCAAGGAGATGCAGGAGATTCTTGACGACCCTTCTGTCAGGCTGGAAAAGGACGACATATTCAATCTAACCAGCGCCATCGGCTATGGGTACATGCAGCGGAAGGAGCCTGATGAGGCCCGCAAGTGGCTGCAGCGGGCCTTGGAGGTGTATCCCGGCAACAAATATGTCCAGTCCCTGTTGAAAGATTTGTAAGGATACTATACAGTAGGCTAGCCATGTTGAGTGTTGTCGTCGAGTATTATGCTTGGATAGTTGCCCTGCTCAGTGTGTATTTTCTCGTCTTTGCCCTGACCAACGCCTTCTGGTTGTGGATTTATTCCAAGAAGCCCAGGATTTTCCAGGGGCCGAAGGTGTCGGTCTGCATTCCTGCCCGGAACGAGGAGAAGAACATCGAGAGCTGCATACGTTCCTTTATGGCCCAAAGCTATGAGAACTATGAGGTGCTGGTGCTCAACGACAATTCTGAGGATGGAACCGCCGGAATCCTGTCCTCCCTTGCCCTGGAGTTTCCCGGCAAGCTCCGTGTCTTTGACGGAAAGCCCCTTGAGGAGGGATGGACGGGAAAAATCTTTGCCATGAACCAGCTGATTCAGTATGCCGACGGGGAGTACCTGCTCTTTTCCGATGCGGACACCATTCATGGCAGGGACTCCATTGCCTTTGCGGTGACGAATCTCACCGTGCACAATGCGGACATGCTGTCCGGGTACATCAAGGAGAGGGTTGTGACCTTCGGCGAGCGCATCACCATTCCCCTGATGTTCATGCTGACAGGCTTTGTCCTCCCGATGTTCCTCAATAGAATCACACCCTTTTCCTTCACCTCGGTGGCAATCGGCCAGTACATCATGATAAAGCGGCGGGCCTTTGAGGATGTGGGTGGCTACGAGACCATGAAGAACCTTATCAGCGAGGATGTCTTCCTGGCCCGCCTGATGAAAAAGCGTGGCTACAAGACCATCTTTACCGACTGCAAGCGGGCCGCCACCTGCCGCATGTACACTGGCTATACGGAAAGCGTGAACGGCATAACGAAGAACATCTTCTCCTTCCTGTCCAACAATACGGCCATAATCCTTGTGGCGTTGTTCGCCGTGTCCTTCTTCCTGTTGCTGCCCTTCCCCCTGTTTGTGTGGGCCGTGATTGCAAACCTTGTGTCTGGCGGATGGATTACTGCCATCACCGTGCTGCTGGGAATCAATGTCCTTTTGATGTTCATCGTCTGGGTGCTGGTGTCCGGCTCCCAGCATCTGCCGTTCTCAACCCCCTTCCTGTATCCGATTCTCTTTGGCAATCTGGTGTACATGGCAACCCTTTCCTATGCTCGGACTGTTTCCGGCAAGGGATATGTCTGGAAGGGGAGGGTGGTCCACTAGCATGGCATACAGGCATGGTGACCGGCTCATCTCCAAAAATCCCTTCTTTAGGATTGCCGCCTTCCTCACCTTCTATGTGGTTTTGTTCGTCGCCTCGATTTTGGTGTGGGCCTTGTACCGGTGCAGGCTGTTCGGCCGCAGGAACCTCAAGTCCGTGGCCAAGGCGATAACAGTCTCCAATCATACCCTGCTGTTTGACCCGGTGCTGGTGTCAATGGTTTATTTTCCGCAGAAGCCCTTCCAGACACTGCTGGAGGCTACCGTCTGCGCCCCCTATGTTGGAACCTTGTGCCGGCTTTTGGGCGGAGTTCCCATTCCCCGTGGGGACGTCCATTTTGACTCCCTCAAGGAGGGCTGTCTGGAGGCGTTCAGGAGGGGGAAGAGGATTCATTTCTATCCAGAAGGGGAGTGCTACCTGTACAACGCTTCTCCCAAGAAATTCCATCCCGGAGCCTTCTTCCTTTCGGCGGCATTGGATGTGCCCGTCATTCCCATGGCCACCGTGTTCCACAAGCGGCGCTGCCGGCCCACCGTTCACCTGCATGTCCTTGAGCCAGTCCACCCTTCCGACTACAATGTGCGGCGGGAGGATGGCTCCATTGACCAGCAGGCCCTGCGTCAGTACATGGATGCGGTGCGCCAGATGATTGCGGACAAGATTCGGCAGGAGCAGGGAACCGGCATGTATTACAAGGGTGCAATGGATCGTATCAGGGGCATCAACGACTAGAGGGGACGTGCCAAGGTCTATTGCATTTGTCTGCAATCTTTGGGAAATTCCGAAAGCCTTTTCACCAGTGGTGATTTTTGATATACTCCACAAATACTTATTGTTTCTGTGGAGGAGTCGTAAATGGAAAAACTGTTCAAGCTCCAGGAGCGGTGCACGACGGTTCGAACCGAGGTGGTTGCAGGTGTCACCACCTTCCTGACCATGGCCTATATTCTGGCGGTAAACCCCGGTATGCTAGGTGAGACGGGTATGCCTGCTGGTGGGGTGTTCACCGCCACCGCCCTTTCTGCCGCGGTTGGCACCCTGGTGATGGCCTTTGCCGCAAACCTGCCCGTGGCCCTTGCTCCCGGTATGGGGCTGAATGCCTTCTTTACCTACACCGTTGTCTTTGGCATGGGATACAGCTGGCAGGTTGCCTTGACCGCCGTATTCCTGGAGGGAATCCTGTTCATCCTGCTTTCCTTCTTCAATGTGCGAGAGGCCATCATCACGGCCATTCCCGGCAACCTGAAGAAGGCGGTGGCCGTTGGTATCGGTCTGTTCATCGCATTGATTGGCCTGGCTAACGGCGGGCTTGTCGCCAGTGACCTGGGAACCATCATCGGATTCGTTCCCCTGAAGGGCGGCGCGCCTATGGTGGCGGTCATCGGACTGATTATCACCATCATCCTGTTTTCCCTGCGGATTCATGGCTCGATTCTCATCGGAATCCTGTTGACCACCCTAGTGGGCATTCCCTTTGGCGTTACCGTTGTGCCGGAGGGCTTCTCCCCCGTCTCCCTGCCGGCCGCTCCCCTGTTCTGGCAGTTTGATTTCTCCAGCGTGCTGACCTTCAAGTTCTTCACCGTGTTCTTTACCTTTTTCTTTGTGGACATCTTCGACACCGTGGGAACCCTGGTGGGGGTCACCACCCAGGCCCGCCTGACCGACAAGGAGGGAAACATCCCCAAGGTAAAGCAGGCCCTGCTGGCAGACGCTGTGGGCACGGTGGCCGGAGCCGCCCTGGGAACCTCTACCGTCACCAGCTTTGTGGAGAGCTCCGCAGGTGTTGCCGTTGGCGGACGCACTGGCCTTGCCTCCGTGGTGACTGCCATCCTTTTTTTGGTGGCCCTCTTCCTGAGCCCCCTGTTCCTGCTGGTGCCCTCCGCTGCCACTGCGCCCGCATTGATTTTTGTCGGCTACCTGATGATGAAGTCGGTGGTGGACATTGACTTTGAGGATCCCACCGAGGGAATCCCTGCCTTCGTCACCATTTTGGTGATGCCCTTTGCCTACAGCATTGCAGAAGGCATCGTGTGGGGGGTCATAGCCTACGTTATCCTGAACGTGGCCGCCCGAAAATTCAACAAGATTTCCATCGTCACTTGGATTCTATTCGTCGTCTTCTTCCTGCGCTTCTTCTTCAAGTAGGGAATCGGCCCTAAGCTGAAGGCCATCGCCGGAGGGCGGTGGCCTTTTTGTTTGGCCGCCCTTGTCCGGCGGCATCGTCCGTCCAAAATGTAATCCGGTTACAGAACATTTCTTGCCCATCAGGTATAGTGGTCTCGTAAACTAATTGTTCGAGGTGCAATATGGCAAGGAAAAATGCGGTGGTGGACCGCAGGCTTTGTGTGGCCTGCGGCTCCTGTGCAAAGGTCTGTCCTAGGGAGGCAATCTCGCTGCCCCAGGGAATCTTTGCCTTTGTGGATACATCAAAATGCGTGGGATGCGGTCTGTGCGCCAAGGAATGTCCCGCGACGGTGATTACTGTGGAGGTGGCGTGATGGCTGTGGCAAAGAAAAAGAAGTGGAGCGAATATATGTGGATTGTCTCGGCAACCTACCTGACCTTGGGCTTCTTCAACATCATGTTCGCCTGGATTGGGCTTCTATGCTTCTTCATCCCGCTGATTCTCTCCGTCGCCAACGGAAGGAAGACCTACTGCAACAGATTCTGCGGGCGGGGACAGCTGTTTTCGGTGCTGGGAAAGAAATTCAAGCTTTCCCGCAACAAGGACGTTCCCAAGTGGATGAAAGCCCGTTGGTTCCGCTATGGATTTTTGGCCTTCTTCCTGACCATGTTCATGCTGATGATTTGGAATACAGTCCAGGTGTTCCGAGGTGCTGCTACCTTAAGAGAGGCAGTGACTTTGTTGTGGGCCTTCCGCCTGCCTTGGGAATTTGCCTACCATGGAACAAGCTTTTCTCCATGGACGGCGCAGTTTGCCTTTGGTTTTTACGGCGTCATGTTGACCTCATCTGTTCTTGGAATGATTACCATGTTTGCCTATAAGCCCCGCTCTTGGTGCGTCTACTGTCCCATGGGAACCATGACCCAGCTGATTTGCATGGCAAAGCATCCTGCGGAGGCAAAAAATCCTGACTCCGTCAAGACCTTGGAGGATATAGTGGGCCACAAGGAGGTGCGGTTTGCAAAAACTTGTGGAAATAATGAGGCAAAGGGGAAGAAATCTTGTCCATTATGTGGTATATTTGGAAAAGATGGAGGTAGTGAAAATGAAAGTCACGCTTAATGAAGACCCTGAGTTTGTAGCGAAGATGCGGGCTGCCCTGCAGAAGAAGGGGATGTATTGCCCCTGCCGTCTGGAGAAGATTGACGACAACTTCTGCATCTGCAAGGAGTTCCGGGATCAGATAAATGACCCCGACTACGAGGGCTACTGCCACTGCAAGCTATACTACAAGTCAAAGGACTGATTTTACAAGGAGAATACAATGGCTGTATTGAAGGTAACGAAGGATGTTTTCGAGTCGCAGGTCAAGACCAGCGACAAGGTTGTGATGCTGGATTTCTATGCCGACTGGTGCGGCCCCTGCAACATGGTGGCTCCCTTGGTGGCGGAGCTTGCCGAGGAGAACCCCGACTGTTGCATCGGCAAGGTGAATGTGGACGACGAGCCAGACTTGGCCAGCCAGTTCGGAGTCACCACCATTCCCACCCTGGTCATCCTGAACAGGGGGGAGGTGGTGCGCAAGTCAATCGGCGCTCTGCCGAAGGAAAAGCTGGTGGCCTTCCTAAAGGGCTAGTCGCTTGAGTTTTTTGCGGTCTAGAATCCGTAGACCGCCCCGGGAGGTTTCCACAATGCCCTCTGCTGCAAAGTACTTGATCATTCTGGAGACAACCTCCCGGGCTGAGCCCATGTAGCGGGCAATCTGCTCGTGGGTCATCCTGATGGAATCGCTTCCTGTTTTTACCATTTCGTCCCAGAGGAAGATTGCCAGCCGCCTGTCGAAGCTCATGAACAGGATTTGCTGCATCACCCACATGACATCGGAAAAGCGGGCGACGGCAGTTTCCAGAGCAAAATTCTTCATGGACAGGTTTTTCTCCGCCACATCGGCAAAGGTTCCGCCTGCAATCAGATGGCAGGTGCTGTCCTCCTCTGCATCGATGGCAACATCAAAGGTGATGGCCTCCAGCACGCAGGAGGCGGAGAGCATACAGATGTCTTTGGGAAAGAGGCGGTAGAGGGTGATTTCCCGTCCCTGGTCTGGCTGGAGATAGACCCGCAGGCAGCCGGTGTCCACCACGATGGCGCCGGTGCAGTTGTTGCCGTCGTGGATGAGGCTGCCCTTGGGATAGTGCTGGAGGCTGGTGTTCTGGCAGATGAGCTGCTGGTCCTGGCTGCTTAAGTCCCCCCAAAAGGGGAAGGTCTTGCTGAACTTGTTCTGACAGTCTTGCTGCTGCATATATGGCTCCTTGGAATGGGGCTATGAAATAGGGCCTGGGACATGGTGTCTGTGACTGGGAGTCTAAGACTCCGTGTCCTCGTGGCTCATACTATACACAAGGTGGTAGATTATGAAGGTTATCATTGTGGGCGGTGTGGCTGGTGGAGCCTCCGCCGCTGCCCGGTTGAGAAGGCTGGACGAAAAGGCCCAAATCATCCTGTTGGAGAGGGGGGACTTCATCTCCTTCGCAAACTGCGGACTCCCCTATTATATCGGGGGAAGGATTGTGGAGCAAGGGGCATTGACCCTCCAGACCCCGGAAAGCTTCCGTGCCCGCTTCA
>CALEFI010000074.1 GCA_937876905.1 uncultured Treponema sp.
CTCCAACAAGCTCTACCTGATTCCCGTTTCAGGCCGCCCCATCTTTCCGGGCATCTTCACGCCGCTGATGATTACCGCCAGCGACGATGCTCGTGTCGCCGAGGAATCCTATGCCGGGGACGGACTCATTGGCATCGTCATGCTGCGGGAGGAGACGGAGAGTCCCACTGCTGACGACCTGCATCAGGTGGGAACGGTGGCCCGCATCATCAAGAAGATAAATCTCCCCGACGGCGGCGTGAACATCTTCATCTCCACCATCAAGCGCTTCCGCATCAGGAAGGTGCTGAGCCAGCGGGAGCCCATGGTGGCAATTGTTGAATATCTTGAGGATAAGGAGGACGACACCTTTGAGGTGAAGGCCCTCACCCGTGCCCTCATCAGCGAGATGAAGGAGATTTCCGACAACAACCCTTTGTTCTCCGAGGAGATGCGGCTGAACATGGTGAACATCGACCATCCGGGGAAGATTGCAGACTTCATCACCTCCATCCTGAACATCGACCGCAACCAGCAGCAGCAGGTGCTGGAGACACTCAACGTGCGGGAGCGCATGGAGCAGGTGCTGGTGTTTATCAAGAAGGAGCAGGAGCTGCTGCGAATCCAGAAGAAGATCCAGACGGAGATCAACGACCGCATCGAAACCCAGCAGCGGGAGTACTTCCTGAAGGAGGAGCTGAAGGCCATCAAGGAGGAGCTGGGAATCACCACCGATGCCCACAACTCCGACTACCAGAAGCTCAAGGACAAGCTGGATGCCTTTGCCTTTGAGGGGGAAATCAAGGAGGCGGTGGAAAACGAGCTGGAGAAGTTCCAGCTGATGGAGACAGGCTCCTCCGAATACAATGTGGTGCGCAACTATCTGGAGACCATCGCCAGCCTTCCCTGGCCCTGTGCCAAGGCTGCGGACGGTTCCGAAAAAGTGTCGGGAGCTGAGGACTACAATCTGGAGGAGGCCCGTGCCATCCTGCAGAAGGACCACTACGGGCTGGACGATGTGAAAAAGCGCATCCTGGAGTATCTGGCGGTGCGAAAGCTGAAGCAGGACAGCAAGGGCTCCATCATCATCCTGGTGGGGCCTCCCGGCGTGGGAAAGACCAGCGTGGGCCGCTCCATTGCCAGCGCCATGAACAAGCCCTTCTTCCGCTTTTCCGTGGGGGGAATGCGGGATGAGGCGGAAATCAAGGGACACCGCCGCACCTACGTGGGGGCAATGCCCGGCAAGATTATACAGGGATTGAAGATAGTCAAGAGTGCCAGTCCCGTCTTCCTCATTGACGAGGTGGACAAGATGGGCATGAGTCATCAGGGGGACCCCGCCAGCGCCCTGCTGGAGGTGCTGGATCCGGAGCAGAACGTCTCCTTCCGGGACAATTACCTGGACCTGCCCTTTGACGTGTCCGACATCTTCTTCATCCTCACAGCCAACACCCTGGACACCATCCCCGACCCCTTGCTGGACCGGGCGGAGATCATCACCCTCTCCGGCTACATTGACCAGGAGAAGATGGAGATTGCCAAGAAGTACCTGATTCCCAAGACCCTGGCAAAGAACGGCCTGAAGAAGACCCAGGTGAAATTCGACAGGGCAGCTCTGAATCTCATCGCCCAGTCCTATGCCAGGGAGTCCGGGGTGAGGCATTTTGAAAAATGTCTGGACAAGATTGCCCGGAAAATTGCCATGGAGCTGGTGTCGCTACCGGAGGCGGTGGAAAAGGAGGCTGCCATCCGTGAGCTGGAGGCCCAGCTGTCCTCCCATCAGGAGGCACAGAAGTCAGAGCAACAGCAGGAGGAAAGCCATGAGGCGGCAGGAGCTGTGGCGGCCGTGGGTTCTGAGGAAACCCAGGTGCAGGAGATGCCTGAGACAGTGGCTTCTCAGCTTGAGGCATCCAGCCCCGATTCATCCAAGCTTCTTTCCCCGGAGCAGGTCAAAGAGCTGAACGGCCAGCTTTCCCTGAGGCAGAAGGAGCTGAAGGCCATCCTCTCCAAGAGCTACACGGTGGACCAGGAGGCTACAAAAAAATATCTGGGAACCCCAGTCTTTGACGAGGATGACATCAAGACGGCCGCCATTCCGGGAACCTCCATCGGCCTTGCCTGGACCAGCATGGGCGGCGACACCCTGTTGATTGAGACCGCAGCCATTCCCGGCAAGGAGGGCTTTAGCCTCACCGGACAGCTTGGCGACGTGATGAAGGAGTCCGCCGCCATCGCCATGAGCTGGGTCCGCTCTTATGTTCAGGAGAAGGGCATCAAGGCCAGCGGCTGGTTCGACTCCAACACCATCCACATCCACGTGCCAGAGGGAGCCACACCCAAGGACGGCCCCTCGGCGGGCATCACCATCACCACCGCCCTGGTGTCCCTGCTGACCGGCAAGCCCATGAAGGCTGCCACCGCCATGACCGGCGAGCTTTCCCTTACCGGGCGGGTACTGCCCATCGGCGGACTGCGGGAAAAGACGGTGGCCGCCAAGCGGAACAAGATCAAGCACATCATCATCCCCAAGGCCAACCTGCGTGACCTGGACGACATCCCAGAGATTGTGAAGAAGGGTGTCACCTTCCATCCGGTTTCCCGCATGGAGGAGGTGCTGGAGCTGGTGTTCTAGAATCGCTAGCGGGAGGGGAGGTGCTCCTCTCCCGTGATTTGAAATTACAAATTAGTTTATAGTCTCTCAAATTCATGTTATACTAGCTACATGGGATTAGAAGCTAAGTTGTCTGAAAGAGATGTCATTACAAAATTTATTCTTCCTGAAATTGAGCAGGCGGGATGGAATAAGCAGTCTCAAATACGGGAAGAAGTTTCTTTTACTGATGGTAGAATTTTTGTCAAAGGAAAAAAGACAAAACGAGGAAAAGTAAAGCGTGCCGACATAATCCTTTTTTACAAGCCAAATATTCCTGTAGCTGTGTTGGAAGCAAAAGAAAAAAAACATTCCTGCGGGGATGGAATGCAGCAAGCCCTAGAATATGCAAACATACTTGATATTCCTGTGGCAATTAGTTCCAATGGAACAGGCTTTGTAATTCAATATCGAAAGAATTGTGGTCCTTTGGGGATAGATGGAAATCCCACTGTAATAGAAAATAGAGCGATAAGTCAGTTTCCTTCACCTCAAGAACTGTGGGCATGCTATAAAAAATACAATGGAATTGAAACAGAGCAGGCTGAACAAACGGCCCTTTCGTCTTATTTCTTTGATGCAGCAGGAAGGTCTCCTCGATACTATCAAAGAATTGCAATCAACAGGACGGTGGAAGCCATTGCTCGTGGACAAAATAGAATTCTCTTGGTGATGGCAACTGGTACTGGCAAAACCTATACTGCCTTTCAGATTATTTATCGCTTATGGAAAAGCGGCAATAAAAAAAGGATTTTATATCTTGCAGACAGAAACAACTTGATTATCCAGACAAAGAAGGGTGATTTCAAACATTTTAAGGACAAGCTGACAATTATCAAACAAAAGAAAATAGATAAGTCTTATGAAATATATCTTGCGTTGTATCAAGGACTTACAAATTACGATGAAGAAAATGACGTGTATCAGGAGTTTTCTCCCGATTTCTTTGATTTGATTATTGTAGATGAGTGTCATCGTGGCTCTGTTGATGAAGATAAGGCCTGGCATAAGATTTTGACCTATTTTAGCAGTGCAACTCAAATCGGAATGACTGCAACTCCAAAGGAAACAAAATCTTTGTCAAATATCGAGTATTTTGGTGAACCTGTTTATACCTATTCCCTCAAGCAGGGCATTGACGACGGTTTTCTTGCTCCCTACAAGGTACTGAGAGTGGGTATGAATGTGGATTTAGAAGGATATAGACCAGATAAAGGCAAGACAGATATTCATGGGAATCTTGTGGAGGACAGGCTTTATAACCGAAAGGATTTTGACCGTAATCTCGTAATTGATGAGCGAACAATGTTGGTGGCAAAAAAAGTTATGGAATTCTTGGTAAATTCAAATCCCTATGACAAGACCATTGTATTTTGTGTAGATATTGAACACGCAGAACGGATGCGTCAGGCTCTCTTACTTTTTACTCCACAAGAAATTACTGGTAAAACAGATAAATACATTGTTCGGATTACTGGTGACGATCCTGTGGCAAAGGGCTACCTTGAGTCATTTATAAATCCAGAGGAAAAATTCCCAGTGGTGGCCACAACCTCAAAATTGATGAGTACAGGAACTGATGCCCAAACCTGTAAGGTAATTGTATTGGATGCAAATATCGGTTCCATGACAGAATTCAAGCAAATAATTGGCCGTGGAACAAGAATCAACGAGGATTATGGAAAGCACTATTTTACAATAATCGATTTTAGAAGTGTAACAGATAAATTTGCAGACAGTGATTTTGATGGTGAGCCTGTAAAGGTTAAAAATGTTCAGCAGTATGAAGTGCTGACAGAAGAAATATTGGATGGAGAAGCTGGTGAGGAACAAGTAGATCCTGTGACAATGGAGGCTGTTTCCTTTGAAGAGACTGTCTATGCTTTTGAAAATGGAGGATTTGGAGAGTCTTTCTTGGGTGAGAAGGATGAAAAATACGGAAAGAGAGAAAAAGTATATATTGCTGGGATTGATGTACGTATCTTAAGCGAGAGACACCAGTTTCTTGATGCAAATGGCAAGCTCATCACGTGTAGTTTAAAAGAATACACAAAAAATGGGATTTTAACTTCTTATCGTTCCTTGGATAATTTTCTTCAGGCATGGAATGATGCGGAAAAGAAGAAGATAATCATAGAAGAATTGGAATCCCTAGGAATACTCTTTGAGGATTTGAAGGAAGAGATAAAATCAGATTTAGACATTTTTGATTTAATTTGTCATATTGCTTGGGATGCTCCTGCCTTAACTAGAAAGGAGCGGGCTGACAATGTACGAAAACGAAATTACTGGACAAAGTATGGGGAGCAGGCTCGTCATGTTTTAAATGCTCTTTTGGACAAATATGCCGAGTGGGGAATAGAGAATATTGAAGACATGAAAATTCTCACTGTTGAACCATTGAAAGATATTGGAACTCCTGCAGAAATCGTAAAAATATTTGGGGGAAAATCCCAATATCTTGCAGCGTTGCGTGAATTGGAAAACGAGATTTACAGAGTTGCGTAAGAGGAAATGAGGGAGGACAAATAAATGAGTGAATGGAAGAAGGTGATTTTTTTTGGGAGGAATTTATGAAAGAAGATGAAATAAACAAACAAATAAATGATTTAATTGAAGATGCACGAAAAATTATTGAAAAATCTCGAAGTAATGCTGTTAGAAGCGTAGATTTTTGTAGAGTGCAAATGTATTGGAATCTAGGTAAGAGAATTTTAGAAGAAGAACAACAGGGTAAGGATAGAGCAGATTACGGTATATATCTTATAAAAAATCTTGCTAAAAAACTTGAAAAAGAATATGGAAGTGGTTTTGGAATAAGACAATTAGAACGTGCCAGACAATTTTTTAAGATGTATCCAATTGCGTCTACACTGCAGACGCAATTAAATTGGAGTCAGTATAAACTTTTGATTTCCATTTCAGATTCGGATAAACGTGAATATTATGAACTTGAAGCAATAAATAACAATTGGACAGGTCGAGAACTGGAACGACAAATTAACAGTCAATTATATGAAAGGTTGTTGCTTAGTAATGATAAAGAATCAGTTCTTGCGGTTGCCCGAAAGGAAAGAATACCCGAGAAACCAACAGAAATAATAAAAGATCCTATGATTTTAGAATTCTTAGGACTTGAACGTAAGACTTCATATTATGAAAAAGATTTAGAATCTGCCATAATTTCACATATTGCTGACTTTTTATTGGAAATGGGAAAAGGTTTTTCTTTTGTTTCTCGCCAACAACGAATTTTACTCGAAGATGATGAGTATTTTGTTGATTTGGTTTTTTATAATCGTTTGTTGCGTTGTTTTGTATTAATTGAGTTAAAAATCGGGAAACTCACTCATCAAGATTTGGGTCAACTACAAATGTATGTAAATTATTATGACAGAAAAATTAAACTAGATGAAGAAAACCCAACAATTGGAATTTTACTTTGTTCCAGCAAAAATGATACAGCAGTAAAAATGGCATTGCCAGAAAATAACAATACGATTCTTGCAAGTGAATATCAATTATATTTACCAACATCGGAGGAGCTGGTAAAAGAAATCAATGAAGTAAAACAACTCGCACATGAAACAGAGGACAAATAAATGAGTGACTGGAAGAAGGTGAAGATAGGGGATTTTCTCACAGAAAGTAAAATAATTGCAGAATACTCTGATGCTGAACATCGCATTACAGTACGTCTTAATTGTAAAGGTATAGAGAAGCGTGACTTAAAAGTTGAAAAAGAAGGTGCTACAAAATATTTTATTAGAAAAGCAGGACAATTTATTTATGGAAAACAAAATATTCATAAAGGGGCTTTTGGTATTATTCCTCAAGAACTTGATGGATATACTTCTTCTGCAGATTTACCTTCATTTGATTTTGATTTATCAAAATGTAATCCTGAATGGCTATGTCTTTGTTTGAAAGTTGATGAACGATATAAAAAACTTCAAAAAAATGTTAAAGGTGTTGGTTCTCAAAGATTAGCAGTTAATGATTTTCTTAAACAAGAAATACTTCTTCCGGATTTATCAACTCAAAAAGAAATAGTAAAAGTTCTTTCTAAAAAAATTGAAAAAGTTGAATTAATCAAATCAGAAATAGAATCTCAAAAATCCTACGTCAAACTACTTCGCCAAAATATTTTGCAAGACGCCATTGAAGGAAAACTCACAGAAGATTGGAGAAAAGAAAATCCTGTTGTAAAAGGTAATCCTGATTTTGATGCAGAAGCGTTGTTTGAAAAAATACAGGAAGAAAAACGCCACACGGATTCGGAATTACCGCTAGAAACTTCGTTGCGAATACGTAATTCCAAGAAGAAAGTGTTTGAGCCGATTTCGGAAAATGAACAACCTTTTGAAATTCCGGAAGGTTGGAAATGGGTGAGACTCGGAGAAATCTGCGAAAAAATAACAGACGGAACTCATAAAACTCCCAAATACACAAATTCAGGGGTTAAATTTGTTTCGGCAAAAGATATTTACAACAAAGAATTAGATTTTTCGCATTGCAAATACATTTCAGAGAATGAACATAGGGAATTATACAAAAGGTGTAATCCCGAATATAACGATTTGCTTATTTCCAAAAGTGGGTCTATAGGGACTGTTGCTTTAAATAATGTTAAATATGAATTTAGCTTGTTTGAAAGTTTAGCTTTGGTAAAATACAATCAAAAATTGATGTTGCCTAAATTTATGCAATATGCTGTTCAATATATTTGCAATAATTTGACTGCTTCTGATATTAAAGGCGTTTGCGTAAAGCACCTACATTTAAATGTCTTATCTTCACAAATATTGAGTGTCCCGCCACTGGCCGAACAAAAAGAAATCGTTTCTCGTGTAGAAAAACTTTTGGAAAATGTAGCAGAATTAGAAAAACAAATCACAGAAAGAGAAACAATGACAAAACAACTAATACAAAGTATAATGAAAGATGCGTTTAGGGAGGGATGAGAGATGGATATAACAGAAAAAATATCTGCTGAAAATAAAATTTATCTAGATGAAATATCAAATCGTCTATTTACAAATCATGCTGCCATAATGGTTGGTGCTGGTTTTAGTAAGAATGCAATTCCTGGTACTTCTTCGTGCAAAGGTTTTTCTTCATGGAATGAATTAGGTGATGCATTTTATGACAAATTGTATGGTAGAAATGCAAATTCACCAAAAAAAGAATATATGAGTGTCTTAAAACTAGCTGAAGAGGTTGAAGCAACTTTCGGTCGCCCTGTGCTAGACGATATACTAAAAAATCATATTCCAGATTTGGAATATGAACCATCAGAATTACATAAGAAACTTTTAGACCTTCCTTGGATTGATGTTTTTACAACAAATTATGATACTTTATTGGAAAGAGCAACAAAATATATTTTCAATAGAAAATATACAGTTGTGTATTCTAAAGATGATTTGGTGTATGCAACTAATCCTCGAATAATAAAACTTCATGGGAGCTTTTTATCTTTTCGTCCTTTTACGATTACAGAGGAAGATTATAGAACTTATCCACAAAAAAATGCTCCTTTTGTTAATACTGTACAACAAACATTACTTGAAAACACACTTTGTTTGATAGGTTTTTCAGGGGATGATCCAAATTTTTTGCAATGGGTAGGTTGGTTAAGAGATAATCTAGAAACAAATACTTCGAAAATTTACTTAATTGGTGCTTTTAATTTATCCACAACGCAAAAGAAATTACTTGAAAAAAGAAATATAATTTTGGTGAATCTTTCAGATAATCATTATGAAGCACTAAATATTTTTACAGAATACCTTTCGGTAAAATCAAGAATAAATAATATAATGCTATGGCCCTATACCAATAATAGTCAACGACTCCCACCAACTGATAAAAAGGAATTAGAAAATAAATTAGTAGAACTAATAGATTTATGGAAAAAAGAAAGAGAAACATATCCGGGATGGGTGATTCTTCCAGAAGAAAAAAGAAGTCTTTTCTCAATGAATACAGAATATTGGATTTATGAATTGGATGAAAAAGACAATATAGATGATGATATAAAATATAATTTTGTATTTGAATTATGTTGGCGTTTAGATAAAATGTTGTATCCACTAGATAAAAAAATAGTTAATTTATTATTAAGTTGTATAAGGGAAGAATATTGTTCTGAAAAAAACATTCTTTTAAGTGTGTATCTATTAAAATATTATAGACAAAATGGATTAACTGAAGAATGGAGTAATTTATATTCAAAATTAGCAAAAAATGATTCAATTTCTGACTCTTTAAAAGGTGAACTTGATTATGAAAATAGTTTACAATCTTTATTTCATTTAGATTATCCCCAATTAAAAAAAATTACTTCAAATTGGAAATATCCAAATAATACTCCTTTTGAAAATGCAAAAAAAGCAGGCATACTTGCTGAAATTGGTCAATTAAACAAAGCTATAGAAATAGTTGAAAATTCCTTAGTTACTATTCGTGAACAACAACAATCAATTATATCATCAACAGATTGTAAGCTATTATCTCAAGAATCATTTATATTAGATTTATACCTAAATTTAATATTTGCTAAAAATAACACAAATTATGAAACAAAGTATAAGGAATATAAAGATCGAGTTTCTTTCTTGAACAAGTATTTATGTAATCCAAATAGAGAGCAAAATCATTTTAAAGATTTACTATCAGGAATTTATCAAGAAGAAAAAACAGAAGAATTTAAGTATAAATTTGATATAGGTGAATCAATTACAACACATCATTTTGGCAAATCTTTTGCAGAACAAAAAAATGCATTTTCTTTTTTAATATATTGTGAAAATATAGGTATGCCATTTTGTATTCACACAAATTGGTGTACATATAATTTATTGTCAAAAGAGGCTCTGTTAGCAATTGAACGTATTGCCGAATACAATCTAATTTGGGCAGTAACTATTTATTTTAGAATAGCTGAATCTAAAAAAGCAGATATTTTATTTACTCGAAAGTCAATTATTAATCTTTCTACTGAGTACATTAATAGTTTTTGTAATAAATTAATTACAATACTAAATGATAATGAAAAAGATATTTACGAAGATAATGATGATTCAAAGAATTTTGCTCAAGTATTAGCAGGAATTCTTCCAGAAATTATTTCAAGATTATGCTTTAAGTGTAACATAGAAACAAAATCTAAAATATTGGAATTAATTAGTACTATTTTAACATCAAATTATCAGCATAAATATGATAATATTGCTAATCTAATAAAAAGATTTATGAAGTCTCTTCTTCCCACAGAAATTGAAAAATTTTTTATAGATATTTTGAAGTTACCAATTCCAAAAGAAATTCCTATTCAAGAGAATAAATTTATGCCTCCATTATTCTATATTGATTGTTCTATAAATATTAGATCAAAAATTTCTAATACCTATTTGGTTCCTTATTTTGAGGCTATAGAATCTGAGAATGAAAAAATAGTAAACTGGGGTATATTAACTCTAGAAAAGATATTTGAATTAAAATTACTTAATCATAATCTACAAACTAAGTTTGGTAATTTACTTTGGAGAAAAAAGGATTCTTCTGGATTTCCTAATAATAAACTCCTTTGTAAATCGACCTATGTACGACTTCCTCATCCTGCTAACATTGAACCACTTGAGATGGTAAAAAATTATTTAAAAAAAATACAATGTGCAAAATTAGAAATAAATGGAGTATATATGTCGGGACATAGTGATTATATCGATATATTTATTTCGGAACTAAATAATCTTTTAGTTGAAAATCTTTTGGAACAAGACGAAATTTTATTTTTTACAAATAAAGTTTTTTTGCTGTGGGAAGAAAACTCTTCTGTATTAAAAAATGAATATTTTAGAAAAGAATCTTTGATTTGTTTTAATCACATTATATGGATTTTGGGAAAACTATTAGATAGACTTAAAATTAACTTTGATAATACAAGACTAATAAAACTAATTGATGAGGCTGAAAAATATAATGTTCCATGTTTATATTTAAAGTATAAAATATCAGATGCATCTAGTATGAACAAACTTTCAAAAGAATTGGAAAAAAATATTGGCAGTGAAAGCAAAGATATAAGAATTGAGGCTTTGTTAGCAATTGAAAAAATTGTAACTGATAAACAGTGTTTAGATGATAATAAATTGATTGATATTTTATGCTTTTCTATTTTGTATGGAAATAATCATCTTGTTGTTCATAATATAAATATTTTAATTAATATTATTACAAATCAAAAAGAAATAATTTCAACACAAAAAAATAGATTATTAAATATACTTTCTCATTTAGCTTCATTTACAGAATATAAAAATAATAATTCAATTTTATCTTTTGAAGAGAAACTACTAATTCGTTCTGTTACAATGCATCTTGCATTTATAATTAATAAAAATCTAGACAATGATACAGTGGAACCAGAAATAGAATATTGGGAAAATTTATCCGAAAATGAAGATGAATTTTCAGATATACGAAATCAATGGAAATAGAAATGCCGTAGGCATTTCGTGTGGCAATAAAAAGGAGAAAACCATGGCAGATGAACCAAGTTCAAACAAAAAAACTTCTCTTTACAATAAAATAGCTTCAATCCTTGAAGAAAGCAGAAAGTTTGTAGCAACCACTGTGAATACTGCCATGGTTCAAACTTATTTTGAAATTGGCAGGCTCATTGTAGAAGAAGAGCAACACGGAAATATCAGGGCGGAATACGGAAAGGAAACTCTAAAAAAACTTTCGGAAAAACTGACTGCAAATTATGGAAAGGGATTTTCCGTAACAAATCTAAAACAAATGAGGGATTTTTATCTTACTTACCAAATTCGGCAGACAGTGTCTGACCAATTCACTTTAAGTTATTCACACTATCTTTTCCTTATGCGAATTGATAATCCCGATGAACGAAAGTTTTATGAAATTGAAGCAACCTCTTCAAACTGGAGTCTACGAGAACTAAAACGTCAATTTGATTCGGCTCTTTATGAAAGACTTTCTTTGAGTAAAGATAAAGAAAAAGTGAAATTGTTAGCACAACAAGGACAAGTTATTGAAAATCCTAATGATATTGTAAAAGACCCTTATGTATTGGAATTCTTAGGTTTACCGGAAAAATCTTACTATTCTGAATCAGAGTTGGAAAGTAGACTTATCGAAAAACTTGAAAATTTTTTATTGGAACTTGGGAAAGGATATACTTTTGTAGGTCGTCAAGTTAGATTAACGTTTGATGAAAAACACTTTTTTGTGGATTTAGTTTTTTACAATAGATTTTTGCAATGTTTTGTTTTAATCGACTTAAAAATTGGCGAAATAACTCATCAAGATTTGGGACAAATGCAAATGTACGTTAATTATTACGACAGATTTGTGAAACTCGACCATGAAAACAAAACCATCGGAATAATTCTATGTAAGAAAAAATCAGATTCATTGGTTGAAATCACTTTACCAGAAAATAATAATCAGATTTTCGCAAGTAAATATCAGACAGTTTTACCAAATAAAGAAGATTTGATAAAATTGATTCAATCAGAAGAATAGTTTTTACGGTTACTGAGATTCTCGAAGTAATCTCTGTGGCAATAAAAGGAGAGCAACCATGGCAAACATAGCAAATATCATAAAATCCCTGCAAAACATCATGTGGAAGGATCCAGGTGTTTCTGGCGATGCCCAGCGATTGGAGCAGCTTGGCTGGATGATTACCCTGAAAATCCTTGATGACAAGGATGCAGAACTGGAGCTTTTGAATGATGACTATGTTTCGGTGATTCCAGAAAAACTTAAATGGCGAACTTGGGCAGCCGACTCAGAAGGCATCACTGGTGATGCCATGAAGGAATTTGTGGACACGGAGCTTTTTCCCGGCTTGCAAAACCTAGATGTTTCATCTGGCAAGGATGGAGTGAACAAGAGGGCTGTTCTTGTCCGAGACATTTTTGCTGGCACCAACAACTACATGAAAAATGGCACCATTATCCGTCAGGTTGTGAACAAGCTGAACGAGATTGACTTTAATGCCAGCGAAGACCGCCATACCTTTGGGGACATTTACGAAAGTCTTCTGAAAGACCTGCAAAGTGCTGGCAATTATGGCGAATTTTATACACCACGTGCCGTAACAGAAATAATGACAGAAATCATAAATCCCCGTCTTGGAGAAAAGGTTCTTGACCCAGCCTGCGGAACAGGTGGATTTTTAACCAGTGCCATTGAAAATATCCGTTCTCAGGACGTTCATTCTGTGGAAGATTTGAAGACACTGGAGGAAACGATTCAAGGTCACGAGCTCAAGCCCCTTCCTTTTATGCTTTGTGTTACCAACTTGATTTTGCACGACATCGAAATTCCCAACGTCATCAATGGTGATAGCTTGAATCGTGAATACTTCAGTATTGGCGAAAAGGATCGTGTAGATGTTATCCTTGCAAATCCTCCCTTTGGAGCCAGTGTTTCCGATGGGGTGGAGACAAATTATCCTGCTCAGTTCCGTACCACAGAAAGTGCAGACTTATTCCTGTTGCTGATGATCCGTTATTTGTGTAATGGGGGCCGTGCTGCCATCGTTCTGCCAGACGGTTCCTTAACAGGAGATGGAGTAAAGCAGCGGATTCGGCAGGAATTTTTGGAAAAGTGCAATGTTCACACCATCGTTCGGTTGCCCAATTCTGTTTTTCAACCCTATGCCTCAGTAGCTACAAACCTGCTGTTTTTTACAAAGGGTGAGCCCACAAAGGAGATTTTTTATTGGGAGCATAGGCTTCCAGAAGGTCAGAAATCCTATTCTAAAACAAAGCCAATCCAAAAGAAGGAATTCGATTCATTAAAAGCCTGGTGGAATAATCCTGTGGAAAATGAACAAGCCTGGAAAGTCGGAATTGAAGTGCTCAAAAACAACGGCTACAACTTGGACATAAAAAATCCCTTTGTACCAGAAGCAGAAAACACCTTCACCACTTCCCAGCTACTGGAAATGCTCACTGATTCCTTTGCAAAAAGTGAGCAGTTGATACAGGAGTTAAAGGATTCCCTTTAACCCCCTCGTCACAGCCCTCTTGCTCTAGGTATCGACAGAAAGCCTTTCCATATTGTACAATAGAAATAGGAGTTACAATAGATTTTTAGAGTGAAGGGGTATCCATGAACTATTCCATTCCGGCGGGCAAAAAGCTCCGCATAGCAATCTCAGGCAAGAGTGGCTGCGGCAACACCACCGTCAGCACCATGCTGGCCCGCAGGCTGGGGGTGAACCTCATCAACTACACCTTCCGCAACCTTGCCCAGGACACAGGCCTCACCCTGGCGGAGATAATCGAGCGGGCCAAGAGCGACGACAGCTATGACCGCCAGGTGGACGGCCGCCAGGTGGAGCTGGCCATGGAGGATTCCTGCGTGCTGGGCTCCCGGCTGGCAGTGTGGATGCTGGAGGAGGCCGACCTGAAGGTTTTCCTTTTGGCCGACGAGGAGGTCCGTGCCCGCCGCATCCTGAATCGGGAGGGCGGGAATCTGGAGGAAATCAAGGCCTTCACCGCCATGCGTGACCGGGAGGACTCCCAGCGCTACCAGCGGCTGTACAACATCGACAACAACGACTACAGCTTCTGCCAGCTGGTCATAGACACCGCCTGCCACAACCCAGAGGAGATTGTGGAGCTGATTCTCCAGGAGCTCCTGCGGCGGGGACTGGTGCAGGCCAGCTGAATGGAAGCATCTCAACTGAGCCTGCGTGCTCCGGAGCCTTCTCCCGCCGTGACGCTGCCCAATGGTTCTACCGTCGCCGAGTTCCAGTCCATGATTCTGGACTTCTACCGGCAGGAGGGCCGCTCCTTTCCTTGGCGTGAGACCCGTGACCCCTATGCCATTCTGGTGTCGGAGCTGATGCTGCAGCAGACCCAGACGGAGCGGGTGGTGCCGAAGTACCTGGCCTGGCTTGAGGCCTTTCCCACTGCCGCTGACCTTGCGGCGGCACCCTTTCCCCAGGTGCTGGCGGCCTGGAGCGGTCTGGGCTACAACCGGAGGGCAGGATATTTGCAGTCTGCCTGCCGCCAGGTGGTGCAGGAGCTCGGAGGAGTTTTTCCCTCCACTGCCAAGGAGTTGCAAAGACTCAAAGGAGTCGGAGCCTACACGGCGGGGGCGGTGGCTGCCTTTGCCTTCAACAGGCCGGAGGTTTTTATAGAAACCAACATCCGCTCCGTGTACCTGTTCCTGTTCTATCCTGACCAGGAGAAGGTGTCGGACGCACAGCTGATGCCCCTCATCGAGACCACCTTGTACCGGCCGGACCCAAGGGTCTGGTACTATGCCCTGATGGACTATGGTGCCGCCCTGAAGAAGAGCACCGCCAACCCCAATCGCCAGAGCCGCCATTACAGCCGTCAGTCAAGGTTCGAGGGCTCCCTGCGGCAGGCGAGGGGAGCCATTGTCCGCCAGCTTTCCTTGGGAGGAAATCGACCTCAAGCCTTGGAGGACTTGGCAGCTGGTGCTGGCATTGACTTGTACAGAATGCAGGGGGCGGCAGAAAGCCTTGTATCAGAGGGGATGATAATGCAGCGGGGGAACCTGTACTGCATCAACGAGCAGAGGTAGCGTGTAGTTCCAGCAGCCGGAATTGTGCTTGGCATACGATGTGCCTTGAAACGGGAGGTAGACCATGAAGAAGGACAAGTTCACCCTCAAGAAGGTGGTGGTGGAGCAGGTGGAGCAGTACAACCAGCTTTTGAAGTACGTGTTCCAGGTGACCAAGCATGTGCTGCAGGAGGTGGGCTGGGAGGAGAAGGAAATCCTTCGGGCAAAGCTCCCCAATTTCCAGCAGGCTCAAGTTTTGGGCTGGTTCGACGGGGACAACCTCATCTCCCAGTGCGTGGTCTATCCCATGAGGGTGCGCATTTTCAGCCAGATCTACGACATGGGGGGCCTCACCGGTGTGGGAACCTATCCTGAGTACGCCAACCACGGCCTGATGAACAAGCTTTTGGAGCATGCCCTCCACGACATGAGGCAGCGGGGGCAGTACATCTCCTACCTCTATCCCTATTCCATTCCCTTCTACCGGCACAAGGGCTGGGAAATCATCAGCGACAAGATTACCTACGAAATCCAGGACTACCAGCTGCCCAAGAACAAGAAGGTGTCCGGGGAAATCCGCCGGGTGCCGGTGAACGGCCCGGAAATCAAGGAGGTTTACGACAAGTTCTCCGAGCGGACCCACGGAGCGCTGATTCGGGACGAGCTGGCCTGGAGCGAGTACTTCATGTGGGACTCCGACGACGTGAACGCCGCCGTCTACTACAACAGCAGGGACGAACTGGAGGGCTACCTCATCTATTGGATTGCCGACGAGGTCTTCCACCTGAAGGAGATGATCTTTCTGAACGAGGAGGCCCGCACCGGGCTGTGGAATTTCATCAGCGCCCACTTCTCCATGATCTCCAAGGTGGTGGGGCAGACCTACACCGACGAGCCACTGGCCTTTCTGCTGGAGGACGCCAAGATCAAGGAGGACATCTCCCCCTATTTCATGGCCCGCATCGTGGACATCAAGGAATTCATCGCACGCTATCCCTTCAAGCCGGACAACAGGAAGCGGGTGTGGAACTTCACCCTCTCGGACCCGCTGCTCCCTTGGAACCAGGGCTCCTTCACCCTCACCATAGACCGCAACGGCCACGGCACCATCGAGCCAAGCCCCAAGCGGTTCCGGGACCAGATAGACATCCAGACCATGACCACCATGCTGCTGGGCTACAAGAACCCCGACTACCTGAACAAGATTGGCCGCCTCCGCTGCTCCGAGGCAACCGTGGACATGCTGGAGGATGCCATCGAGCAGCAGACACCGTACTTCTCGGACTATTTCTAGGATTCGGCGGGACAGGGCATTTTCAAGGTGCAGGTCTGGGGAACGGGCTCCAGTTAAGCCCTGATTCTTGCTAGGGGCGGACCGATCCGCCAAGAGGGATTTCACCTTTGAGGTTCCTGTGTCCTTCCCCAATACGTGCAGGAACATCGTGGAAGTTTGGAGCAAGGAGCCATGCCCCTTGTCGTTGGGCTGTGTGTGACGGTGAGTCCAATCTCCTACAACCCCACCCAGGTATACAAAAGGCCGTGCCCAGGACATCCTGGGGCACGGCCTATTTACATCACGCTGGAACTAGCGCTTGTTGCTCTGCTTCCAGATACCCATCTTCTCGGCATCCTTGATCAACTCGTCGCGGAAGTCGGGGTGGGCGACGGAGATAAGCGCCTCGGCCCGCTGCCAGGAGGACAGACCCTTCAGGTTCACCTTTCCGTGCTCGGTCACGAACCAGTGCAGGTTGGGACGGGCGGCGGTGATGACGGATCCGGGATCCAGTGTGGGGCGGATGCGGGAGCCAAGGGTTCCGTCCTTCTTCTTGAAGGTGGAGGAGCAGCAGATGAAACTCTTTCCACCCTTGGACAGGTAGGCACCCAGCACAAAGTCCAGCTGTCCGCCGGCACCGGAAATCTGCTTGGTTCCGGAGCTCTCGGAGTTCACCTGACCAAAGAGGTCAATCTCAACGGTGTTGTTGATGGAGATGAAGTTGTCAATCTGGGCGATGACCCGGGCGTCGTTGGTGTAGTCAACGGGGCGGGGGCAGATGTCAGGATTGCCGTCGATGTAGTCGTACAGCTTCTTTGTTCCTGCGGCAAAGGCGTAGACCTGCTTTCCACCGTCCAGGCTCTTGCACTTTCCGTTGATCTTTCCGGCGTTGGCAATGTCAACGAAGGCGTCAACGTACATCTCGGTGTGTACGGACAGGTCCTTCAGGTCGGAGTCAACAATCATGGAGCCCACGGCGTTGGGCATTCCGCCGATACCCAGCTGGAGACAGGCTCCGTTGGGAATCTCCTCCAGAATCAATTTTGCGACAGCCTTATCCACGTCGGTGAGCTCGCCGCCACCACCAATCTGGGAGACGGGAGGATTGTCGCCCTCAACGATGATGTCAACCTCAGAGATGTGGATATTGTCATGCATACCGCAGCAGCGGGGCATGTTCTTGTTCACCTCGACAATCACCACATCAGAAATCTCTACCACAGCACGCAGGTGGGAGACACTCAGGCCGAAGTTGAAGTATCCCTTGTCGTCCATCGGTGCAACCTGGAACATGGCAACATTGATGTGCTTGATGTTCTCGCGGTACCAGCGGGGCATCTCCGAGTAGCGCAGGGCGTTGTAGTAGGCGAATCCAGCCTGCCCGGCCTTCCGCTCGATTCCAGAGTAGTGCCAGGAGTTCCAGCACATGTGGGCTCCGGGATTCTCAATCTGGAAAATGGCGGGATTGAAGGGGAGAACTCCACCACGGAACTTCACGTCCTCCAGGTTCACCAAGTGGCCTGCCAGCGCCTTGTCCAGTGCAATGGGGGTGTTCACACAGAAACCATAGTCAACCCAGTCGCCTGACTTGACAACCTTCACAGCCTCCTCGGCTGTCTTAAGCTTTGCCTTGTAATCCGCTTCAAAGCTCATTTCTTCCTCCTTTATCTTCCCTCCAGGTTGGGCCCGGAGGGTTGGGCAGGGGAAATCCTCTTGGCTCCCCTGCCACAATTACCAATAGTATACTACCTGTTGTTAAATTTCTCAACCTTTTCTTTGTTCACAAAGGCATTCATGGCCATTTTCTGGTCTTCTGTAGCAAAGCACTTTGAGAACTCGTCCACCTCGATGACAACACCAGCGTCGATGCCAACCTGAAGGCCCTCGTTGATGGCCTTCTTGGAATGTGCCACGGCGATGGGAGCCTGCTTGCTGATGGTCCTTGCCAGCCCGACGGCCGTCTCCATCAGCTGCTCAGGCTCGGTGACTGCGTTCACCAGGCCAATTTTCTCGGCCTCGTCGGCCTTTATCTGGCGGCCGGTGTAAATCAGCTCCTTTGCGACTCCGGGAGCCACCAGGCGGGCAAGCCGCTGTGTTCCTCCGAAGCCGGGTGTGATTCCCAGTCCAACCTCTGGCTGGGAGAAGCGGGCCTTGGTGGAGGCGATGCGGATGTCACAGGACATGGCCAGCTCGCAACCACCGCCCAATGCAAAGCCGTTTATGGCGGCGATGACAGGACAGCGGAACTTTTCGATGCGGGAGAACACGGCGTTGCCGAAGCGGGCATACTCTGCGGCTGCGGCGACATCCTTGTCCTTCATCTCACCGATGTCTGCACCGGCAACGAAGCTCTTGTCTCCCGCTCCGGTGATTACGACTGCATATACGTCAGGATTCTTTTCTGTCTGGTCAAGGACGGACTCCAACTCCTTCAGAACAGACGAACTGAGGGCATTCAATGCCTCGGGGCGATTGATTGTGATTGTGGCCACGTGCTCCTGCACGTCAACTAATACCAAGCTCATCTTCATCCACCTGCCTTACTTTGAGTAGTCGAAGAAGCCCTTGCCAGTCTTGCGGCCCAGGAGTCCGCCGCGGACCATCTTGCGCAGCAGGGTGCAGCAACGGTACTTGCTGTCTCCGGTCTCCTTGAACAGGACATCCATGACGGCCACGACGATGTCGTTTCCAATGAGGTCGGAGAGCGCCAGGGGGCCGATGGGGTGGTTCGCACCGAGCTTCATGGCGGTGTCGATGTCCTCGGCGGAGGCGATTCCCTCCTGCAGGATGAAGGCCGCCTCGTTGATCATGGGAACCAGGATGCGGTTCACCACGAAGCCGGGTCCCTCGCTCACCTCGACGGGAGTCTTGCCCAATTTCTTGGAGACCTCCACAATCTTGTCCTTCACGGCGGCGGGTGTGTTCACGCCGCAGATGACCTCCACCAGCTTCATCACGTTGGCGGGGTTGAAGAAGTGCATTCCGATAACGTCGTGCTTGATGCCCTTCGCAATCTCTGTTACAGACAGGGAAGATGTGTTCGTGGCGAAGATGGTCTCTGCCTTACAAATCTCGTCCAGCTGGGAGAACAGCTGCTTCTTTGCATCCATGGTCTCAAGGATTGCCTCCACAACCAAGTCCGCATCTGCCAGATCTTTGTACTCGCCCGTCTTCAGGTTGCCCTTTGTCTTCGCGGCGGCATCGGCATCCAACTTTCCCTTGCCCACAAGCTTGTCGAGGCCGGCGTTGATCTTGTCGATTCCGCCCTGCGCCCACTCAAGCTTGACATCACATACTGTCACAGAATACCCGGCGGAGGCAAATGCGTTCGCAATGCCCTGGCCCATGGTTCCTGCACCAACTACACCAACCTTAGTCATAATTAAACCTCACTTTAAAACTAAGAATAGTAACAAGAATATATTAGCAGGGAAGGGGCTTCCCTGCAAGTACCCCAATCAAGAAGCAGAATCCCGGACCGAAGACCAGCCCAGGATTCTACCCTGCGCTAGACCATCCGCAGGATGACGGCGGTTCCCTGTCCTCCACCGATGCACAGGGAGGCAAGGCCAAGCTTCTTTCCCGTGCGCTTCATCTCGTGGATCATGGAGACCATGATGCGGTTGCCGGAGATTCCCACGGGATGGCCAAGGGCGATGGCGCTTCCGTTCACGTTGGTCTTTGCCATCAACTCGGCCCTGTCCACGCCATGCTCCTCCACCAGCTCGTGGATGACACCCAGGGACTGGGCGGCGAAGGCCTCGTTGAGCTCAACAATCTCCATGTCGGCAAGCTTCAGTCCGGCGGCATTCAGAGCCTTGCGGATGGCAGGGGTGGGGCCAAGGCCCATGACGCGGGGGTCAACGCCACCCTGTCCGTAGGCCACCACCTCACAGAGGGGCTTGAGGTCATGCTTCTTCACTGCATCCTCGCTGGCCAGCACCATGAAGGAGGCACCGTCATTGATTCCGGAGGCGTTTCCTGCGGTGACAGTTCCATCCTTGATGAAGGCGGGCTTCAGCTTGCCCAGCTTCTCCACGTCGGTCTTGCGGTTGGGGAACTCGTCGGTGTCGAACACGATGTCGCCCTTCTTGGAGGGGATGACAACGGGGACAATCTCCTCCTTGAACTTGCCGGCATCCTGGGCGGCGATGGCCTTCTTCTGGGAGCCCATGGCGAACTCGTCCTGCTCCTGGCGGCCGATGCTGTACTTCTCGGCGATGTTCTCGGCGGTGACACCCATGTGGATGTTGTAGAGGGTGTCAATCAATGCGTCATGGAGCATGTGGTCCTCCACCTTCCACGGCCCCATCTTGTTTCCGGAGCGGGTGTTGGAGGGAACCAGATAGGGGGCCTGGGACATGGACTCCACGCCGCCGGCCACCACGATGTCGTTGAAGCCCACCTGGATGGACATGGCGGCCTCCATGACGGTCCTCATGCCGGAACCGCAGAGCATGTTGGTGGTGTGGGCGCACACGGTTTCGGGGATGCCGGCCTCCAGCGCGATGGTGCGGCCGATGTTCTGTCCCAGGCCGCCGCCCAGGACGTTTCCGCAGATGACCTCGTCCACATTCTCAGGCTTCACGCCGGAGGAGGCCAGAAGCTCCTTCACCACGGTGGAGCCGAGCACCTTGGGATGGACTCCGGAGAGGGTCCCCAAGAAATTTCCAACGGCGGTGCGCTTCGCACCGACAACATATACCTTCTTTGCTTCCATAAAAATCAATCTCCTCAAATTTCCTGTCGGGTTAGTCCCGCTTCAGGATGACGGCAGTTCCCTGTCCTCCGCCGATGCACAGCGAGGCCAGACCCAGCTTCTTGTCGGACCGAATCATCTCGTGGATCAGGGTGACGATGATCCTGTTGCCGGAGGCTCCGACAGGATGACCCAATGCGATGGCGCCGCCATTCACGTTGGTCTTGCCCATAAACTCGTCCCGATTCACGCCATGCTCCTCCACCAGTTCATGGATGACACCCAGGGACTGGGCGGCGAAGGCCTCGTTCAGCTCCACCACGTCGATGTCGGCAAGCTTCACGCCTGCGTACTTCAGAGCGTTGCGGATGGCGGGGGTGGGGCCAAGGCCCATGACGCTGGGGTTAACTCCGCCCTGCCCGATTCCGACAATCTCGCAGAGGGGCTTGAGTCCGTGCTTCTTCACTGCATCCTCGCTGGCGACCAGCACGAAGGAGGCGCCGTCGTTGATTCCGGAGGCGTTTCCGGCAGTGACGGTTCCGTCCTTGATGAAGGCGGGCTTGAGCTTCGCCAGCTTCTCCGGGTTGGTTCCCCGGTTGATGTGCTCGTCGGTGTCGAAGATGATGTCGCCCTTCTTGGTGGAGATGGTGATGGGGACAATCTCCCCCTTGAACTTGCCGGCATCCTGGGCGGCGATGGCCTTCTGCTGGGAGGCGTAGGCGAACTTGTCCTGCTCCTCGCGGCTGATGCTGTACTTCTTGGCGATGTTCTCGGCGGTGACACCCATGTGGATGTCCAGGCGGGCGTCGGTGAGCGCATCGTAGATCATGTGGTCAACGACCTTCCAGGGACCCATCTTCGTCCCGGTGCGGGTGGTGGCGGGAACCAGGTAGGGGGCCTGGGACATGGACTCGATGCCGCCGGCCACCACGATGTCGTTCTGCCCGGCCTGAATGCTCATCACAGCCTCCATGACGGTGCGCATGCCGGAGCCGCAGACCATGTTGGTGGTGTGGGCACAGACGGTGTCAGGGATACCCGCCTCAAGGGAGGCCGTGCGGCCGATGCTCTGCCCGACTCCCGCACCCAGAACGTTTCCGCAGATGACCTCGTCCACATTCTCAGGCTTCACTCCAGCGTCAGCCAGCAGGGCCTTGATGACCTGGGCACCGAACTCCCTGGGCTTCACCGAGGAGAGCCCCCCCAGAAACCCGCCGATGGCGGTGCGCTTGGCGCTCACAATGTACGCCTTCCGTAGTTCCATATATCTTCCTCCTATAAAAATCTACACTGCAGGCACCATCACACAAGCCTGGCCACTTGAGTGCGCAGGCCCGTCAGCACTTTGCAGAAAATATACATGTTTGCTATGCTAGTACCGACGCTTAAATCTGTCAAGAATAAAAAAGGGAAAAAAATAAAAAAAAAGCCCCGTTTTGCCGATAATTCTGTTTTTTCAGAGTCGGACAGGTGTGTCTGAGTGCAAATCAATGGATAAAAAATTATATTTATGAAGGATGACGGGCGAAATTCGGGTTCTCCTTTCCCGTCCGTCTTGCGGCCTGCCCCACTGGGGGCTGGTTCCTGTGCATTTCAGCGTACCTTGCGGAGGCAGTCCGGATGCTGTATGAAAAAGGATACAGTCGTCTGGCTGCTGGAAGGGTACACAGCCCCGTGGTTGCAAAAAAATATACACATTTACCGCGCTACCCCCCCCCCCGTTATTTATAGCTGTCGGGATGGCATTGACTTCGCGGCCACCAGGATTGTTGTTTTATATATCATTGTATATCAATTGGTTATGAATTCTGTTTTAAATTTGTGAGAAATAAATTTTTATTTGGCACGTTTATTGCTTGTAAAGATTCGCATTGGAGGTGTCATAATGGCAGAAGAGAGCCTGTTGAAGGTATACATTTCTCAGGTTAGGCGGCACGGGGTGCTGTCCCATGAGCAGGAAATCCTGCTCGCACAGAGGATGCGGGAGGGGGACGAGTCCGCCCGGCAGAGGCTGATAAACGGGAACCTGCGGCTCGTGGTGAGTGTCGCCAAAAAATATACCGGCGACGGGGACCTGCTCCTGGACCTTATCCAGGAGGGGAACATGGGCCTGCTGATGGCGGCGGACAAGTTCTCCCCATCCTTCAGCGTCAGGTTCTCCACCTACGCCTACCCATGGATCACCCAGTACATCCTCCGCTACATCCAGGCAAAGCTGCCGGCGGTCTGCCTCCCCTCCAGAAAGGAGGAGGAGCTGCGGCGGGTAAGGCAGTCCCAGTCCCACCTCAGCATGATGCTGGGGCGGGAGCCGTCCATGACGGAGCTGGCCACCTACCTGGACATGTCGGAGTCGTCCCTGCGGCAGACGCTCTCGTACGACTTCTCCTGCTCGAGCATCAACGCGGAGCTCTGCGAGGGGTCTACCGGAGAGGACCTGCTGGCTGACGAGCGCTTTTCCGTTGAGCAGGTAGGATTCCGCAATCTGGTGGCGGACGACGTGCGGCGGCTGGTGGCCCGCCTTCCGAGGGAGGAGCGCCAGGTCATCTCCTGCCGGTTCAACCTGGGCGAAGGGGGAATCAAGCCACAGTCCTTCAGACAGATAGGCGGAAGGATGGGATGCTCCTCGGAGAGGGTCCGCAAGCTGGAGCTGAAGGCGATGGATTCCCTGAGAAGGACGGCCGGAGACTTGATGACCGTATAGAAAAGTAGACGTAATTAAAAATGTGCTCTAAACCTGACGCCCCGAACGAGCTGCCATCCCTTAATTCTACCTGAAGGACGGACAATGTTTCGGGCCTTGCTTGCCTTGCCGCCGCCGGAGTGCCTATACTTTGTAGTGGCGGCCCTCCGGAGGGATTGCCGCCCCATTTTTTACAGGAGGTGGTTTCCCCATGGGTAGGAAACGGGATATCTTCTTTCTTGTTCATGTTGTGGTGGTGGCGGTTGCCCTTGCCCTGGCGGGCTGCCGTTCCATCCCAAGGAACGTAGAGCCGGTGGAAGGCTTTAGCCTACAGCGGTATCTGGGCAGGTGGTATGAGGTCGCCCGACTGGACTTTGCCTTCGAGCGGAACCTGATGGAGGTTACCGCCGAGTACTCGCTCAATGAGGACGGCTCCGTGCGTGTAGTAAACCGGGGCTTCAACTCTGTCAAGGGCGAGTGGCAGGTGGCCGAGGGCAGGGCGCGCTTTCGGGGGGATTCCGACGTCGGGGCCCTGGAGGTGTCTTTCTTCGGGCCCTTCTACAGCGGCTACAACGTCATCGCCATCGACGAGGACTACCAGCACACCCTGGTAAGCGGCAGTGACTACAACTACCTGTGGATTCTCAGCCGCACCCCCGACATACCCGCCGACGTGCTGACAGAATACCTGATTCTGGCGGAGTCACTGGGCTTTGACATCGACCTCCTGGTGTGGCCCACCCACACCAGGTGATGCGGCGGGGCTGCCCAGGGCGGCCCCATCCGGATTTAAAAATACTTAACCCTCTTTAAGAATGCTGATTTTTCCATGCTTCCTGCTTGTATCAAATTTCCCAGAATGATATACTGAGCCAGTTTTTTTACGTTTCTATAAAGAGGAATTTATATGAGCAAGGGAAAGGTCGTTCTTGCCTATTCTGGCGGACTTGACACCACGGTAATCATTCCGTGGCTCAAGGAGAACTACGACTATGAGGTCATTGCCGTCTGCGTGGATTTGGGACAGGATGACGATTGGAAGACGATAAAGCAGCGGGCCCTGGACACCGGAGCCGCCGCCTGCCACGTGGTTGATGCCCGTGAGGAGTACATCACCGAGTACATCTGGCCTGCGCTGAAGGCCAACGCCGTCTACGAGGACCGCTACCTGCTGGGAACCTCCACGGCACGGCCCCTCATCGGCAAGATTCTGGTGGAGTATGCCCGCCAGGAGAATGCGGTGGCCATCTGCCACGGCGCCACGGGAAAGGGCAACGACCAGGTCCGCTTCGAGCTGGCCATCAAGGCCTTTGCCCCCGACCTGCAGGTGATTGCCGCCTGGCGCGACCCCAAGTGGAGCATGGACAGCCGTGAGGCTGAAATCAAGTTCTTGGAGGACCGGGGAATCCCCGTCCCCATGAAGAAGGAGCAGTCCTACAGCCGTGATGAGAACATCTGGCACCTGTCCCATGAGGGCCTGGAGCTGGAGCAGACCGAGAACGAGCCCAACTACAAGCACATGCTCAAGCTCACCACCGTGCCGGAGGAGGCTCCTGAGGCCGGCGAGTACGTCACCATCGACTTCGAGGCGGGAATTCCCGTGGCTGTCAACGGCAAGAAGATGGGTGCCCTGGAGCTGATGACGGAGCTGAACAGGATTGGCGGCCGCAACGGTGTGGGGCTGGTGGACATCTGCGAGAACCGCTTTGTGGGCATGAAGAGCCGCGGCGTCTACGAGACCCCCGGTGGCTCCATCCTGTACTTTGCCCACCAGATGCTGGACCACCTCTGCCTTGACCGGGACACCTACCACTACAAGCAGCTGGTGTCCCACCGCATGAGCGAGCTCATTTACGACGGGAAGTGGTTCACCACCCTGATGGATTCCCTGATGGCCTTTGTGGACAAGACCCAGGAGACCGTTACCGGTTGGGTGAAGCTCAAGCTGTACAAGGGCTCCATCCGGGGAGCAGGCTCCCATTCTCCCTACAGTCTCTACAATGAGAGCATCGCCTCCTTTACCACCGGAGAGCTCTATAACCATCAGGATGCCCAGGGCTTCATCACTCTGGTGGGGCTGCCCCTCAAGGTGCGCTCCATGATGGAGCAGCAGGTGGGAAGGGGACAGGCTGTCCTGGACAATACCTCCTTCAAGAAGCGGCCCACAGAGTGATGTTTGCGGGAGAACTTTAGGCTACCTCGGCAGCCGGGTTCCCCCTGATTTTTATTTTACCGGGGTGGGTGGAATCCTTGTTCCAGCCCCAGATTATCGAGAGGTTTGTATGTTGACCCTAAAGTTTGGCGGCACCTCCATGGGAAGCGCCCGGCGGATCCTTGATTCCACGGACATCATGGTTTCCCGTGCTGAAGGTGATCGCATCAGTGTTGTTGTTTCCGCCGTGGCCGGCGTCTCCAACAGGCTGCAGGAGAGCATTGACGGCTGCCTTGCCGGTGCCCCTGCAGAGCCCTTCGTGGAGGGGCTGCGGAAGGTCCACCAGGATATTTGCGTGGAGATTGCCGCCCAGCTTCCCTCCTTTATTCCCGCCACTGTGATGCAGCGGCTGGAGAGCCAGTTCGCCGAGTACCGCCGCCTGCTGGAGGCCGTCTCCGCCTTCGGGGAGTGCCCCGACTCTGTCCACTGCAGGATCATGGGTAGCGGGGAGCTCTGGTGCGTCCCCATCGTGGAGGCAGTGCTGGTGGCCAAGGGCCAGAGGGTGGAGCTTTTGGACTCCCGAAACCTCATCTTTACCACAGGCAACCAGAAGGAGGGGGATTGGGACTATGCTCGCACCATGCAGGCCTTTGCCCCCTACCGTGACGGGGAGTCCCGTCGCCAGGCCCGCATCCTGCTGTTCCCCGGCTTCATCTGCTCCTGGCGGGCAAAGTCTGCCGACACCAAGTCGGTGCCCGGCCTCTTGGGGCGCAACGGCTCCGACTTCTCCGCCGCCATCGTGGGAACCTGCCTGGGGGCCCGGAAGGTTGAGTTCTGGACCGACGTGGACGGCATCTACACCGCCGACCCCCGCATCGTGCCGGATGCCATCCTTGTGGAGGACATGACCTACGAGGAGGCCATGGAGCTGTCCTTCTTCGGCTCCAAGGTGCTGCATCCCAAGACCCTGGCTCCCCTGGCATCCAAGGGAATCGAGGCATGGAGCCTCAACAGCCACAATCCGTCCTCCCGTGGAACCCGCATCGGGCAGGGGCCCTTTGACTCAGCCAGTGATGTGGGGCCGGTGCGGGGCATCTCCTGCCTCAAGAACACCGCCATGGTCAGCGTCTCCGGTTCCAGCATGAAGGGCAGGAGCGGCATGGCAGCCCGCATCTTCGCCGCCGTCAGCCGTGGCGGGGTGTCCATCCTCCTCATCACCCAGTCCAGCTCGGAATACACCATCACCTTCTGCGTGCGCCAGTCCCAGGCCCACCTGGTGATGGACATCCTCTCAGCCGAATTCGAGCTGGAGCTGCGGGAGCGGCTGCTGAACGTCATCGAGGTGCAGGAGCACTGCGCCATCGTCTCCATTGTCGGCGACGGCATGAAGGAGAAGCGTGGCGTGGCGGGAACCTTCTTTGACTCGCTGGCCTCTCAGGACATCAACATCCTGGCCATCGCCCAGGGCTCCTCCGAGCGCTCCATCAGCGTGGTCATTGCAGGCAGCGACGGGGACACGGCGGTGCGCATCTCCCACCGATTCTTCTTCAACACGGCCCAGACCATCGAGGTCTTTGCCTTCGGTGCCGGAACCATCGGTGGCTGCCTGCTGGACCAGATCCGGGACCAGCGGGAGGACTTGCTTTCCCAGCGCATCGACATCCGCGTCATGGCCATAGCCACCACCAGCAGGATGCTTGTGGCCCCGCCGGACATCTCCACGCCCGGCCTCGACCTGTCCGACTGGAGGAGCGACCTGTCCGCCAAGGGACAGCCCTCCTCCCTGGAGGCCATCCTGGACTATGTGCGCCAGGTGAAGCCACTGAACCCCGTCTTTGTGGACTGCACCGCCAGCTACGACCTTCCGGAGCGCTACCTGGACATCCTTGAGGCGGGAATGCATGTCGCCACCCCGAACAAGCGGGCCAACTCCATGTCCATGGACTACTACACCAGGCTGCGCCGCACCGCCAACAGGATGCGCCGCCTCTTCCTCTACGAGACCAACGTGGGGGCGGGACTTCCCATCATCGACACCCTGCAGAACCTCTTTGCCAGCGGCGACCGGCTCAAGGGATTCAGCGGCATCATGTCCGGCTCTTTGTCCTACATCTTCGGACGGCTGGACGAGGGCGCCACCTTCAGCCAGGCGGTGCTGGAGGCCCGGGAGAAGGGCTTTACGGAGCCTGACCCCCGCGACGACCTGGGAGGGCTGGACGTGGCCCGCAAGGCCCTCATCATCGCCCGTGAGGCGGGAATCTCCGTGGAGATGGATGACATCACAATCAACAAGGTCTTCCCCGACGGATTCGACGACTCTGGCACCGTGGAGGAATTTCTGGAGCGGCTGCCGGAGGTGGACGGCCACTTCGCCGGGCTGATGGAGCGGCTGAAGGCCGAGGGAAAGGTGCTGCGCATGGCAGCCTCCATCCAGGAGGGCAGGTGCAGCGTGGGCATGATGGAGGTGGATTCCGACCATCCCCTGTACACAGTGAAGGGCGGGGAAAACGCCTTTGTCTTCCATACCCAGCGGTACAACCCCATCCCCCTGTCCATCATGGGGTATGGAGCCGGGGCCGGGGTGACGGCTGCGGGTGTCTTTGCCGACATCCTGCGCACGGTCTCCTGGAACCCGGAGATGTAGGGGCGGTCCGGGGAGTCGGTTTCCGGGCGGAGCCCGTGCATTCCCCTGTCCTCCGTCCTTTTGGAGATTGATACAATTTAAGGAGGAAAATATGGTCATTGTCCTGCAGAAAGGAATACCCGGTAAGGACAAGCAGGAGCTGAAGGACTTCCTGATTCGGAACAACTTCAAGGTGAACGAGATTGCCGGCGAGGAGGCCACGATTTTTGGCGCCGTGGGAAGGCTTTCCATCGACCCGCGGGAGGTGGAGCTCCTGCCCGGCGTGGACAGGGTGATTCCCATCTCCAAGCCCTACAAGATGGCCAGCCGTGAGTACAAGAAGGAGAACACGGTGGTGGAGGTGAGGAACAACCGTGGGCAGCTTGTCCGCATCGGTGGGAAAAAGGTGCTGGCAATCGCCGGGCCCTGCGCCGTGGAGAGCCTGGACCAGATGATGTCCGTGGCTGCCCGTGTGTCGGCGGCGGGGGCTGCCATGCTTCGTGGCGGAGCCTTCAAGCCGCGGACCAGTCCCTATGCCTTCCAGGGATTGGGCGAGGAGGGAGTGAAGATCCTCCGTCAGGCAGGCGACGCCTACGGGCTGCCCATCGTTACCGAGATTGTCTCCGCCGAGCACATCCCCCTGATGCGGGACTATGTGGACGTGTACCAGATTGGTGCCCGCAACATGCAGAATTTCGAGCTTCTGAAGAAGGTGGGCGCCTTGGGCAAGCCGGTCATCCTGAAGCGGGGGCTTTCTGCCACCATCGAGGAATGGCTCATGGCCGCCGAGTACCTCTTGTCCTCCGGCACCGACGATGTGATTCTGTGCGAGCGGGGAATCCGCACCTACGAGAAGGCCACCAGGAACACCCTGGACATCTCCGCCGTGCCAGTCATCCAGTCGCTGACCCACCTGCCCATCATCATCGACCCCAGCCATGCGGTGGGCCTGCGGGACAAGGTTCCCCCCATGGGGCTTGCGGCCATAGCCGCCGGTGCCGACGGCATCATCGTGGAGGTGCACTGCCAGCCGGACAAGGCCGTGTCCGACGCCGCCCAGACCATGTATCCTGAGCAGTTCGAGAAGCTGATGCGTGACATAGACGTGCTGGCCCCCGTGGTGGGCAAGGAGGTGACCCACATCCGAAGCGCAGCCTCCAGCCAGCAGAAGGCTACCCCCGCTGGCTCCGGTGACGGCAGGGTACGCTGCGCCTATTCCGGCGACCACGGAGCCTACGCCGAGCAAGCAATCAGCCACTACTTTGACGGCGCCCAGGCGGTGGGATGCGACTCCTTCCGGGACGTGTTCCAGGCGGTGGGCGACGGGCGTGCCGACTACGGCATGATTCCGCTGGAGAACAGTCTTGCCGGCTCCGTCTACGAGAACTACGACAACCTCTTCCGCTTTGACGATGTGTGCATCTGCGGGGCCTACACCCTGCGGATTGACCATGCGCTGCTGTCGGTGAAGGGAGCCAGCCTTGAGTCCATCAAGCGGGTCCACTGCCACCCCCACGGCTTCCCCCAGTGCAAGGACTTCCTGGACAGGCATCCCCACTGGATTCGTGTGGACTCCCCCTCCACCGCAACCGCCGCCGAGTTGGTGGCCCGTGAGGGCAGCGTGGAGGATGCCGCCATCGCATCCTCGGTGGCCGCCGACTACTACGGCCTTGAGGTGCTGGCCACGGGAATAGAGCGGAATCCCCGCAACTACACCCGCTTTGTGGTGATTGCTACAAGCAAGGAGGAATGCCAGCGGGCGGCCGCAGCGGCGGAGTCGCTGTGCGGCAACGGGAACTGCTGCGCCGCCTCCAACGAGGTGGCCAAGGCATCCATCGTGTTCATCGCCAAGAACAAGAGCGGCTCCCTCTACGAGTGCCTGGGAGTGCTGCACCAGCGGAGCCTGAACATGACACGGCTGGAGTCCCGCCCCATCATGGGCGAGCCCTGGCGCTACCTGTTCTACGTGGACCTGCAGTTGCCGGAGGGCGGACGGGCCGTGCTGGAGGAGGCTATGGCCGCATTGAGGGCCACTGCCGACGAGGTTCGGCTTTTGGGAATCTATAAGGAAAGGAGTGTGTGATGGAGCGATATGTTCTTTCTGTGCTGGTGGAAAATCATGCCGGCGTCTTGAGCCGTGTGTCCGGGCTTTTCAGCCGCCGGGGATACAACATCGACAGCCTGACGGTGGGCGAGACCCACAATCCCGGCCAGTCCCGCATGACCATCGTGGTCAGCGGCGACGAGTACATCCTAGACCAAATCACCAAGCAGCTGGCGAAGCTGGTGGAGGTCATCTCCATCCAGCACTGCGCGCCCGCCGAGACGGTGGTGCGGGAGATGGCCCTCATCAAGGTGGGGGTGGACGAGGAGCACCGAGCCGGGGTCATCCAGACGGCCAACATCTTCCGCGCCCGCATTGTGGACGTGGTGGTTGACTCGGTGGTGATCGAGGTGACCGGCAGCGAGGACAAGGTGGCCAGCCTCATCCGCCTGCTGGAGCCCTACGGCATCAAGGAGCTGGTGCGCACTGGACTCACCGCCATGGGCAGGGGCTCCCAGGTCCTGGAATAGGCTCCGGCTTGCGTCCGCCCGCTTTCTCCCGCCGTCCATGGCGTTGTGGCGGACGCCGTTCTGAGTTTCTTTGCTGAGGAAGGAAATATGATGGCTATCAGGAAGGGGTCATGCTAGCGGTCCTCGTGAACTGCGCCGCCATCGTGGCGGGCTCCCTTGTCGGGCTGGTGTTCGCAAGGAAGATCAGCCAGGAGCTTTCCCGTGTGGTGCAGACGGGTTCCGGCGTGGTGACCATCGTCATCGGCATGGAGATGGCCCTGGCCTACGAGAGCGTCGTCTTCCTGGCTATGGCGGTGATTGCCGGAGGCATCATCGGCTCGTGGCTGGACATTGACGGTAAGATACTGCGGCTGGGAGAGGGGCTGGGACGGCTGGTGCTGAGGGGCAAGGCTCCGCAGTCCGGCGGGCAGCAGGAGCCCAGCGGCTTTGCCTACGGATTCCTGAACGCCTCGGTCTTGTTCTGCGTGGGGGCCATGGCCATCCTTGGCTCCATAGAGGCGGGAATCAATGGCGACTATACCGTCATCTTCACCAAGTCGGTGCTGGACGGCTTTATGGCCATTGTATTCGCCGCCGCCCTGGGCATCGGGACGGCCTTCTCCGCCCTGTCGGTGCTGGTGTACCAGGGTGTCCTGACCCTGCTGGCGGGCCTGGTGGCCCCCTATGTCCATGACTCCCTGCTGGCGGAGCTGGGGGCCACGGGCGGGGCCCTCATCATCATGATTGGCGTGAACCTGCTGGGTCTTGCCAAGATAAAGACTGCCAACTACCTGCCCTCCCTGGTGCTGGCGGCGGCCTTTGTGGTGGCACGGGATTTGGTGGCCGGATGAGCCCGGCAGTTGCCAGAGGGAAGGGGGAAGGCCCCTGTTCCCGGCTTCCTTGGAGTGGGAGACAGGGGCGGGATTTTTTTAGATTCAGTTGATGGTTATGGCCTTGTCATGGACAAGCCTGCGGACTGTCTTGTTTACCGCCTTGCCCCGGCCTGCCGCCGTTTTGATGACGATGGAGTACCGCTTGTCTGCACCCAGGGTGGCAGGCAGGATGAACTCCAGGAAGGTGTCCGTATTCTTGAAAAAAGCCCCGTCCTCAAGCCTAATCCAGTCTGCTCCTGTCTCGTCGATGAGCCCTTGGTCATCCTGTGGCGCGAAGTACAGTCCCGTGGCACTTTGCTCTCCTGCAATCTTGAGCCTCCTGCCGGTGATGCGCACTGGCTTGGCTGGGGTGAGGGAGTTGTCTGTCTTGTGGGTGGAAAGGTCTTCAATGAGGTTGATGACAGGATTTGTCTGGGCCACCTGTGACATGGATACGCTTGCCTTGCCGACGGCCTCCAGCGCCGCTTGCGCCGGGGTGAATCTCAGGGTGAGGGGAGGAACCTCTGTGGGGTTGGGGTTTGCCGAGCTGATGCTTCCCTGGGCGCAGGGATAGAGGGTGCCAAGCTCAAAAAGGTTTACGGCCATCCCCTGCTGCAGGAGCTCCAGGACTGCCTCCTTGAACAGCATTTGGGCTGCAACCAAGGATGCCTTGTCAAAAAGGGTGGACTTGTCGCAGACGAGGGCAATCACATTGTCCATGCCAGCGGTGGTGCGCTGGACCCGGGCATGATTTGTGTCGTCCTGCTTAAAGTAATTCTTGTGGATGGTTACGTTGACGGAACCGCCAACCTTCTCTATGGTGTTCGTATTCATAAAAATATCTCCTTGTACTATGAGCCAGGCTCTTGCTCTGGCACTCACTAAAGCAAATCATTGTTTGCTCCTTCGGGCTTCTTCGCCCTGCAAGATGTAAGGCACCGTTCTTTTGGGATGCCCTTTGCTTCCGGCAGCCGCAAGAGGCCGTGTGTTCGACGAACGCCACCGCATCCCGCTCTCTCTGGCTTGCACCAGCCTTCGGCCACTCCATTCCGAATTTGGGAGCGGCCCTATGATCTGTCTTTCATTCCTGCCCTCCTTGTGACAATATGCCGATAAGCTCCAGCCGCTGCTCCTGGGTGAAGAGGCCGCTGTTCCTTTCCAGCATGTCCCTTGCTTCCTCAAAGGTCTGCTTTCTCTTTTCCGCAGTGGCGGAGGTGATTCCCGCCCCCAGCAGAAAGCCTGCCGTCACGCCCAGGGCCCCTGCAATGAGCCCCAGTGTGGTGCTGCGGGGGACGCGGTCCCCCTTGATGTAGTGGGAGACTGCCGCCTCGGTGATGTCGGCCTTCTGGGCCAGTTCCTTTTGGCTCATCTTTCTTTCCTTGAGCATTCGTTCCAGTCTGTCACCAAGATTGCCGTTCATGTTGTCTCCTTTCCATCATACTAGTAATTTATTATCATTTTGTCAAGTTAATTGATAATTAGTTTCCGTTTTGATTATCATTTTACCTGCACGGCCATGAGCCGCCGAGAGGTACCGCACTGAACATCTTACCGTGTGTAAGAGCTCAATCTTACAGTGTGTAAGAAGGCAATCTTACAGTGTGTAAGAGCCCAATCTTACAATGTGTAAGAGTCCAATCTTACCGTGTGTAAGAAGGCAATCTTACAGTGTGTAAGAGTCTAATCTTACAGTGTGTAAGATTGGGGGGAGGATTTAAGAAAGATTTAAGTGAAAAAAATTGCATTTTGAATGATAATGTCAGAATATTTATTATAGAGGATTGACAAGGTAATCTTTGAAGGAGATAGGGTTGAATGAATACCATAAAAACTGTAACAACAATGATGAAGATTAGCTCAGAAGTATTTTGTGTTTCCGATGAAACTAAGAAGCAAATTCGGAAAATAACAGATTGTATCGATTTAGGGAGTGAAATAATTGAGCTATTACGGAAAATAGTAAAACTGCAACATCCAGAAATACAGACTGATTATGCTGTTAAAAAGCATGTCAAAAGGATAGCGAAAAAACATAACTTGTCTTTGTTGACTGTCCATATTGTTGAAGACGTTTCAGGTAGAAAAGAACTTGCTTTTTCTATGGTTGGGGGCAATAGTATTGCATTTGCAAATGAACTGGGGATATCTCTGATGACACCAGAACAAAACAATGTCTTCATGGATTATATTTTCCGAAATCCATGCCACCAGAAGGAGGTAATCTACGACTGTACTAAAGACTTACTCCCTGCGTAAGGAACTGCAGCATGGTTTTAGTCTGAAGCTGTTACAGGTGACTCATATCATCTGCAACATCTTAATTGTTTTCTAATTCCTTGACGTACTGAATGAATTTATTGACGCTCCAGATTTCTGATTGATATTCCTTGGGATAATAGGAAATAAAATCTTGTGGAACAACCAGAATGACTTTTTCTTCAGACATTTCTTTTAGCTGGTCTTTTGAGATACCTTGTTGCATTGTACAAAGAAATTTCTTTTTATCTCGTAATCGATCTGCTTCATTGATGATTTGTCGCCATCTATCTTTACAGGTTGTTTTAGCTGCTAAGGTTGTTAGTTTTCCTACAGAAAATGAATGATTATGATATGCTTCTACTGAGGGAAAAATAAAATCGGGACGCTTTTTACCTTCTGTAATCCCTTGTGATGTGAAACTAAGATTATTTCCTTTAAATAGTGCTGACAAATGATGTTCAAGACTTTTACCTGCTCGACTTTTTCTGCGATTGAGCACTTGATTTGCAATATGAATGAATTCATCCATATTGTTAAACCCTTTTTTGATATTGGTACCATATTGTGCCTGTTCGAAGGCTTTGAATAAATTATACTCAACAGAAACCCATGCCAATAATTTTTTGTCAGGGTTTGTTTGTATTTCTTCTAGCTTGTTATAGACAGTATTTTGAATATATTGAGCTTGTAAAGACATCTCATCTGATGTAGGGAAATCCGATTTAAAGTTTTGAACATAGGAAAGTATTGCTTGTTGTTCTGCTACATTTGCTGGTATATCTGAATCACCGATAAGTCGATTTGTTTCTGTAGAAGTTATTCCAAAATAATCAAGGAAATATGTGATTTCATCATCAGTATTTAGAACATATCCTTTATAAGTTTGGTCATTCATTCTTAATAAGATAAATAGAGCACCAGTATATTTTGGTTTCAGAAATGGAAAATCATTACCAAATCGAGTTATTCTATATTCGTTTCTTGTTCCTCGGCCATAATACTTAAACCGTGCTGTAGTTTTAAAATCGTTTTGCCATGTTATTGATGATTCAATTTCCTTATTGGTTCCTTTTTCACATGGTTCGTCAAATAATAGTGATGTAGAATTTTTGGGAATATAAATACCTTCTTGATGTGTTCCAGTTTCACCGGTATCATTTGCAGAGAGAAATTTACAAAATATTTTCGAGCTGTTTGCTGTATCTGATATGACTTGTACCGCCAAATTATCCATAAAGTGTATCCCCTAGGTATTGTGTATTGTAAAAAAAGTTTATTTTTTTCACAATACATATTGTCAAATGGGGATAAAACATTGCATAATGCGTTTATAGTTTCCATATTGAGGAGCCTTCATTGAGTGGTTCAATGCAAGCACATACCATTGATTTATTATCCCAATTATTACGGTTTTATTCTGCCGCAGATATGGCGATGGAATTGCAAGTAAACAAAAGTACTGTGAATCGTTGGATGAATGCCGTCACTGAGCCTCCAAGTTATTTAGTTGACCGTTTAAATAATATGCTGGAGAGGAGATTATCTTCTAATTCTTGTAATAGCAGACAATTTGATTTCAAGTTTATTGATTTATTTGCTGGTATCGGTGGCATTAGAAAAGGATTTGAGCAGGCTGGGGGAAAATGTGTTTTTACTTCTGAATGGGATGAATATGCACAAAAGACGTACATTAATAATTTTCCATCAAAAGATTTGATTGCTGGGGATATAACTAAGGTCGCTGCCTCGTCAATTCCTGATCATGATGTCCTTTTGGCAGGTTTTCCATGCCAGCCATTTTCCATTGCTGGAGTTTCAAAAAAAAAATCTCTTGGGAAGCCCACAGGTTTTGAAGATAAGACTCAAGGAACATTATTTTTTGATGTTGCTCGCATTATAAAAGAAAAACGACCGAAAGCCTTTGTTCTTGAGAATGTCAAGAATTTGAAATCTCACGATAAAGGACGTACTTTTGATATTATCTGGGAGACGCTTACCAAAGACTTGGGCTATTATTGTGATTGTAAAATCATAGATGGCCAGAGTTGGGTTCCACAACACCGTGAGAGAATCATCATTGTTGGATTTAGGGACAAAGTTGATTTTAATTTTTCAAATATGGATATACCCGCTAAAGGGAAGGTTACTTTGGATAGCATTCTTCATAAAACAGATGGGACAGAACCGTACCTTTCTCAAGATGGAACAAAGTATTTCGATTTTGTAAATAAGCAAGTTCTTGAAAAATATACCTTGACTGATGGATTGTGGCAGTATCTCCAAGATTATGCCTCAAAACATAGGTCAATGGGAAATGGTTTTGGATTCGGTTTAGTGACAGGAAATGACATAGCAAGAACATTGTCTGCTCGATATTATAAGGATGGTTCAGAAATCTTGATTTATCAAGGAGAGCATAAGAATCCCCGTCGCTTGACACCTCGTGAATGTGCAAGGCTAATGGGATATCCAGATGATTATGTCATACCGGTATCTGATACAAGGGCATACAAGCAGTTTGGAAATTCTGTTGTAGTTCCATTGTTTCGTGCCTTGGCAGAGAGTATTAAGCCTTTTGTTGTTGAAGAAAGATAGTAATGATAAAACTATTTTTGATTTCATTTTTAATGAAAGTAAGAACCTCTCTTAATGGTGAATCCGCTTTAGCATAAGCCTGCTCTAATGTTAATCTAAAGAAAATACCTTTTTGAGAGTTTGATATGTTATAAGAGCGAATAAGTCTTTGTGCTTTGAAACCACCTCCTCGAGCAGGAGACTTTATCCCCATGATTTTTTCTTCAAGTTTTCTGAAACTATACCCATCAAATAAGTAAGCTTTCAAGTATTGAGCTTTGATATTAGCTGAGACTTCAAACATATTTTTTTGATTTGAATCATTGTTTACTGTTAAGCCATATTCTATCGTAATAGGATACTGACCATTATCTTTGGGACATAAGTCTTTTTTATTTATCATGTTTCTGTCTAGAAAATCAGTGTATAGTTCTCCGTATATATTCGAAAATTTATACATAGCGTATTCAAGTAATCGTTTATCTTCTCCAATATCATTTTTATCAACTGTTCCGATAATTTTTTGTAAATTCTTTTTTGGGGTGAGAATATAATTTAATGGACAAGTTGTTCTTAAAAAGATTGCTTTAAGGTATTCTACAGCATGATCTGGAACCTCAAGTATTCTAGAAAAATATGTTCCTGTATAATCATGTTTTTTTTCCAATTAGAATAATTCCCTCTTGGGAAATAATTCTTGCAAATATGGGAAATTGTTAGCCTAAAAGTCGAGTTTTTTGAAAATAATTCTTGAAAAATAGAACGGCTGGTATCACCGACACGAAAATATCGAGATTTTTCTGTACAGAAATATGGTAGAACATTCTGGTCGCACACCCTTTTTTACATTTTCTTAAACTCGAAATTAGGGCTATTTAGATATACAGTATAAAATTGATAGGAATTGACCACCCTTATTCATGTGGGCTCTCTGATCGGTACCATCGAATACGACTATCCTAACTTCCACCTGACAATGGACTGTTTTTATTGCTCCATTGAATCGGGCCACCTGGAGCTTACCGAGCACTCTAGCTCCGCTTGGTTGAGCAAGGACACGCTGTATTCTGTTGATTGGCTTCCGGCTGACGTCTCGATTTTGTCTTCCATCGAAACACTCCTCTCGCAGCCCCTTTGATCCATCTCCCCCCATTCCCCCAAGCTGGTGGTGTGGTGACTTTCCCGTCCCGATATGGTATGATTTGGAAAATCATTTCGGGGAGGTGCGGATGGGCAGGTGCTACCGCATTGCGTGCGAGGACTATTTGGATTTGGAGGCCTTCCAGGAGCTGGTGCAGAAGCACTTGGGCGGGCAGGTGCGGCTGTGCCTCAGGCTGCGGGAGGAGGAGTACGGCGGCCGGTATTACATCGAGGGCCAGTCCACCCGGGGCGTGGAGGTGTACAAGGAGGGGGACTTCCTGGTGGTGCGGATTCCCCTGCTGGCCGACTACGCCGACTTCTTCCTGGGCAAGCTCTTCCTGGACATCTTCTGCCAGTTCCTGGGGGAGCAGGTGCTGGACCAGGAGGGTGGCCGCCTTGACGTGCGGGAATACTTCAACGACGAGACGGTCCAGCAGCTGCGGGAGACGGACTCCAGGATTTTCCTGGCGATGCTCAAGAACATGAGCGGCAGCATCACCCTGGCCTGCCCTGTCTCCGACGTGGTCTTCGGCCGGGTGGAGGCGGAGCACTTCGTCCAGTGCCAGCTGGACCCCGCCGAGCTCACCCGGCGGCTCACCTCCCACATCGGGGGGATTCAGTGGGGCGGCAGCGAGGGGGATGGCTAGGCTTGCCAGTCCAGCCGCCGCATCTGCGGCATCCTCATGCCATGGGCAGGCATCCTTGTCAGGTATTTTATCAGATATTTTATAGAACAATTTTGCTTGCGTTGGCTCATCTCTGTGTGCTACAATTGATTGCAGGAGCGGACTCTCGCTCCGCTCCATCCCGAATCTTGCTTGGAGGCTGCCATGCTTGCTCCCTCGGTATCCATGCTGGTGATTTTTTTTCTCGTCTGCTTTGTCCTGCCCTGCGGGCTCTATGCCGCAAGGAAGAGGCACTTTGTGGACTTGGTTGACGACGCATTGGCGGAGGAGCAGCTGCGTCAGGCAGGCTACCGCTTCCTGGTGCTGAAAAAATTCCGCAGCAACGTCTATGCCCTGCGTCCCTGCTCCCGCTGCAAGGATGAGGTGCGCCTAGAGGCCCGCCACCAAAAGAGCACCAACCTCTGGAACATAATCGAGTACAGCCTGGCTGTCTACGGGCAGAAGTCCGGCCGCCTGGTGGAGGTCTTTCAGTGCGACTGGACCCATGAGCGGCAGCAGGAGCTGGCGAGCTTTGTGGAGCGGTACAACTTTGCCACCCTGCCGGAGCAGACCTAGAAGAAGCCGGGATACCCTTCAATTCTCATCTCCCGTATTTCTCCCAGGAAATCCTGATTCACTCTGCCTCCGTCCCGCTCCCGCTAGAGCAGCCCCCGGATGCAGTTGTGGATGCGGTCGGCCGCCTGGGAAAGCTCCTCGGCTATGATGCCGTTGATTTTGTTCGCCGTGCTTTCGTCCCGCTGGGCCACAAGAGGACTGTAGAACAGGGTGGCGGGAAGCACCTGCAGCTCGGCCACCAGCCGCTCCAAAAGCTTGTAGGTCACGAACTTCGTCCCGGTCTCTATGACGCTCAGATGGTTGGTGCTTATTTCCAGCCGCTCCGCCAGCTGCTCCTGGGAGAGCCCCATCCTCTTGCGGTGGTACTTCACGTTCTCGCCAAATATCTTCCTGATGTTCAGTCCATCCATGTTTAAAATTATGTGCCCTTGTGGGAATGGATGTAATATTCCAAAAGAATTATTTTTTCTTTTAAACAATCTTTTAGACTTGATTAGTAATTCTTTAAAATGTATTATCTCAAAAAGACATTCTAAATGAATTGGTCTGTGCATCCAGCGTGTGGACGGACTGTTTTTTGGAGGGAAAAGGCTGTGGGAAAAGACTGGTTGGAAATGGAATATCATCCTGCTATGAAAGAGATTGAATTCAGGAGAGGTTCTGGTACTGGCACAACAAGAGTGGACAAGAAAAGTTGTCTTGCCAAGTACATGTTGGAACAAAAGGGGAAATTCATTCTGCAGGATCATGGGAATGATTTTTTTGACGATGTAAAGAAAGCCTTTGATGGCTTGTCTGAGGTAGAGATTAAGGTTGTTACAACAAAACTCGACTATATGGATTTTGAGCAAATGGCAGAATACTATAACGAAGGAAGCGACAAATTCAAAATTACTACTACACTTTTGGCAGAGCTTCCCAGCATGAAGGCTGCCTTCAAAGATGTTATGGATTTTGGGAAAAACACGGTTGGTGCTTTGAATGCAAAGAAAACCATAGTGTTTGACGTTCCCACGAAGAATGGGACTGTAAAGGAGCGCGCTGAGAGTCTGGCTAGTTTTTTAAGCGAAGAGGTGAGTAGCATCAGGACGAAGATGGACAACCTTGAAAGCTCCAATGTAAACATTTGCTTTGCGGGAGTCTATAGCTCTGGGAAATCCTCTTTGATAAATGCCTTGCTTGGATACAAAATATTGCCAGCCTCACCAGAGGCCAAGACAGCAAAGATGCTGGTAATTATGAGTCCAGAGAAAGGCAAGCCTGTGGAAATCACGTTCTGTCTTGTAGATACGTGCAGCCGCATTGAGTGGAATGACCACACATCCTGCTTTGAGTTCAGCGAAGGGCCGGTGGAATCCCAAGAACGGACTGAAATACAAAACAAGATGAATGAAGTGAAGGGGAAAAAAAGGCACGAGCAGCTTTATGCAATACTGGATACCTTGAATGAGGTTCCTGGGGTGTCAGAAACCCTTCACCTTAAATTTCCCATTGAGATTGACTCCGACCTCGTTAAATTCACCATCTATGACACTCCTGGTACTGACAGCAATTCTGAGGAGCATAAGGAGGTGTTGAGCAATGCACTGGGAGGGCAGAGCCAGTCGATTCTCATCTTTGTATGTAGGCCAAATGCATTGGAGGGTTCTGGTACAAATGCGTTGCTGACATACATCAAGGATGCAGAGCAGAAGAATGACAAGAATACCATAGACATTGCCCGTTCCTTCGTCGTTATGACTCATGCAGATGATGTAAACCGTGATGAGAGAAAGGGGTTGCGTGATGCAACTTTGACCATGAAGGAAGACCCCAATTTCTCCTTGCACTTGAGGGAAAAGAAGCTGCTGTTCGTTTCCTCAAAATTTGCTGCTGCTGCAAAGGCCTGCATGAAGGAGGAAACAAAGACACGGGATGATGAGTTCTGGATTAAGAAAAATCCTGTGGATGATGAAATGTCTCCCAACGGGCTTTGCTACCGGGAGAACAGGATGGCTTCTTCTGATCTGGCTACAAGGCGGATGATAGAAAAAAGTGATGCCGCCGCCCAAGATGCCAGGGAAAAGTGGGATGACAACCGATTGGTCTATGTTACCTCTGGCCTTTATGCCCTGGAAGAGGAGCTCAAGGATTATGGCGAGAAATTTGCCTCGGCAGTAAGAGCCTCTGCAATCATCCAGGGCGTGGAGAAGACTTTGGCCAATGTGACGGCTAAGAGCCAGTTCTTGTGTACAGCCACCGACCAAAATATAGTAGAGCTGGAAGAAGAAATAAGACAGCTGAAGGAAAGGGTGGATGCAATTGTTAAAGATGCTGGTAAGAAAGCCAATGAGAATATGCTTTCAGAAAAAGATTTGCATGAGTTGGGCCTTGCCAGCACTGACATAGAAGAGAGTAAGGGACAGATAGCAGATGAGGTGGATTGTATTCTGGGCAAGCCAGGAATCTTTAGTGGTGGCAAGATAAAGCTCAGGCCTGAGTATGAACAAGATATTACATCTGCGATTGACGATGAATTTTCCAGGATGAACTATCACTTTACCAAAGCCAGCAAAAAGGTTTTGGAAGGAAAAATTGAAGCGTTCCTTACCAATGTCTTTAATTCGATTCAATCAGATTCCAGCATTAGTGATAATGCCAAGAAAACCCTCATGAGGCAGGTGAGCGCTGTAGAGAGTGTGGAATTTGATCCAATTCCTGTGACTCAAATAATGAAGGAGCATAAGGTAACAAAAATGGTTTGGTTTAAGAAGAAAGACTATCTGAAAAAGGAAGATTTTTTGTCTGAGTTGAAAGAGTCTTTGAGTGAGTCTCTGGCTAAATGGACAGATGCCTACATAGCCGCCTACAAGAAAAAGCATAAGGAGATTGTTGAAAGGCTCAAGGATGAGTTCCGTGGTCGTGTAGAAGAATATTCATCAGACACAAAGGCAAAGATTGAGGACAAGGATGCGATGACGCAGCTTGGAGAAAAACTGAAGGAAGTGGCAGCCTCTGTTAAAGCACTCCTTGAAGAGCTGGAGAAAAAAATCTGGCAAAGGAGTGTGAAGAATGGCTGATCTTTCCAGATATATTGAAGATGGGATGGTGAACCGGGTGCGCATCGCAAATGATATTGCTGCAGGTAAATTTACCCAGGAATTTCTTTCCGAGCTGTTGCGGCATCCTGCCGTAAAAGGTGAGTATTTTTCTCATGTTAAGCTGGAACGGAAGCCAGAGTCAGAGTGGACGAAGGAATATCTGAATTTACTGTCAAATGCTGCCGTGGCAGAAAATTTCAATGAGGAGTATCTACGGTATCTTTTTGATGTGGCCCAATCTGTCCATCAGCGTGGACAGAACAATCCTCAAAAAAAAACTCTTTTGTTGGTTGGAGCGGTTGCGGCGATCTTGATTTGTTTAGGGCTTGCAGCTTGTGTGAGGCAATGCGGAGCAGAAAAGGATGGAGGAGGAGACTATGTCCAAGAAACCAGATGAAGGAGTACTGCTTGAGAATTTAGGAAAAATTGCCTATACCCTAGACAAGGAATATGCTAATCGTCTGGAACAAGATTACCGGTGTGCTCCCTTTGAGGGCATAAATTGCCCGCCGGATAAGGATTCCCCACTTGTAAGTTATTCAGCTAATATACGGGGAGTGAAGATAAGGCGATGGGTCTTTGACAAGGACGAGAAGATTGGAGATTGCTTTAAAAATGCCATGAGTACCTTTGCAGATGGAGATCATACCATCGCTCTGATGGTTACCCGCACTCATGAAGCTACCTCCATGGACTTTATTGTAAAGAATGTCGGTCAGGGAAGAAATGAAGATAGTGGAAAGAACCAAGCATTGCTTAAAGCGACTTTACAAGGAAATTTCCCCGGCAGTGAAGTTGAGGACATAGAATCCAGTGACACAGAAACAAAGGTAGGGGAGATTATAGACAAGTACAACCATATTTCCATCCTCATGAACAGCCCCTCTGAATACTCTAAAGACTACATTACCCAAGGATTGGACAAGCTTCTGGATGGAGTTGTTCCCGAATCAAACGAAGAGGGGTATACGGTAGTGTTTCTGGCTGAGTCCATCTCCATGGCCAGCATACGGGAAATATTGACTGGATACGAGCAGCTGGCGACGGCAATCCATCCCTTCCTGTCCTACCAGTTCAATGAGGGAACCAGTGAGGACTCCACCCAAAGTGAGTCAGAAACCCTCTCCAATTTCAGCAGTGTCAGCAACACCATCTCCAAAACCCATTCGGTGAACTTCGGAATAAATGCAGGAACTTCAAACTCCTCAGCGGCAGGTTGGCTTGCGTCTCTTAAGAACATTTTCAATGCTGCTACATCAGCCATTTCTGGAGGCTTATCTGCTGGGTATGGGTATAGTTGGGGTACCGCAAAGACTGAGACGACAGGAGAGAGCCAGGCCTCCACCAAGGGATCCAGCATATCCTTTGGAAAGACGGAGGGAGCAACCTACACCTACCAATCCTACACGGTCAGCAATCTCTTGAATCGGCTGGAAAATGTGATGAAGGGGATTACAGAAAGTCAGGCCACTGGTTCGTGGAAGTATGCCACCTATATCCTTGCAGAGGATAGTGCAACCTGTACCAGCGTCGCAAGCTATTTGAGAGGAATTACCCAAGGAAAGGAGTCCCATCTTGAATCCAGTGCTATCCAGACATGGTGCTATGAGGGTAGTGATAGCTGTGAGTTCAGTAAAATCAAGGATTATGTGCGGCACTTTTGTCATCCAATCTTTGTGACAAAGGATGGAGGAGGACAGCCAATTGCCGTTACCCCTACCAATTATGTTGCTACCGACAAGCTTTCCAACGTGATGATTTTTCCCAGAAAATCTATGCAGGGTTTGCCTGTCCTTGAGGGAGTTTCCTTTGGTAGGGATCCCCATGGTATTGAAAGCATTACAGAGGATTTTGAGATTGGCTTTTGCTATCACATGTTTACCCCATCAAAAAACCGCCTTGTAAAGCTTTCAAGGGACTCCCTCACCTCCCACACTTTTGTCACCGGCTCCACCGGCAGCGGCAAGTCCAACACCATCTACCGGCTGCTGGAAGGGTTGAGTCGTCAGGACGTGAAATTCTTGGTGGTGGAGCCTGCCAAGGGTGAGTACAAGGAGGTACTGGGGGGCCTGCCGGGCGTGTCGGTGTACGGCACCAACCCACAGCTCACACCCCTGCTGAGAATCAATCCCTTCAGCTTTCCCCACGGCAAGGAGGAGCCTTCCAGGAACATACACATCCTTGAGCACCTTGACCGCCTCATAGAAATCTTCAACGTGTGCTGGCCCATGTACGCCGCCATGCCCGCCGTCTTGAAGGAGGCGGTGGAAAAGTCCTACGAAGACTGTGGCTGGAACCTCACGGAGTCAACCAATCCCTACGGAGACGACCTGTATCCCACCTTTGCCGATGTGACTCGGAACATCCGCACCATCATCGACTCCTCCGAGTACGATGCCGAGAACAAGGGAGCCTACAAGGGAGCCCTCGTCACCCGGCTCAAGTCCCTGACCAATGGAATCAACGGACTCATCTTCACCACGGAGGAGATTTCCGCCCAGGAGCTCTTTGACCGCAAGGTGATTGTAGACCTGAGCCGCGTGGGTTCCACCGAGACAAAGTCCCTGATCATGGGGCTTTTGGTGCTGAAGCTGCAGGAGCACCGCATGACGGAAGGTAAAATCAACGCTGGTTTGCGTCATGTGACAGTGTTGGAAGAAGCTCATAATCTACTGAAAAGAACCTCCACGGAGCAAAGCCAGGACAGCGGCAACCTGCTGGGCAAGTCAGTGGAGATGCTGGCAAACGCCATTGCCGAGATGCGCACCTATGGGGAGGGCTTCATCATAGCCGACCAGGCGCCGGGCCTCCTGGACCTGTCGGTCATCCGCAACACCAACACCAAGATCATCATGCGGCTTCCCGACCAGGACGACCGGGAGCTGGTGGGCCGGGCTGCCAACCTGAACGACGACCAGATAACTGAGCTGGCCCGTCTGCCGGTGGGCGTGGCCGCCGTCTACCAGAACAACTGGATTGAACCAGTGCTGTGCCAGATGGAACGGTATGAGAATGAAAAGAAGGTTGAGTGCATACCGGAGTCTACTAGTTCTGCAACAACGCAGGCAAGGTTAAATCTAGCTAGCCTTTTGTGCAATCCAACAGATGAAATAAAACTGAAGGAGTTGATTGAGAATTCGAAGGGTAGTTATTTGAATGGTTCAAGCTACGTTGCAGCCAAACAATATATTGAACAACAGGACAAACCCGATTATAACAAATTATCCTTCATCGTATCGCAGTTATTTCCAGAGTTTTCCAAGACTTTGCGGAATTCCGCTGTAAGAAATCCCCATGACATACACATCTGGCGTGATGACGTGCAGGAGCATATCGAAAAGGAGCTGAGAGAATGTGGTTTTCAGATACAAGAACAAACAGCATTGCGCAACAGCATTCTGCAATGTATCTTGCAGAATTATGTTCATGCAGAATTGAACAGGCCTGGTCTTATTGGAGAGCTTAATCCAAAGCAAGGCAAGGTAGGTGGGTGATGATTGAAAGAGCGGTAGAAGTAGTCAAGGATGTGGCTACTGAGGTAGCAAAGCAGGGAGGGGAAGTAGCCCGAAAGCTAGACACCTCCAAGCCCTTGGATTTTTCCAATGACGGAACCCAAGATTCCAGAAGGGCTTTTGATACAAGCAAGCCTCTGGATTTTAGCAATGACAGCGGCAAGTATGAGAATTCAGGAAAGCTTGATACATCCAGCCCCATTGACTTCTCTCGACAGGATGAGTCGGAGGAAAAGTGGGGGACTAAAGAAGGTACAGAAAAATTTTTTTGTCGGAATGAGCATCTTGAAGGCAAAAAACATCCTGTAACAGAGATACCTTATGTTCGAAAGACTGTGATAGATGGTGATGGAAAAGAAATTTCTGTTGTTGTACCAGAATTTGATTCTATTTATGATGTACAGTTGCCAGAGGACTTGGAGAAAGCTAGTGACAAGGAACAGTTTGCAGAATGCAACAAGCAGTTGAAGGAAGCTATAGCTAAAGATCCAGAGTTAAAAGAAAAATTTACACCGGAGCAATTGGAACAAATTGAGAACGGAGATACACCTGATGGCTATACTTGGCATCATGATGCAGAGAAAGGAAAGATGCAACTGGTGGACTCTGAAACACATGCGAAGACAGGTCATACTGGTGGAAAAGCTATTTGGGGTGGTGGACAAGAAAACCGCTAAGAATTTATATTGAAAGAAGGAGTGTAGTTATGGAGTGGAAATATGTCAAGGCAACGACAAGTGAGAAGATTGAGGCTGTAAAAAAGAAATATGATGTTCAATTGCCGGAAGACTTGGAAAAATTGATTCTTAAGAGCAATAATGGACGACCTGTCAAGTCAACGTTTGATTCAGAAAGGACAAGGGGATTGGAGTTTAAGAAACTACTTTCCTACAATACTGAAGATATGGAAAATATCTATACTTTTATTGATGTAGTACAAACAGAAAATAGGAATCTATTTCCAATTGCCTCAGAACCATCAGGAGATTTCATTTGCTTGGATTTGAGCAAAAATACTGTGGTTCATCTTAACCATGAGACAGCAACTACCGAATTCGTTGCAGATTCAATTTCGCAGTTGATTTCAGCGTTGTATTAGAAATCCCACTGTATCAAAAAAACTTCCAGTAGGAATCCACCGAATTCCTACTGGATTTTATCCATCTTTCCACAGGGAATGCATCCGATGGAAATTTGTCGCCGCTGAACCGCTGTTACTGGAGTCGTCAGGCCAGCTTTATGGATTGGCCCGCTCCAGAACCATCTCCATGGCCACGTCGTCGGAGGGGAGGCCCGTGTCGGCGTGGGGGACATAGACTATCATCCTGAGTTTGGAGCCGTCCTGGTTCCTGTACAAGATTACCATCCCCGCTGCAAGGGAGGCATCCATCTCCGGGACGGGGCTTTCCCGGAACGTGGTCCTCACGTAGGGGCTGCCTGCGGTGTAGTGTGAGCTGGGGTCTGCGGCCTGCAGCAGCGACCAGAAGTAGTCCGCCGGGCTGACTCCCTGGGCCTGGACAGTGGCCTGCACTCCGGGATCGGTCATCAGGAAGCTGCCCATGGTGTCCACGTACTGGGTGAACTCATGAATCTCTGTCATCTGGACAGGATCACCCTCGGAGGCAGGGCAGGTCAGGCTCATGGCCACGGCAATGGACACATCCCTGAACGCCTTGTTGAATTCGCTCAGCCTGTCGTAGTCCGGCGGACGGATGCTGGTCGTCCCGTTGTAGGTCCCCTCCAGCTCACTGTAGCTTGCAACCAAGGTCCACTCGTCCGCCACCGCTCCGGTGTCCGTAGACTTGCAGGAGGTTAGCAGGACAAGGGCCGCCGTCAGCGTCATCAAGATTCCTTTCAAAGCCTTCATGTGTTGTCTCCTCATATCATGTGCCGATTGCGATTGCTCCGGCAGGATAAAAAAGCCGCCCCAAGTGAATCAGGGCGGCTTGCACGGCTCAAAGCCGCTCCGATTATTTTTTTGCCTGCAGGAGCGCGGCGCAGGTTGCCAGCGAGAGGTAGGCCTGCTCCACGGAGTTGCTGCGGGAATTCAGTGCGATGGGGATGGTGGCGCCTGCTACGACTCCGCAGCTGTTCACTTGTGCGGACATCATCAGCGCCTTCATCAGGATGTTTCCGGCCATCACGTCGGGCACGCAGACTGCGTCGAACTCGCCGCACAGGGGGTTGTCAAAGCCCTTCAGACGGGCGGCCTCCTTGCTCACCACCAGGTCCCAGGTGATGGGGCCCACCACCTCGCAGTCGGCGATGGGGTGGGCGGCGTGGTCACGGGCGATGGTCTGGGCCTCAACCGTATCCCGCATGTGGAAGCTGGGCTTCTCCACCAGGGAGAGCACCGCCACGTTGGGATGGCTGATGCCCAGCTTGTTCAGCAGCTCCACCATGTTGCGGATGATCTGCTTGCGGCGCTCCACGGAGGGCTGGATGATGACGGCCGCATCGGAGAGTGCCAGCAGGCGGTCGTAGTTGGGCAGCTTCATCAGCGAGACGTAGGTGAGAACATCATTCTTGATGAGCTTGTTTCCCTTGTTCAGCAGGGGCATCAAAAAGCCCCTGGTGGAGGTGTTGCCCCGCATCAGCACATCTCCGCCACCGTTGCGCACTACGTCGATGGCATCCTGCACCACGTTGTCGTCGGCCACCACCCCGCAAATCTCGTATTTGCGGTCGTCAAGCTTCAAGTCCTTCAGCATGGTGCGGATGCGCTCCTCGTTGCCCACCAGCACAGGGATTGCGAAGCCCCTGGCCTCAGCCTCGAAGACGGCCTGCAGCAGGTGCTCGGCATCGGCGCCGGCCACCACAACCCGCATGGGCTTGGAAAGGCTCTTTGCCTTGTCCAGGATAAGGTCGAATTCCTTCTCGAACACGTTCATTGCTTCCTCCTATCAGTGAATCAGTCCCATGCCTTCGTTGATCAGCAGGAACAGGGGCGCGAATACCAGGGCAACGACCGTCATCAGCTTGATGAGGATGTTGATGGAGGGACCGGAGGTGTCCTTGAAGGGGTCTCCCACGGTGTCGCCGACGACGGCTGCCCGGTGGGCGTCGCTTCCCTTTCCGCCGTGGAAGCCTCCCTCGATGTACTTCTTGGCGTTGTCCCAGGCTCCTCCCGCATTGGACATGAAGATGGCGGTGAGCACTCCGGTCACCAGGCTTCCGGCCAAAAGACCTCCCAGGGCTCTCGTTCCCAAAAGGATTCCGATGGCAAGGGGAGAGATGACCGCCATGATGCCGGGCACCATCATCTCCTTGAGCGCCGCCTGGGTGGAGATGGCAACGCAGGAGGTGTAGTCGGGCTTGCCGGTTCCCTCAAGGATGCCGGGAATGGTGCGGAACTGGCGGCGTACCTCCTCAATCATCTTGTAGGCCGCCTTGGACACGGAGTCCATGGTCATGGCGGAGAACAGGAAGGGCAGCATACCACCAATAAACAGACCCACAATAACCTTGTAGTCCAGAATGTTGATTCCGTCGGCATTCAGACCCACAGCCTGGGCATAAGACACAAAGAGGGCCAGTGCGGTGAGGGCGGCAGAACCGATGGCGAAGCCCTTTCCCATGGCGGCGGTGGTGTTGCCCACTGCGTCCAGCTTGTCGGTGATCTCCCGGACCTGGGGCGGCAGGCCGGACATCTCGGCGATGCCGCCGGCATTGTCGGCGATGGGACCGTAGGCATCCACGGCGACGGTGATTCCCGTGGTGGAGAGCATTCCCACCGCTGCTAGGGCGATTCCGTAGAGTCCGTCAGCCATGTAGGCTCCGATGATGCCCACGGCAATCAGCAGGATGGGCACGGCGGTGGACTGCATTCCCACGGCGATTCCGCTGATGACGGTGGTGGCGGGGCCGGTCTCGGACTGGAGGGCGATGCGCTTGACAAAGCGGTAGTCCCCGGAGGTGTAGATTTCGGTGACGGTTCCAATGAGCAGGCCCACAATCAGGCCGAAGATGATGGCGATGGCTGAGTTGAAGGTGCCGAAGCTGTACTTGCTCAGAACCAGAGAGGCCACGATGACAATGGCGCTGGACACGTAGCTTCCCATCTTCAGGGCCTTGTGGGGGCTGGCCTTCTCGTCGCCACGGACAAAGAAGGTTCCCAGGATGGAGGCCAGGATTCCGATGGCGGAGAGCACCAGGGGATACATGGCTCCGCTGGCCTGATGGAACACCAGTCCCAGGGTGATGGCGGACACGATGGAGCCAACATAGGACTCGAAGAGGTCGGCGCCCATGCCGGCCACGTCGCCCACGTTGTCACCCACGTTGTCGGCGATAACGGCAGGGTTGCGGGGGTCATCCTCCGGGATACCGGCCTCAACCTTGCCCACCAGGTCGGCGCCAACGTCGGCTGCCTTGGTGTAGATGCCGCCGCCCACACGGGCGAACAGGGCGATGGAGGATGCTCCCAGGGAGAAGCCGGAGAGGACGTTGGGGTTTCCCGTAATCATGTAGATGACGCTGGCTCCCAGGAGCCCCAGCCCCACCACGCTCATTCCCATGACGGCACC